>NZ_JBITCL010000005.1:441767-466696 GCF_044453165.1 Streptomyces sp. NPDC051740 | reverse complement strand
TTGAGTTCTCAAGGAACGGACGCTTCCTTTGTACTCACCCTCGCGGGCTTTCCTCCGGGCGCTTCCCTTCGGTCTTGCGTTTCCGACTCTATCAGATCTTTCCGATCCGATTTCCTCGGTGCTTTCCGGGGTTCCGCTCTCGCGTTTCCCTTTCCGGCGGTTCCGACTCTATCAGATCCTTTCGGTCCTGATTCCCGGTCAGAGCGGGCTGCCTTCCCGGCTGTTGGGCCGTTCCGACGTCTCAAACCTTAGCGGACTCTCTCCGTGTTCCTCAAATCGAGGGTTGGAATTGAATTCGGGCACGCCGAAATCGTTCCCACTGGGAGGTCGTGCTGGAGTTTTGAGTGCCGCTGATGCGGCGGAAGGTGCTGCCGAAGAACCGTTACGGCCCCGTGGCAACCCGAAGAACCTTACGGATCGGAGAGGCGGCTGTCAACATCCCCCGGCCAAGATTTTTCAGTCCAGGTCGCTGAGGCGTCCGCCGGCGTCCGGCTGGGCGTGTTCCACCCGGCGCAGAAGGCGGGTGAGGACCTCACCCAGCGTCGCCCGCTCGTCCGGGTCGAGGTCCTGGAGGAGGTCCTCCTCGAAGACGGTGGCCAGGCGCATCGCCTCGAGCCACTTCTCACGGCCGGCGGAGGTCAGCTCCACGATCACGCGGACCCGGTTGTTCTCGTCCCGCTCCCGGTCGACCAGCCCCTCGGTGACCATGCGGTCGATCCGGTGGGTCATGGCGGCCGGGGTCAGGCCGAGGCGCTTGGCGAGGTCACCGGGACCCATGCGGTACGGGGCGCCGGAGAGGACGAGGGCCTTGAGGACCTCCCAGTCGGCGTTGGTGATGCCGAGCTCGGCGGTCTGACGGCCGTAGGCGACGTTCATGCGGCGGTTCAGGCGGGACAGCGCGTTGACGATCTTCTCGACCTGGGGGTCGAGGTCCTGGAACTCGCGCTGGTACGCGGCGATCTGCTCTTCGAGTGTCGGCTCGCCGAGGCCGGAGGTATCGCCCATGGCCGCAGTATGGCACGCCCCTCCTTTGCTTTGAAGTCCTTCACTGTGTAGCCTTTAGTATCGAACTTTAGCTTCTAAGTCTTCACTCCTAACTACTTGCTTGAGAGAGGTGAACGTGACCAGGGCGATGGGCGCGGCGATGCGCCGGATCCACGTGGGCAACGCACTCAGCGCGTTCGGGCTGGGCTTCACGGTTCCGTACCTGTACGTCTACGTGGCGCAGGTGCGAGGGCTGGGAGCCATGACGGCGGGTCTCGTACTCGCCGTCTTCGCCGTGGCCGCGCTGATCGTGCTGCCGTTCGCCGGACGGGCGATCGTCCGGCGCGGCCCGCTGCCGGTGCTGCTCGTCGCCCTGGTCACGGCCGCGGTCGGGGCGCTGAGCCTGGGCCTGTCGAGTGGTGCGGCGACCGTGCTGCTGTCGGCGGCGGCGCTGGGCGCCGGGCAGGCGGTGATGCAGCCGGCGCTCGCGACGATGATCGTGGACTGCTCGACCATGGAGAACCGGTCGCGGGCGTTCGCCACGCAGTTCTTCCTGCAGAACCTCGGGCTCGGCGTCGGCGGTCTCATCGGCGGTCACCTCGTGGATCCCACGGAAGCGAGCTCCTTCGTCCTCCTCTTCGCGATCGAGGCGGCGATGTTCCTGCTGCTGGTCGTGGTGATGGCGACGGCGCGGATGCCGCGCGCGCCGCGCGTCGGGGGCACTCCGGCGCAGTCGGCCAAGGGCAGCTGGAAGCAGTTGCTGGGCAACCGGGCCATGGTGCGGCTGTGTGTGCTGGGCTTCGTGCTGTTCTTCGCCTGCTACGGACAGTTCGAGTCGGGGCTGAGCGCGTACGGCGTCGAGGCCGCCGGGATCTCCACTTCCGCGCTGGGAACGGCGCTGGCCGCGAACACCCTGGTGATCGTGGTCGCGCAGTTCGCGGTGCTGCGGTTCGTCGAGCGGCGCAAGCGCTCGCGCGTGATCGCGTCCGTGGGGCTGATCTGGGCCGTGGCGTGGGCCGTGGCCGGGTACGCGGGGCTGGGGAACGGGAGCCGGACGATGGCGACCGCCGCGTTCATCTCGACGTACGCGCTGTTCGGGCTCGGTGAGGCGATGCTGTCGCCGACGCTCGCGCCGCTGGTCGCCGATCTCGCGCCGACCGGGATGGCGGGGCAGTACAACTCGGCGTTCGCCCTGGTGAAGCAGCTCGCGCTGGCCGTGGGGCCGGCGGTGGGCGGGCCGCTGGGTGCCTCGCTGCACGGGCCGTACGTCGTGATCTTCCTGCTGTTCTCGCTGGGCATCACGGTGCTGGCGGTGCGGCTCGGACGGCATCTCACGGACGTGCAGGACCAGCCGTCGGTGGCGCGGAGCCGTGTGGTGGTGCAGGGCGGTGCGGCAGCGGGCCAGGCTCCGGCGCACGCCTGATCCACGCGCCCCTGCCCCACCTCCATACGCCCACCCTCATACCCCCACTCCCGTACGCCCGGCTCCGCTACGAGCCGGGCGTCTTCGGCTTCGGCAGGAGGAACTCGCACCAGACCGCCTTGCCGCCGCCCGGGGTGCGTCTGCTGCCCCAGCCGGAGGCGATCGTCGCGACGATGGCGATGCCCCGGCCGGACTCGTCGCCTGGTTCCGCGCGGCGGCGCCTCGGCAGGTGGTCGTCGCCGTCGGTGACCTCGATGATCAGGCGGCGGTCGGTGCGGCGCAGTCGCAGCCGCATGGGTGGTGTGCCGTGCTGGAGGGAGTTGGCGACCAGTTCACTGGTGGCCAGGACGCCCAGGTCGTGCAGCTCGACGGGGAAGCGCCAGCTGGTCAGCACACCGGAGGCGAAGGCACGCGCGCGCGGGGCCGCCTCGACCCCGCCGAGCAGCTCCAGCGCGGCGTTGCGGAAGAGCTCGCCCTCCGCGCCCTTGCGGGCGGGGTGCTGGAGGACCAGGACGGCGACGTCGTCGTCGTGGTCCGGGGTGACGCCGGCCGAGCGGACCAGGCGGTCGCAGACGACCTGGGGGCTGCCGGTGGCTCCGGCCAGGGCGCGTTCCAGGGCGGCGATGCCCTCGTCCAGGTCCTCGTTCCTCCGCTCGACCAGGCCGTCCGTGTAGAGGACGGCGGTGGAGCCGGGAGTGAGGGGGACGGAGCCGGACGCGTGCATCCAGCCGCCGGTGCCGAGCGGGGGGCCGGTCGGTTCGTCGGCGCGCCGGACGGTGCCGTTCTCGTCGCGGACCAGGATGGGCAGGTGGCCGGCGGAGGCGTACACCAGGCTGCCCTCGTTGGGGTCGTGGATGGCGTAGACGCAGGTGGCGATCTGGTTGGCGTCGATCTCCATGGCGAGGCCGTCGAGGAGCTGGAGCACCTCGTGCGGCGGGAGGTCGAGCCGCGCGTAGGCCCGTACGGCCGTGCGGAGCTGGCCCATGACCGCCGCCGCGCGCACTCCTCGTCCCATGACGTCGCCGATGACGAGGGCGGTGCGGCCGCCGCCCAGGGTGATCACGTCGTACCAGTCGCCGCCGACGGCGGCCTCGGTGCCGCCGGGGTGGTAGGTGGCGGCGACGCGCAGGTCGTCGGGCTCCTCCAGTTCCTGGGGGAGGAGGGAGCGCTGGAGGGTGACGGCGGTCTCGCGCTGGCGGCGTTCGCTGGCGCGCAGGCGTTCGGCGGCCTCGGCGTGGTCGGTGACGTCGGTGGCGAAGACGAGCACCCCGCGGCCCTCGCCCTCGGTGACCGGGGTGCAGGTGAAGGTGTAGGAGCGGCCGTCGGGGGCCTTGCGGGACTTCACCGTGCGGGGCTTGCCGCTGCGCAGGACCTGGTCGAGGAGGGGCAGCAGACCGAGTGCCTCCAGCTCGGGGAGGGCTCCGCGCGCGGGGGCGCCGATCGGGCGGGCGCCGAAGGCCGCCGTGTAGGCGTCGTTGACGTAGGCGATGCGGTGGTCGGGGCCGTGGACCAGGGCGACGAGGGAGGGGACGTGGTCCAGGACCTCGCGCACCCCGAGGTCGTCGACGGCGGGCACGGGCCGCACGTCGTCGGTGAGTTGTTCGGCGCGGGCCCCGGGCACGGAGCCCTCTCCCCGCCGGTCCGGGGAGACCGCCTGCTCGTTCCGCGCTGCGGCGCGGCGCTGCGTTCCGGGGAGCCGGGCGCTCCAGCGCGTGAAGTTCACGAATCCTTGCCTCATGTAGTTGTCGGCGGCCGGAAACCGGGACCGGCCGGGGCCCCGGGGGCCGCACCGGGGTGGGCGGGGGCCCGCCCGCGGTGGTGGACCAGTCTGGCAGGGTGCCGACCGGGCCGACATCCGTCAGACGCCGGTCCGGCCGCTGGAGTTCCTGGGTCCGGTCAGGACGACCCCTTCGGGTTGTGCGGGGGGTCCTGAGAAGGCTTTCCACCGGCCGCCAGTTCGAACTCCGCACGGGGATGCTCGAGTGATCCGAGCGAGACGACCTCCCGTTTGAAGAGCCCGGCGAGTGTCCACTCGGCGGCGACCCGCGCCTTGCGGTTGAAGGTCGGGACCCGGCTGAGGTGGTAGGTCCGGTGCATGAACCAGGCGGGGTAGCCCTTGAGCTTGCGTCCGCACACCTGGGCGACGCCCTTGTGCAGCCCGAGGGAGGCGACGGAACCGGCGTACTTGTGGGCGTACGTCTCCAGCGGTTCGCCCCGCAGGGAGTGGACGACGTTGTCACCGAGGGTCCGCGCCTGGCGGAGCGCATGCTGCGCGTTGGGGGCGCACTCCCGCCCCGGCTCCCGCGCGGTGACGTCGGGGACGGCGGCGGCGTCCCCGGCGGCCCACGCGTGTGCGGCCCCGTCCACGACCAGCTCGGCGGTGCACTTCAGCCGCCCCCGCCCGTTCAGCGGCAGATCGGTGGCGGCGAGGACGGGATGCGGTTTGACGCCGGCGGTCCACACGACCGTACGCGTGGGGAAGCGTGACCCGTCGCTGAGCACGGCGACGCGGTCGGCGCAGGACTCCAGCCGCGTCTCGAGACGTACGTCGATGTTGCGTCGGCGCAGTTCGGTGACGGTGTACCGGCCCATCTCCTCCCCGACCTCGGGCAGGATCCGCCCGGACGCCTCGACGAGGATCCACTTCATGTCCTCGGGCCGGATGTTGTGGTAGTACCGCGCGGCGTAGCGGGCCATGTCCTCCAGCTCGCCGAGCGCCTCGACGCCCGCGTAGCCGCCGCCGACGAAGACGAAAGTCAGGGCGGCGTCGCGGATGGCCGGGTCCCGCGTGGAGGACGCGATGTCCATCTGCTCCAGCACATGGTTGCGCAGGCCGATGGCCTCCTCCACCGTCCTGAAGCCGATGGCGTGGTCGGCGAGGCCGGGGATCGGGAGGGTGCGCGACACGGAGCCGGGCGCGAGCACCAGTTCGTCGTACGCGATCCGCCGCCCTCCCGTGCCCTCCTCGCCGGTGGCGAGCGTGCTGACGGTGGCGATGCGTTCGGCGTGGTCGACGCGGGTGGCCTCGCCGATGACGACGTGGCACCGGTCGAGGACACGACGCAGCGGTACGACGACGTGGCGAGGGGAGATGGCACCGGCGGCCGCTTCGGGGAGGAAGGGCTGGTACGTCATGTACGGATCCGGGGTGACGACCGTGATCTCGGCCTCGCCCCGCCCGAGTTCCCGTTTCAGCCTCCGCTGGAGGCGCAGGGCCGTGTACATCCCGACGTAGCCACCGCCGACAACGAGAATGCGCGCACGTTCCTTCACCCTCCCATGACGCACCCGTCGCTTGCGTTTGTCCACAGCCCCGACGAATTGTGTGACCGGGAGGCCCGCGCGCACCGGGTTGGCCGATTCACCGACCCTGCCGGAATTCCCCCTGGTCAGCAGCGGTGGACCTGCCTTCGCTCGGGGGTACATTCAGGACGTATACGACCCGTACTCCGATCGAGGGGCGCTCCGTGCGGAACCTGCCCCTTCTGAATTGACTCCCTCTCAACTATGTTCGTCTGTCGACGGGGTGTAGGGGGATGCGCTCATCGGGCTCGCGACGGGCGGGACCGACAAGCCGGACCTGTTCCACACGCCCCGGACATCAATGGCGGGGAGAAGTCTCCGGGGGGAGACGTCATTACCGGGGGAATACATATGCATGTTCAGGACTCTCATTGGTCTTCCGCTCTCGCGGCCGGCGGACGTCCGGACGGGACGCGCACGACACCGCTGCGTGTGGACGCCCAGCGCAATCTGGAGCACGTACTGCGTGCCGCGCGGGAGGTCTTCGGCGAACTGGGCTACGGCGCGCCGATGGAGGACGTGGCACGCCGGGCGCGAGTCGGCGTGGGCACGGTGTACCGGCGCTTCCCGAGCAAGGACGTCCTGGTGCGGCGGATCGCCGAGGAGGAGACCTCCCGGCTGACCGACCAGGCACGGGCGGCGCTCGGCCAGGAGGACGAGCCGTGGTCGGCGCTGTCCCGTTTCCTGCGCACGTCGGTCGCCTCCGGCGCGGGGCGGCTGCTGCCGCCGCAGGTGCTGCGGGTGGGGGTGGCGGAGGAGCACGGTCTGCCGGACCACGCGCGGTTGCCGCAGCAGCGGACGCAGATGGCGGGGGCGGGTGAGCTGCGGCTGGTGTCGGAGGCGCCGGTGGCTGTGGCGGCGGAGGACGACGCGGGGGCGGCGCAGCTGCTGGACGTCGTCGGGCAGTTGGTGGCCCGGGCGCGGGCCGCGGGCGAGCTTCGGCCGGATGTGTCGGTGTCCGACGTCCTGCTGGTGATCGCGACGGCGGCACCGTCCCTGCCGGATGCGGCGCAGCAGGCCGCGGCGTCGGCGCGGCTGCTGGACATCCTGCTGGAGGGGTTGCGTTCACGCCCGGCGTAGGGGGTGCTCGGTGGGGCCGCGGCCCCGGCGCCTGACGGGTGCCCCGGCGTGGGTGTGGGCCGGGGGTGTTCATGCGGCCCGGCGCGCCTTGCGGGTACCCCTGCATGGGTAAAGCCGCGCCGCAGGCGAACCTCAGCGGGTGCCGGCTGTGCCGGCGCCGAGGGCGCCGCGTTGGGGGGCGATTCCGCCCGGGACCGCGCGTTGGCGGGCCGGGGTGCCTGTCCAGCAGGTTCCCCTGCGGGCCAGCAGGCGGCGCAGCCACACCTCCAGGGCGACCAGATCCGCCAGGCCGTCCAGCGGCAGCGGTTCGCCCTCCGCCGCGCCCCGCAGGGCCTTGCGCACCACCCGCGCCTCGACCAGCCCCGCCTCCGCCAGCAGCGGCGTGTCGAACAGCGCCACCAGCGAGTCCGCCGCCACCCGCAGTCCCGTACGCGCCGCGACCGCAGGACCGGCCGCCCCCGGCGCCCCCCAGCCCGCCGGCAGCTCCCGCACCCCCGCCCCCTCCAGCACCGACCGCAGGATCGAGGCCCGCGCCCCCGGCTGCACCCGCAGCGCCTCCGGCAGCGCCCGGCACGCCCGCACGACCTGGTTGTCGAGGAACGGCGCGTGCAGCCGCTGGGAGCGGATCTCGGCCGCCTGCTCCAGCACCCGCAGATCCGCCGCGTGCCGGGCCAGCGCCGCCCGCGCCCGGAAGTCGCCGGGCCGCTGCCCCGGCCCCACCTCGGACCGCCGCGTCGAAGCCTGCAGACGAACCGATACTTCAGCCAGCGCCTCACCCGTCAGCCAGCGCGCCGCCGGCCCGGGTCTCCCCCAGGTCAGCGCGGCCAGCGAGGCATCCGCCGCGCCCCCGGGCCCGTCGTCGTCCAGCCGCCGCTGCAACAGCCGCTCCGCGAGCGACTCCAGTCCCGCCCGGTACGGCGTGCGCGCCAGCCGCCGAGCGGCGGCGTACACGCGCGCGGGCACCATCACGGACCCGTCGGCCTTCGCCAGCGCGGCCACCGGCCGCACCAGATGCCGCCGCTTGCGGTCCATCAGCAGGTCGGCCAGCCGCGCCGGATGCGCGTCCAGCACCTGCTTCGCCCCGTACCCGGTGAAGTGATCCGCGCTCCCCGCCGCCAGCCGCGCCCGGTGCCGCGCGGCCGACACCAGCGAGGGCCCGGGCTCGTCCGTCAGCGGCCCGTCCAGATCGACGTACGGAAGCGTCGACGCCTCCCCGGCCACCACCACGTGGTGCAGCCGCGGATTGGCGGCCAGCGCCCCCGCCCGCGACAGCTCGCCGTCGTCCCGCACCCCACCGGGCCCGCCGGCGAGGTCGTTGAAGGTGACGGCCAGCAGCCGCTCCCCCGCCCCCGTCCCGTGCCCCAGCACGGTCCCCGGCATCCCGGGCAGTCCCGCGGCCAGCAGCGCCAGCGCCCCGGACGCCGGCCCGCCGGACAGATCGGCCCCGATCCCCGGCACCGGCGTCCCCCGGGCCGCCCGCCGCTCGGCGGGCCCCATCCCGGGCACGGGCCCGGGGTCGATACCGGCGCCGGGAACGTGCCGGGGCGCGGCCAGCCGTGTCCGTACGGCCTCGACCAGCGCGTCCCGCACGGCGTCCACCGCGTGGTCGGGGTCGGCGGGCGGCGCGGCGACGGCGAGCGAGGCGACGGGTTCGTACCCGGCGATCTCGCGCGCCCCGGCGCGCAGGATCAGCGCATGCCCCGGCGGAATGCGTTTCACGCCGTCGTACGGGGTGGAGTCGTGGAGCGCGGCCGGTACGTCGGGGGCGGCGAGCAGCGCGGCGAGGTGTCCGAAGTCGAGGTTGGCCTCGATGAGGTCGGCGAGCGGCAGCGCGGCGGTCGCGTACGCGGTGCCGCCCGCCCAGGGGGTGTGGAAGACCGGCCGGGCACCGGCGAGATCACCGCAGACGGTGACCCGGCGCCCCACCTGCACGACCGCCGTGTAGCTCCCCGGCCAGGCGGTCAGGTGCCGGAGCGCCCCGCCCCGCGCGGCGAACAGCGCGACGCGCAGTTGTTCGTCGGAGGCCCCGCACGTGCCGAGGACGGCGATCCGGGTCTGCTCGTCGGCCTTGACCACCCGTACCTCGTCGGGGCGCCAGTCGCCGACCGCCCAGAGCGGGTCGGGGTCACCCCACAGCAGCTGGGACCCCACGGGGTGCACGGTCTCGCCGTCCACCCCGGTGGCGCCGGCGGAGCCGGTGGGGCCGAACCCCGTGGCGCCCGCGGCGGTGCTGCTCCATCCCACCAACCACCGCATCGCCGCCTCCACACGCTGTGGACAACCAGTGCACCGTACGAACCGGTTCCCCATGCTGCCATGAAGGAGGCGCTCAGGAGGGGTGCCGGAGCCGTACGTGCTCCGTCGGATGCGCCCCGGCGGAGACACCCGCCCCGCCCGGACGGGCGCCCGCCACAGAGGAGTCACCGTACCGGCGCCACGCGGCCGGCCACGTCATCACGACACGAATGCGCCCCCATAGCGCGCCCCTTAAACCCCCAACGCGCCGTCAATTACCAGCGTAGAAGCAGTGATACACCCGAAAGAGTGGGGTCGATTTTCGGCCAAATCAGAGCGGTGAGGCCAGCCTCGAACACGCTCCGTACAGGCTCTGCGCACCGTTGGGCGGTCGCGCAGTCCGGGAGACGGGACACGCCTCCCGGACCGTTCCGCCGCCCGCGGGGATGTAGGCGGCGGTGTCCCCCAGCCCACTGGATCCAGTACAGCGGGCCGACCCACGCGCCGACCATGGAACCGCTCCCGCGATGGCCGGAGAAGAGCGCACACACGGGCGCACAGCCACACACCGGGAGCGCGCCGCAACTGCGCGTATCGGACCCGTACTTCAGTACGGACCACAATCCCGCCATCCGGAAGAATGCCCCTTAACGCTTGGGATGCGGCGAACTACGCTGGGTTTACGAATGCCGCGTGGTTATGCCAGCGCGGCAGCCGTCTGTGTCGAGGGGTGGCGCATGTCCAGGGAGCAACGCGGGCCGAACGAAAAGCTCGGCACCGTTCTCGCCCTCGCGGGAATCTCCAACGCAGGCCTCGCGCGACGCGTCAACGACCTTGGCGCCCAGCGAGGACTGACACTTCGCTACGACAAGACGTCGGTGGCGCGCTGGGTGTCGAAGGGCATGGTGCCGCAGGGCGCCGCCCCGCACCTGATCGCCGCCGCCATCGGCCAGAAGCTGGGCCGTCCGGTGCCGCTCCACGAGATCGGCCTGGCGGACGCGGACCCCGCACCCGAGGTGGGCCTCGCCTTCCCCCGTGACGTCGGACAGGCGGTGCGCTCCGCCACGGAGCTGTACCGGCTGGACCTGGCGGGCCGCAGAGCCGGCTCCGGCGGCATCTGGCAGTCGCTCGCCGGATCGTTCGCGGTGAGCGCGTACGCGACGCCCGCATCCCGCTGGCTGATAACCCCGGCCGACAGCTCGGTGGCGCGTGAGGCGAATCCCGCCGACGGCTCCGGCGCACCGTCCAAAGTCGGCCACAGCGATGTGCGGAAACTGCGGGAGGCCGCCGAGGACGCCCGGCGCTGGGACTCCAAGTACGGCGGAGGGGACTGGCGTTCGTCGATGGTCCCCGAATGCCTGAGGGTCGAGGCGGCCCCGCTGCTGCTCGGCTCCTACTCCGACGACGTCGGCCGCTCCCTCTTCGGCGCGTCGGCCGAACTCACCCGCCTGGCCGGCTGGATGGCCTTCGACACGGGCCAGCAGGAGGCCGCCCAGCGCTACTACATCCAGGCCCTGCGCCTGGCCCGCGCGGCGGCCGACGTCCCCCTGGGCGGTTACGTGCTCGCCTCGATGTCGCTGCAGGCGACCTACCGCGGCTTCGGCGACGAGGGCGTGGACCTCGCCCAGGCCGCCCTGGAGCGCAACCGGGGCCTGGCCACCGCCCGCACCCTGAGCTTCTTCCGCCTCGTCGAGGCACGGGCGCACGCACGCGCGGGGGACGCCCAGGCGGCCGGTGCCGCCCTGAGGTCGGCGGAGAGCTGGCTGGAACGCTCCCGCCCCGGCGACAGCGACCCGACCTGGCTCGGCTTCTACTCCTACGACCGTTTCGCCGCCGACGCCGCGGAGTGCTACCGCGACCTGAAGGCGCCCCGCCAGGTCCGCCGTTTCACCGAGCAGGCGCTGTCCAGTCCGACGGAGGAGTTCGTGCGCTCGCACGGACTGCGGCTGGTCGTCTCGGCGGTCGCCGAACTGGAGTCGGGCAACCTGGACGCGGCCTGCGAGCAGGGGGTGCGCGCGGTGGAGGTCGCGGGCCGCATCTCGTCCGTCCGCACCACCGAGTACGTCAGGGACCTCCTGCACCGTCTGGAGCCCTACGGCGACGAACCCCGCGTGGTCGAACTGCGTGAACGCGCCCGCCCACTGCTGATGACGACCGCCTGACCCGATCCGCGCCGAGAACCCGCCTTCCGGGTTTGAAGGCGTTGTCAGTGGCGCAGTGCACTATCGGACGCGGGAGGTGGTGCGGGTGGTGACGGGGTGGTCGTACGACTGCGACGTGCTGGTGATCGGCGGCGGGATCGTCGGCCTGTCGACGGCGTACGCGCTCACGCGCGCGGCGCCGGGCACGCGGGTCGCGGTGCTGGAGAAGGAGCCGGGCCCCGCCCGGCACCAGACGGGCCGCAACAGCGGCGTCATCCACAGCGGCGTCTACTACCGCCCCGGTTCGCTGAAGGCGCGGTACGCGGTGTCGGGCGCCGCGGAGATGGTCAAGTTCTGCGCGGAGTACGGCATCCCGCACGCCGTGACGGGCAAGCTGATCGTCGCCACGACCCGCGAGGAGCTGCCCCGGCTGCACGCCCTGGTCCAGCGCGGCCGGGAGAACGGCATCGCGGTCCGCGAGCTGTGCGGCGCGCAGATCGCGGAGTACGAGCCGGAGGTCGACGGCCTCGCGGCCATCCACGTCGGCACCACCGGCATCTGCGACTTCACCGCGGTGGCCCGCCGGCTCGCTCAGGCGTCGCAGGCGGCGGGCGCGGAGATCCGCTACGGGGCGCGGGTGATACGCGTCGACCGCCGGCCCGACCGGGGAGTCGCCGTCCTGACGGCCGGCGGCGACGTCGTACGCGGCCGGGTGCTGGTGAACTGCGCCGGTCTGCACTGCGACGAGATCGCCCGCCGCACCGGTGACGAGCCCGGCGCCCGGATCGTGCCGTTCCGCGGCGAGTACTACGAGCTGGCCCGGCCGGAGCTGGTGCGCGGCCTGGTCTACCCGGTGCCCGACCCGGCGTTCCCCTTCCTCGGCGTCCACCTCACCCGGGGCATCGACGGCGGCGTCCACGTCGGCCCCAACGCGGTACCGGCGCTGGCCCGCGAGGGCTACGACTGGCGCACGGTGCGTCCGCGCGAGCTGGGGGCGACCCTGGCCTGGCCGGGCTCCTGGCAGCTGGCCCGCCGCCACTGGCGGTACGGCACCGGCGAACTGCACCGCTCGCTGTCCAGGCAGGCCTTCACCCGGGCCGTACGCCGGCTGCTGCCCGCGGTGCGGGAGGACGACCTGGTGCCGGCGGCGGCCGGGGTACGGGCCCAGGCGGTGCTGCGGGACGGCACCCTGGCCGACGACTTCCTGATCCAGGAGACCGCCCGCACGGTCCACGTACTGAACGCCCCCTCCCCGGCGGCGACGGCGTCCCTGCCGATCGGCCGCGAGGTCGCGCGACGGGCACTGGCGGCGCTGGAGACAGCGCAGCGCTGAACCCGGCGTCGCCGCTCCCGCACCCGGGACCACGGCGGCGACCGGGGACGGACCCGCACCGTCCTGACCGGGCGAACGGAACGCCGACGAGCACACAGCCCCGAACCACGGCCCGACGCACACCGCACACCGCACACCCACCCCCGGCCTCGGAAAGGACCACACCGGCCACAACCCCGGACACCCTCCGCCCCTGCCGCCCCGCGAGAACCCTCCGCACCACGACCCGGCACTCAGCCACAACCAGCCCCGGCAAGGGCGGAACCGACCCCGGGAAAGCCCGTCCCGGCCACAACCCCGGGCACCTCTCAGCCCTGCCGCCCCCGCAGGGGGCCTCCCCGGATTCCGTTCCGGCACTCAGCCACAACCGACCCCGGCAGGGGCGGAACCGGCCACAACCCCGGGCACCTCTCAGCCCTGCCGCCCCCGCAGGGGGCCTCCCCGGATTCCGTTCCGGGGCTCCGTGCGCGGGCCCCGTAAAATCGGAGGCACTGTGTCTGACACCGTTAACGCTTCCGAAGCCCTTCGTCCTGCCCCCGGCCAGGACTCGCCGCACACGCCCGGGGTGTCCGTCCGGCATACCCGGGCCAAGGGGGAGCCCCGGTTTCCCGACGGGCCGAAGGCCGATCCCGCCGGGTCGCACTTCGAGCGGCGGATCCGGAGCTTCCAGCCGCGGCGCAGCCGGGTGACCGCCGGGCAGGCGGACGCCCTGCAGCGGCTGTGGCCCGCCTGGGGATTCGACATCGACGGCAGCCGGCGGCTCGACCTCGCGGAGTTCTTCGGCAACGACAACCCCGTCGTCCTGGAGATCGGCTTCGGCATGGGCGAGGCCACCGCGCGGATGGCCGCCGCCGACCCGGCCACCAACATCCTCGCCGTGGACGTCCACACCCCCGGCCAGGGCAATCTGCTCAACCTCGCCGACCGGCTCGGGCTGACCAACGTACGGGTCGGCAACGGTGACGCGATCATCCTGCTGCGCGAGATGCTCGCCCCCGGCTCCCTCGGCGGACTGCGCGTGTACTTCCCCGACCCCTGGCCGAAGAAGCGGCACCACAAGCGGCGGCTGATCCAGCCGGAGTTCCTCACCCTCGCCGCGACCCGCCTCGCGCCGGGGGCGGTACTGCACTGCGCCACCGACTGGGAGCCGTACGCGGAGCAGATGCTGGAGGTGCTCACCGCGCATCCCTGCTTCGAGAACACGCGGCCGGACGGCGGTTTCGCGCCGCGTCCCGCCTTCCGGCCGCTCACCCGTTTCGAGGGGCAGGGACTGGAGAAGGGTCATGTGGTGAACGACGTGCTCTTCCGCCACGTACCGCGGGACGAGCAGGCAGCAGACCGAGCCTGATACAGCCCCGCCTCGTTAGGGTCGATCCCGTGGCCATCAGTCCCCCGTACCCGACGCCTCCCGGCGGAGCGCCGCGGCACGCGCACTGGTGGCAGCGGCCCTGGGTGCGGTACGGCGCGCTGATCACGCTGCTCGCCCTGTCCGGTCTTGTCATCCTCGCGCTGGTGCGCGAGCAGACCGGGACGCGGGGGTTCCTGGTCGGGCTCGGCCTCGCCGTCCTGCCCGTGCCGCTTCTCGTCGCCGCCTTCCGGTGGCTGGACCGGGTCGAGCCGGGACCCTGGCGGAACCTGCTGTTCTCCTTCGCCTGGGGTGCCTGCGCGGCGGCGCTGATGGCGATCGTCGCGAACAGTTTCGCCACCCGGTGGATAGCGACGGCGACCGCCGACCCGACCGGCGCCGACACCCTCGGCTCGACCGTCATAGCGCCGGTGGTGGAGGAGTCCGCGAAGGCCGCTGCCGTCCTGCTGGTGTTCCTGTTCCGCAGACGCGACTTCACCGGGATCCTCGACGGCGTGGTGATAGCCGGGGTCACCGCCACCGGCTTCGCGTTCACCGAGAACATCCTCTACCTCGGCACCGCCTTCGGCACCGACCAGCTCACCGGCGACAGCGGCATCGCCTCGGTCACCGCGGCGACCTTCTTCGTCCGCGTCGTGATGTCGCCGTTCGCGCATCCCCTGTTCACCGTGCTCACCGGGATCGGCTTCGGCATCGCCGCGCTGTCCACGGACCGGCAGCGGGCCCGGCGCGTGCTGCCGCCGCTCGGCGGGCTGCTCCTCGCGATGGGCGTGCACGCGCTGTGGAACGGCTCCTCGGCGCTCGGCCAGTACGGCTTCCTCGCGGTGTACGCGGCGTTCATGGTGCCGGCGTTCGGGCTGCTGACCTGGCTGGCGGTGTGGACGCGGCAGCGGGAGCTGCGGACCGTACGGGCGGAGCTGCCCGCGTACGTGGCCGCCGGGTGGATCGACGCGGCGGGGCCGTTCGCACTGGGCTCGATGCGGGCTCGGCGCCTCGCCCGGCGGTACGCGCGCCGCCACGGCGGGAGGGCGGCGGCACGGTCGGTCGCCGCGTACGAGGCGTACGCGACGTCGCTGGCGTTCCTGCGGCACCGGGGGCGGCTCGGGCGGGCGGGGACGGACTTCATCACGCGGGAACGCGAGCTGCTGCTGGAGCTGTGGCACCGGCGGTCAGCGGCCCGGCCCGCCCTGGAGCACGCGGCCCGCGCGACCGCGCCCCGGGTTCCGGTCGCCACGGCACCGTGGGCGGGGTACGGCTGGTACGGCGCGTACGGCGGCTACGGGCATCCACCGCACGGACAGCCGCCGTACGGGTACCCGTACACCACGCACGACCCGAACGCCCGCCGGTCCTGACGGCCCCGCACCGCCCCCGAGAACACCTGACCGGCAGCCCTGACATCGGGGGGTCGTCGTCGGGACTGCCGGGGTTCGGAAGCGGCGGGGCTCAGGGGGTGAGGCCCTTGCTCTGCAGCCACGCCATCGGGTCGATGCCCGAGCCGGAGCCGCCGGAGTGGACCTCCAGGTGGAGGTGGGCGCCGGTGGAGTTGCCGGTGGAGCCGACGCGGCCGATCACATCGCCGGTGTTGACCTTCTGGCCGACGCTGACGCTGATGGAGGACTGGTGAGCGTACCAGATCTCGGTGCCGTCGTCGAGAGTGAGCACGGTCTTGTAGCCGTAGGAGCCGTCCCAGCCGGCGGAGGTGATCGTGCCGGTGTGGACCGCCTTGATCAGCGTGCCCGTGGGGGCGGCGAAGTCGAGGCCGGTGTGGTAGCCGGAGGACCAGTAGGCGCCGGCCTGGCCGAAGGTCGAGGAGAGGGTGTACGAGGAGGTCGGCAGCGCGTACTGCTTGGCCAGCTCGGCGAGGCGCTCGGCCTCGGCCTTCTTCGCGGCCTCCTCCTCCGCCTTCTTCTTGGCGGCCTCGGCCTTGGCCTCGGCCTCCTTCTCCGCCTTGGCCGCGGCCTCGGCGGCCTGCTTCTCGGCGGCGGCGACGGCCTCGGCGGCGGCCTTGGTCTCGGCCTGGCTCTGCTGCTGCTCGACCTGGGCCATGATCCGGGTGCGCAGCGCCTCACCGGCGCCGGCGGTGCCCTGCTCGGTGTCGGCGGCGGTCATGGCGAGGGTGCTGAGGGGGGTGGACGATCCCTCGGGGGTTTCCTCGTCGGAGATGAGGGAACCCACGTTGGGGAGGTCGGGCATGGAGATCGAGACCGGCGGCTTGCCGGTCTGGGCGCTGGCCATGCCGCCGGCGCCGACGGCCGCTATGACGCCGACGCCCAGGACGGTGGAGCTGCGGGCGAGTCCTCCGCCGCGCTGCTTGGAGACGCGATGCCGGCCGCGTACGGGACGAAGGGACTCCGCGGTGGGGTTCCACTCCTCGAAGGGGCCCTCGTCGGTGTGGCCGGCGCCGTAGGCGACGGTGTCGCTCGGCTTGAACGGGGCTTCGGGGGCAGGCGGGTTGGACGCCACGTGGGCGCGCTCCTTTCCTTCCGTCTTCGCCTACCGGGTTAGCTGACGGGTTCGGAGCGGGAAGGTCTCCTACGCGCGTATACGAGCCGTGTCGCCACGGCGGTATCCACGCGATTCACCCCATGGTGGTGGTTCCCCGGTTCCCTTGCGGGATTCGGCGCGTGCGCACGGAGCCGCCTTCTGTGACGGCTGGGACGACCGCGCTGCGTTATCGAACGTTAATAGACGCGAGGGTCGTATTCCAAGCCGTTCCTCTTGATCGTTAACGATCCCCGGGGGGACTTAAGCGCCATGAGCGGCCAAAAACGGGCGAGTTGACCGCACCTCAGGCCGTCTTGGGTGACGGGCGGTTTCTGACCGTGCGTCAGTTGTTATGCGCTGCGGGGTGGGTTGCTCACAACGAGTGAGAACGGGGAGCGGGCGGGAGCGGGCCGCGACGGGCGGGAAACGGAAAACACCGAGGGCCGGAATCCTTTGGATTCCGGCCCTCGGCCTTCAGTAGCGGGGACAGGATTTGAACCTGCGACCTCTGGGTTATGAGCCCAGCGAGCTACCGAGCTGCTCCACCCCGCGTCGTTGAAACCAGTGTACGCCATCCGCGGGACACGGCGCACACCCGTTACCGGCGGCCCGGTCTCAGCGGCCGAGCAGATGGCCGTTGGGTGCCTTGGCACGGTCCGCGTGCTCCGGCAGGACGACGACGGTGGCGCCCCCGGCCGCCAGCACGCCGCTGCCGTCGGCGTCCGCCACGAACGTGTCCGGCTCGCGCCAGGCCGTGACCACCCTCCGCACTCCCGCGTCCAGGACCAGCCGGGCACAGGGCGCAGGGCGGGACGCGCGGCGGGCGCAGGGCTCCAGGCTGGAGTACACGGTGGCGGTGACGAGCCGGGGGTCCGTGGGGTCGGTCTTGGCGAGCGCGGCCTCCTCCGCGTGCACCACCGGGTCGGCGCCCTCCCGGGAGTGACCGCGCGCCAGCTCCGTACCGTCGGCGGCCACCACGACCGCGCCCACGCTGAACGCCGTCTCCGAGGGCGGGCACTCGGCGGCCAGCTCACAGGCGAGGGCCAGCCAGTGGTGGTCGGCGGCGGAGGGCAGCGGGCCGGTGCCGGGGGCGGTGGGCTCGTAGCGCGTCAGGACGACGTCGCCGACCTGGCGGGTCTCGACCATCCGCAGCCGGCCGCCCTGGTAGGAGCCGGGACCGAAGAGGCGCGGGGCCTCGGGGTCGCCGACGAACAGCGGGGCGAGGACCAACTGGAGCTCGTCGGCCAGCCCCTCGGTGAGGAGCTGCGTGTGGACCGTGCCGCCGCCCTCGACCATGAGCCGCCGCACCCCGCGCTCGGCGTGCAGGTGCTCCAGCAGCCGCCGCCAGTCGAGCTCGGCGCCGAGCGGGACGACGTCGGCGGCGAGACCGAGGGCGTGGGCGCGCTCGGCGCCCTCGTCGGTCGTGTAGAGGACCTTCTCGCCGCCGGTGTGCCAGAACCGGGCCGCCGGGTCCAGCTCGCCGGAGCCGCTGACGGTGACCTTGAGCGGGTACTCGGCCCGGCCGTCGGCGAGGCGGGCGGCGCGCCGCTCGGGCGAGTTGACCAGCAGCCGGGGGTTGTCGGCGCGGATCGTGCCGGCGCCGACCAGGATGGCGTCCACGGACGCCCGTACCTCGTCGACCCGGTCGAAGTCGGCCGGGCCGGACAGCAGCAGCCGCTCGGGGCCGGTGTCGTCCAGGTAGCCGTCGAGGGAGACGGCGGCGGACAGCAGGACGTACGGGTGCGGCATCGGCGTACTCCGGGTGGGGCAGGTGTGGGGGTCCAGTCTGCCGGTCAGGGCTCGATCAGCCCCACGCGGATGGCGTACCGGGTGAGTTCCAGGCGGTCCCTCAGGCCGAGTTTGGCCAGCAGGTTGGCGGGGTGCCGCTCCACGGTCTTGGGGCTGATGACGAGGAGACCGGCGATCTGCTGCGAGGTGTGGCCCTCGGCGACCAGTTTCAGGATCTCCTCCTCGCGGTCGGTGATCGCCTTGACCGGCAGGGGACGGCCCTCCCGCACCAGATCAAGGTAGTTTTGACATCCTCCCCCTCTTGATAAAGGGGGATTCCAACCCGGACGGGTTGGGGTTCACGGGTGCTCGAGCGGCTGGTGGCCGCTGTCACCCCTCCGGCACCGGCTGCACGCCGGGGGCGGGGGATCCCGCCCTGTCCTGCCGCGACGTCCACTGCAGCGTTCTCATCCGCGTTGCAGGTGAACCCGCAGGACACGCAGACGAACTCGGCTTGGCTCTTGCGCGAGTCCTTCTCGATCCAGCCGCAGGCACTGCACCGCAACGACGTGTACGGGGCGGGGACGTCCTCCACCCGCCCGGGGGCCTTCTCACCGGTACGGCGGCGCAGCAGACCCCAGCCCTGGGCCAGGATGCCCCGGTTCAGCCCCGCCTTCTGCCGCACCCGCGTACCGGGCTGCTCGACGGTTCCCTTCGCCGAGCGGGTCATGGTCGTGATGTTCAGTTTCTCGAACCGGATCAGGCGATAGGTGCGGGCGAGCATGGTGCTGGTCTTCTCACACCAGTCCTTGCGCCGGTCCACCTCCCGCGCCTTCAGCCCGGCCACCTTCGCGTACTCGGCCCGCTTGCGGTCGCCGCCCTTGGGGGGCGCGGGCCGCACGGCGCTGGTGCTTGCGGACCTGCGCCCGTTCCCTGACCGTGAGCTGGGGGCAGTTCAGCTTCCGGCCGTCGGACAGGGCAGCGGTGACCTTCACACCCCGGTTGATCCCGACGACCTCCCCCGTGCCGGGCGCGTCGATGGGGCCGGGGATAACGGCGAAGGCGATGTGCCACCGGCCGTTGCGGAAGGTGCCCCGGAACGTCTTCGCCACCGGCAGCTCCGCGCGGGTGAGGCGGAAGCGGACCCAGCCACAGCCGGGCACCTTCACCCGCGCCCACCGCCGGTTCAGCCTCCGCACCACCACCGACCGGCCCATCACCTGCCCGCCCTTGGCGTTCAGCTTCGGCGAACCGTCCGGATGACACACCGGAACCCGGTCGGTGCCGATCACCCGGAAGCCCTCATGCACATGCTTCCTGCGCCAGGTCGGCTCACCGAACCCGGAGGCGAACCGGGCGGTCCTGGCCCTGGCGAAGTCCTGCAACGCCTGCTGCTGCACATCCGCATTCCCCGCAGCCAGCCAGTCATTGTCCCGCCGGGCCTCGGTCAGCTGGCGGCACTGCTCCGCGAACCCGGGCGCGGACTTCCGGCCTGGCCGCCAGCACGCGTGCTGCTCGACCGCCAGATTCCACACGTACCGCGCGTGCGCGCAGTGCAGCAGCATCCGCTGCTCCTGCTCGCCCGTCGGGTACATCCGGAAACGCGACATGCCGCCAAACGTAGCTCCGATGTTCGCTCCCCTCTTTGAATCCCGCCCGGCCCACCCGAACGAGTGATCCACCCCCGCCCCCGCTCCCCCAGCCCCACCGTGAGGACCGCGGTCTCGGTGAGCGGGACCGGCGTGGACACCGTGACGGGTCCCAGCAACAGGGCCGTGGCCACGATGAGCACGACGGCGTTCAGCAGGGAGATCCGCCAGAACAGGGCACCCCGTACCGCCTCCTCGCCGTCGGCCGCTCGCCACGGGCTCCCGGTGCGGGGAGCCGACGGCCCGCGTACCGGGGGCGCGGCGCGGGCCGTCCCTCTCAGCGTGTGCGCCGCGCGGTCCCCGCGCCATCGGCGACAGCCCCCATTTTTCCCGGGGACCAGGGCCGGCCGGGCGGTCCGCGTACGCGGTGGCGCCCAGGGCGGATGGGGCCCGCGACGGATGGCCGCGGGTGGTGTCGGTGGGCGACGCTGGAGTCTGCCGTACCGGACGGGTGACGACGTCGGTACAAGGGCAAACTCCCTTGTACCGGGCCGAGTTCGCGGCAGGCCGACGGTTCACCCTCTTACGCCCCCGGCGTCACGGAGCGATGGCCGCCGGCGGTGTCACCGGGCGGCCGCCCCCTGGGAAGGAGGAGCCGTGCCCCAGTCCGACGACGAGCGCCTGGTCGACCTCGCGGCCCGTCTCGAACACGAGGACCCCCGTTTCGTCCGCTCACTCTCCGAAGGCCGCCCGGCCCGCCCCCGCGAGTACCGGCGCACGAGCGCCTGGTGCGCGCTGGCCATCGGGGTGACCATGCTCGCCGCGGGCATCGTCGTCCCCGACGGCCTCCTCATCGCGGCGGGCCTGGTCCTCACCGGGATCGCCGTGCAGCTCCTCGACCCGAACCGGGACGAGCGTCCCGTGAAATGACGCGGCGCCCGAGCCGGCCGAAGCCGGTTCGAGCGCCGCACAGCAGATCAAGGCTTGCTGGGTGATGCCGCATCTTCCAATGCTGTCCGCTCGTACCCGGTCGAGTCATACCTAGTCGAGCACGCGCGGGCTGCCGCCTGGCCCGGCTCCAGGCAGCCTGTGCCCGGTCGCCCGCTCACGCAGCAACCCCCTGCGGGTACCCAAGAACCTCAGTTCGTCGACGCGTAGCCGCAGGTCTCCCTCCCCCGCTTCTCTGTCACCGATCGGGCGCGAGTAGAGAAGAATAGGAGTACCTTTTGGTACTAGAGGAAAGGTGTGAGCATGAAGATCACAGAGGAAGCCCGGAGTCGGACAGCCCGGACGACGGCACCGTTGAAAGTCGATGCGGCCATAGACGAGCTGATCGCGGACGGCGCCCACTTTCTGGGGATGACGAAGAAGGACCTGGTCGCGGAGGCCGTCCGCACCTACCTGGAGATCCGCCGTGAGGAGGTTCGGGCCAGCATGCTGGAGAAGATGCGCAAGCTTGACGGAACCGTGGAATCGAGCGTCTCGCTGCTCACCGGACTGTCACCGGAGCGGATCAGGGAACTCGGCGGAACGGGCGAGGACGACTGATGCGTGCGGCCCACTCGACCCACCCTCCGCACGCTCCGCGAGGACTTGGGATTACCGCTTCCGTCAGCCCGGGAACCGCTCGATGAACTGGATCATCCGATCTTGGCCAAGGCCCGGGAACACTTCGCCGACGACGAGGCCGGACATGAACGGATCCGCTCGATCGATGATGAGGTGCTTTTCAAAGTCAAGGTCCAACGCTGGCGCGGAGCCGTCTGGACCGACGAGGACCTGCCCTGGCTCATCGCCGCCGGGCAACGCGAGGACGGGTCGCCGGACGACTTCTACTCAGCCCTGGAAACGACCGCGAGGGCTGCACGAGCCCGCTATAACGCCGACAACCGTCAACCCCTGAGCACCAGAACATATGTCGGGCACCTCCTCCCCGACCAGAACGACCATGACCGCTACCAACTCGAAGCCGGCGCCCGGCTTGTCCGCCGTCTCGTTGCGGCTGTCCGGGAACTGGCTCGTGGGTCACTGCACGACGGTCATGAACACGCCGCCGACTTTCCCACCTTCCGCCTCGGCATCCTCGTACGCGCCGACGACGGCCATGAGACCTACGTCGCGGTGCGCATCACCGGCTCCGTCCCCGACGATCTCGTCGCGGTCGTTCTGCGCCATGTCCCCGGCTGCGACCCCACCATCTGGTACCCCGAGTACGCCCTCCCCAGCCGTCCCCTTCTTCCCGCCGAGCAAGCCTGGTCGACCCTCATGGACCCGAAAGCCGCGGCTGAACTCCTGAACGAGGAATGAGCCGGGATCCCCGCCCCACGTCGTCCCAGGGCCAATGACCACCCGAACAAGGAACCCGCTCATGCCGGATCACGACAACTCGTCCCGGACAGTGACCGTACCCACGTGCGACCACGGGCCTGTCACCGTCTGGGAACCCGACTGGTGTACGGGAAGCGAGACAGAACATCAGCCCGGCGGCTACCGCGTCGACATTACGCACGCGAGCCCTGACTACGAATTCACAATCTCAACGAGCCGTGGCACAGCGGTGGTTCTGCGTGCATGCTTCGAGCAGCGCCCCTTCACCGAGCGCCCACCCGGCCACGTCCCCTTCGTGAACGTCGAAATGAACGGCGACTGGCATCCACATGGTTCCGACAACTTGCGCCGCCTCTCGGACAGCCTCACGGCACACGCGGATCGTCTCCGGGACCTTGCCGACCGCCTCGACGGTCTCACCGACGCCTTCGGTGCCACGCAGAGAGGCACGCAGAGAGGCACGCCTGCGGCGGCGCGCCCCGAGGAAGGACGTGGTGGCTGAACAAGCCACGCTGCCTGTCGAGTGGCCGTTGGGCGTTGGCATATCCGGCCATCGCGCCGCTTGTCGTACGGCGGGTGCACATGCTTGCCGAGCACTTCGGCGGCGGTAAACCGTTCACTGCGGACACGCCGCCCGTACGCCCCGCCGGGGTGACCACCGGTACCAGCCCCGGAGTGAACAGCGCGCCACCCACCCGCCCCGATACCGAGCAGGCCCACCGGGTCGTCGAAGCGTGCTGGGCGGACAGGGTGAGCGTCCGGGAGACCACCCACTGCGCCACCCGCTCGCCCGCGTTCGTGAACAGGCAGCTCACCAAGCTCTACGAGGACCGCGGACCCGCCCCAATACCCGGACGGCTCGCCCGCGTCGGCGAGGAATGAGTGCCTGCACCGGCTCGCCATGCTCGCCACACGGCACCTCTCCTTTCCACATCCTCGCGGAAGACCGCTTCCTGTGGACCAGAGAGGTGCCAGGCTTGTCCCACCTCTGAAAGCCGCAGCGAACGGAGTAGTCATGGAGCTGGCACCGCAGGAAGTGACAGAGCTGAACGCTGAGCGGGCACGACTGTATGACGAGCTGAACCGAGAACGAGAGCAACAGCTTGTGAAACTCCGCCAGGAGGTTCTACTCGTTGAGAACAGATTCAAGAGCGAGCTGCAGAGTCGGAGTCAAGCGGCAGAGCTGGCGATCAAAGCGCGTCGCCGTATCGTGCTGGTTCCTCCGGGGCCCGACCCCGACTGCTACCACTCCAGCGAGTCTTCTTGCGGCTACGTCAACGACAAGTACCTCTCGATGACGGAGCAGGAGGCGATTCAGCGAGGGCTGAAGAGACACGAATACGGCTGTCGATACTCGTAACGGATGTGTGCTCAGGTCCTTGCTGACGAGGGCCTGGGTACCGATCCTCTGCGCTTGCAGAAAGCGGCCCGCCCTCGACGCGGAATGCGAGGGCGGGCCGCTCCGAAGCGCTCGACGCGGTCGGCGTCGTGGTCGAGCGTGGACCTACTCGTTACGGTGGCGCGGGCACTGGCACGGCGGCCACGCCGAGCTGAGTGCGAACGGATCGGGCGGGATGTCGCTCATGATGCGTACCTCCTTGCGCTGCTCGACCACCCGGCCGTCACGGACGCGGATAACCCGCATCGACATGAGGTGTACGGGCTTGGCTGCCTCGCCGCCCCCGGCGGCCTGGCCGGCGCTCACTCTTCGCCCCCGTGCGCGGTGGCACGGTGCCGGATGAGCAATACCCGACAGTCGCCCTCGGTGTGCGCGGTCTGCTCCTCGGTGCCGAGCCATACACACTCGGCGCATGCGGGGGCAGCTGTTCTACGATCCATGCGTCACTGCTCCTGTGCAGCGGTGGCCATACCCCCGGGCCCTGGACGGCCGCGGGGGCCTTCTGTTTGAGACTGTACGCCAACTTAGTACGTCTTGGTACGTCATCGGACGGCCTATCTCGATCTATGACAGGTAAGGATGTGCTCTTACGGTCGCAGCATGATTGAGCTGGACCGGAACGCCATGACGCCGATGTACGTGCAGTTGGCCAACGTGCTGCGCGATCGCATCCGGCGCGGTGAAATCCCGGTCGGCCGGCGCCTGCCCTCGCAGTCGGAGTTGGAAGCGGAGACCGGCGGCGCGGTGTCACGGCGGACCATCAAGAGCGCGCTGGAAGTCCTGACCGAGGAAGGCGTCATTCAGGGCGTACAGGGCAAGGGCGTGTTCGTGATCGCCCTGCCCAACGACGAGAGTGAGTAGGACTCGCGGATACGGCAAGGCCCTGGCGGCAGACCGCGTCGGTCGGACCAGCAGCGGGCCAGCGTGACCACTTGGTGACCACTTCGCCTGCGGATTTCACCGCCGAGCAGGCACCGGAAAACGACGGGAACCCCGCCTGACCAGGTCAGACGGGGGTCCCGACCCCGAGGGGTCCGGTAGGCCCTGTGGGACTCGAACCCACAACCAATGGATTAAAAGTCCACTGCTCTGCCAATTGAGCTAAGGGCCCCTGGCGATGTTGCCTCCCCGAGCATAGCCGGACATGGCCGGGACTCCGATCGGGTATCGCGGAGGCGGGTCCGGACGTGTCCCGCGCGGAACGCGGGAGGGCCCGCACGACGGGTGTCGTGCGGGCCCTCCCGGTCGGCTCGGTGAGCCTGCGTCAGCCGTTGCGCTTCCAGCGCGGCTTGTCCTCGCGGCGGCCGAAGGAGCCGCCGCCGCGGTGGTCGTCACGACGGCCGTACGGGCGGTCGTGGGAACCGGAGTGGAAACCGGGGCGGTCGCCCTGGCGGTCGCGGTTGAACGGACGGTCGCTGCCGCGGTGGCCGCCGCGGTCGTCACGGCGGAAGCCGCCACGCTCGCCGCGGTCACGGTCACGGTTGAAACCGCCGCGGTCGTCGCGGCGCTCGAAGGAACGGCCACCGCGGTTGT
>NZ_JBITCL010000005.1:131004-441671 GCF_044453165.1 Streptomyces sp. NPDC051740 | reverse complement strand
GTCGTCCCGGCGGTCGTCGCGACGCTCGAAGGAACGCCCACCACGGTCGTCCCGACGGTCACCACGGTCACGGTTGAAGCCACCACGGTCGTCACGGCGCTCGAAGGAACGCCCACCACGGTCGTCCCGGCGGTCGTCCCGACGGAAACCGCCGCGGTCGTCGCGGCGCTCGAAGGAACGGCCACCGCGGTCGTCCCGGCGGTCGTCGCGACGCTCGAAGGAACGCCCACCACGGTCGTCCCGACGGTCACCACGGTCACGGTTGAAGCCACCACGGTCGTCACGACGCTCGAAGGAACGCCCACCACGGTCGTCCCGACGGTCGTCCCGGCGCTCGCGCCGCTCGTACGGTGCCGGGGCCTCCGTACGCTCCACGCGCTCGGTCCGCTCGACGTCCCGCGCGGTCGGCTGCTCCGGCAGCGAGACCTCGGCCTCGGCCGCCTCGGCGACCACCGTCTCGACCTCCTCGCCCCGCTCGCGCGCGACCCGGGCCAGCAGCCGGTCGGACTCCTCGCGCAGCTCGGAGGCGCGGCGCTGGGCCCGCTCCAGCTCCTTGGTGAGCTGGGCGACCTCGCGCTCGGCCTGCTGCGCGGCGTTGCCCGCGGACTCGGCCTGCACCTCGGTCATCGAGCGGGCACCGGTGATCTCGGCGACCTCCGGCTCGAAGGCGGCGCCGCCCTGGATGATGTGGCGCGTGGCGTCGACGCCCGCGTCCTCCATCAGCCGGAAGATCTGACGGCGCTGGTGCGGCAGCGACAGGGAGACGACGGTGCCGGTGCGGCCGGCGCGCGCCGTACGGCCCGCGCGGTGCAGGTAGTCCTTGTGGTCGCCGGCCGGGTCCACGTTGAGGACCAGGTCGATGCCGTCGACGTGGATGCCGCGCGCGGCGACGTCGGTGGCGACCAGGACGTTGACGTAGCCGTCCTTGAAGTCGGCCAGGGTGCGCGTGCGCGCGCCCTGGGTCATGCCGCCGTGCAGCGCGTCCGCCTTCACGCCCGCGTCGCGCAGCTGCTCGGCGACGCGGTCGGCGCCGAGCTGGGTGCGGACGAAGATGATGGTGCGGCCCTTGCGGGAGGCGATGGCCGCGGTGACCGGCGCCTTGTCCTTGGGCTTCACGACGAGGATGTGGTGCGACATGGTCGTCACCGCGCCCTGGGCCGCGTCCACCTCGTGGAGGGCCGGGTCCTTCAGGTACCGGTCGACGAGGGTCTTGATCTCGTTCTCCATGGTGGCGGAGAACAGCATCCGCTGGCCGCCGGCCGGGACCTGGTCGAGCAGCTCGGTGACCTCGGGCAGGAAGCCCAGGTCGGACATCTGGTCGGCCTCGTCGAGGACCGCGATCTGCACGTTCTCCAGGGAGCAGGCGCCGCGGTTGATGATGTCGCGCAGGCGGCCGGGGGTGGCGACGAGGATGTCGACGCCGCGCTCGAGGGCGTAGATCTGGTTGCCCATCGAGGTGCCGCCGCAGACGACCTTCATCTTCAGGCCGACGACGTCGCCGTACGGCTGGAGCGCGTCGGCGACCTGCATGGCCAGCTCGCGCGTCGGCGTCAGGATGACGGCGCGCGGCTTGTGCTTCTCGGTGCGGCCGCCGGCCAGCGTGGCCAGGGTCGGCAGACCGAAGGAGAGGGTCTTGCCGGAACCGGTGCGGCCACGGCCGAGGATGTCCTTGCCGGCCAGGGCGTCCGGGATGGTCGCGGCCTGGATCGGGAAGGGGGTGGTCACGCCGTTCTGCGCGAGCTTGCGCACGACGCCCTCGGGCAGGCCGAGGTCGGCGAAGGTGGGTTCGGGGGCCGCCTCGGGGGCGGGGGTGATGTCGGTGTCCTCGATGTTCTCGGGCACGACGACGTGATCAGTACTGGCGATGGGCATACGAATGCGAAACCTTCCGGAGTCTCTTCGGCACGCGCCCGTCAACTCCGTGATTCGCAGTTCGCAATTACGACCGCCTCGATGCGGTCCACCACGGCAAGGGAGAGAGTACGCGCCACACGGCGCGCTCTGCAGTGGCGCCGGGCAAATAGGATCAAACGATCTGCCACCATACGCACCCGGCACCCCCAATAGCAAATCGGCAGGTGAGCGCGGGGTCCGACGGGCGGGGAAGCGCTGGAGAAGAGGGCTTAGACCGGCGCCCCCGCTTCCGGCGCCGGCTCCCGCTGCGCCAACTGCGTCTCGGGCGGCTGGTGCGCCGACGAGGACGGCTCCGCCTGCGTCGGCTCCGGTGTGACCGGCGGCTCGGGCGTCGGCGTGGGCTCCGGATCGGGCGTGCGCGAGGGCTCCGGGGGGACGGGCCCGTCGTCCGGGGTCGGCTCCGCGGGCCCGTCCGGCCCGTCGTCGGCCGGTGCGGACCGGCTCACCCCCGCGGACGGCGAGGCCTCGGCGGACGCCGCCTTCCCGGCCTTGCCCTTCTCGCCCCCGCCCCTGTGCCCCTCGCCCTCGCCGTCCCCGCGCGCCGCGTCGGCCGACGCGGCGCCGTACCCGGCACCGCCGCCCGACACCGTGGCGCCCCCGTCCGGCGCCTCACCGCCCGGCCTCCCCGCGGAGTGCGACGGCCCGCCGCTCCCGCCCGCACCGTCCTCACCCACACTCATGCAGCCGGCGGCAGCGGCGACGGCCACGACCGTGGCGGCCAGGCGGACGGGTACGTACAAGCGGCGCACGGGGCCACCTCCGATTGGAGTACAGGGTCAACAACCCCAACTCCCACCACCCGCAAGAAGACACGCGCACAACCTCGCGTACGGGCTATCCGTAGCCGAGCGCGTGCAGCCGGGCGTCGTCGATGCCGAAGTGGTGGGCGATCTCGTGCACCACCGTGATCTCCGTCTCGGCGACGACGTCCTCCCGGGACTCGCACATCCGCAGCGTCGGCCCCCGGTAGACGGTGATCCGGTCCGGCAGCACCCCCGCGTACCACTCGCCCCGCTCCGTCAGCGGCGTCCCCTCGTACAGCCCGAGCAGCTCCGGATCGTCCGCCGGCGGCTCGTCCTCCACGAACACCGCGACGTTGTCCATCAGTCGCGTCAGCTCCGGCGGGATCCGGTCCAGCGCCTCGGCGACCAGCTCCTCGAACATCTCGCGCGTCATCTCCAGCACGAAGCCATTGTCGGGTACGAGCCGTCCGTACGAGTTGCGTACGGCCCCCGCATATCCGGCCACCGACTTGGGCATACGGGACCAATGGCCCGCGTCCCCTCCGCCGTCCTGAACGCCTTCCGTCGCCTCCCACGGGTCCCGCGGGCCCTCACCGGCCGCCGGCGCTCCCGCCGGCCCACCACCGCGACGCTCACCCTCACCCCACAACCGCGGCCCTGGATGCGCGCGGTCGGCCTCGTCGCCGTGGTGGTCCTCGGCGCCTGGCTCGGGCTGCTCGTCGTCGGCAACGTCCGTGTCCCCGTGGGCCCCATGGACACCACCATGACCCTGCGCCCCTCCGTCACCGGCGGCACGAAGATCAACATCTCGCCCCTCGGTGACCTCCGGCTCGCCAGCCACACGGCCCCCGTCCGCCTGGACGTCAACGTCGACCAGCTCGACCCCGAGCGCTCCCAGGCCCTCGTCGACCACCCCGAACGCCTCTCCGGCCTCCAGGACGAGGTGACCGGGGACATCGCCCGCGGCACCGCCGACCTCGCCGTGCGCTCCTGCGTCGCCGTGGTCACCGGCGCCACCGCCCTGGGCCTCCTCGTCTACCGCCGTCCCCGCCGCGCCCTCGCCGCCGGCGGCCTCGCCCTCGGCCTGCTGGCCGCGTCCGGCGGCACGGCGTACGCCACCTGGAACCCCGACTCCGTGCTGGAGCCGAAGTTCTCCGGCCTGCTCTCCTCCGCCCCCTCCCTGGTCGGCGACGCGCGCAGCATCGTCACGGAGTTCGACGTCTACCAGAAGGAGCTGGCGCGCCTGGTCACCAACGTGACCAAGCTGTACGACGCCACCTCCACCCTCCCCGCCTACCAGCCGGACCCGACCACCCTCCGCGTGCTGCACGTCTCCGACATCCACCTCAACCCGGCGAGCTGGAAGATCATCGCCTCGCTGGTGGAGCAGTACCAGGTGGACGTGATCGTCGACTCGGGCGACACGATGGACCACGGCACCGCCGCCGAGAACGGCTTCCTGGACCCCGTCGAGGACCTGGGCGCCCCCTACGTCTGGGTCCGCGGCAACCACGACTCGATGATCACCCAGCGCTACCTCGAAGGCCTGGAGAACGTCCACGTCCTCGACGACGGCAAGGCGAGGACCGTCGCCGGGCTGCGCTTCGCCGGCATCGGCGATCCGCAGTTCACCCCCGACCGCTCGAACAGGACCGGGGCCGAGCAGTCCCAGGAGCTGGCGGGCGCCCGGCTCGCCTCCGCCCTGCGCGACCAGCGGACCGCCGGCACCCCGGTGGACGTGGCGATCGCCCATGAGCCGTCGGCGGCGCGTGAGGTCGACGGCACCGTGCCGCTGGTGCTGGCCGGTCACATCCACCGCGAGGAGACGGAGGTCATGAAGTACGGCACCCGGCTGCGCGTCGAGGGCTCCACCGGCGGCAGCGGCCTGCGCGCCATCGAGGGGAAGTACCCCGATCCGATCGAGACGTCGATCCTCTACTTCGACCGCGACACCCGTCGCCTCCAGGCCTGGGACTCCATCGAACTGGGCGGCCTCGGCCTGACCACGGCGGAGGTCAGCCGCCACCTCCCGAAGGAGAACCAGCCGGGCGCGGCCACCTCGCCCTCCCCCTCCTCCGGGACCCCCTCGGCCACCCCCTCGACGCCCTCCCCGTAAACCGTTTTGGCGAACACTCCCGACAGCACGTATGCTTCTCACGTCCCCGACGCGCTGAGAAGCGCCCAGGCGGGCCGATAGCCCTCATCGTCTAGCGGCCTAGGACGCCGCCCTTTCAAGGCGGTAGCACGGGTTCGAATCCCGTTGGGGGCACGCACCACCCTGTGCGACACTGTCGTACGACACGCTTGGTCCTGTGGAGCAGTTTGGAGTGCTCGCCACCCTGTCAAGGTGGAGGCCGCGGGTTCAAATCCCGTCAGGACCGCTGGTGTTTCACGTGAAACACCTCGGCTGGGTAGCTCAGTTGGTACGAGCGATCGCCTGAAAAGCGATAGGTCGCCGGTTCGACCCCGGCCCCAGCCACAGCAAAGGCCCCGATCATCGATCGGGGCCTTGTTGTGTGTCCCCTCACATGCGCCCCTCACCGGGGGCCGCACATGTGCCCCGGCAAAATCATTGGCCGCGAATTTTCGCGGGATGAGATCCTGGAGTCCGTATGTCTACGCACTCTGCCCCCGCTCTCGGCTCCCTCGCCTCCCGCCTCACCGAGCTGTCGCTGCGCGACGCGCACCGGCTCGGGCGCAGGCTCGAAGGCGCGCGCAAGATCCGTAAGCCGGAGGCCCGCGACGCCGTGCTCGCCGAGATCGAGGCGGAGGTCGCCGGGTCCGAGGAACGGATGGCCGGGCGGCGCGCCCGGGTGCCCGCGGTCACGTATCCCGAGCAGCTCCCCGTCAGCCAGAAGAAGGACACGATCGCCGAGGCGATCCGTGATCACCAGGTGGTGATCGTCGCCGGTGAGACTGGGTCCGGCAAGACCACGCAGATCCCGAAGATCTGCATGGAGCTGGGCCGGGGCGTCCGGGGCATGATCGGGCACACGCAGCCCCGCCGTATCGCCGCGCGCACGGTCGCGGAGCGGGTGGCGGAGGAGCTGGACACGCCGCTGGGCGAGGCCGTCGGCTGGAAGGTCCGCTTCACCGACCAGGTGAACCCGGACGCCACCTTCATCAAGCTGATGACGGACGGCATCCTGCTCGCGGAGATCCAGACCGACCGCGAGCTGCGCGCCTACGACACGATCATCATCGACGAGGCGCACGAGCGGTCGCTCAACATCGACTTCCTGCTCGGCTATCTCGCGCAGCTGCTGCCGAAGCGCCCTGACCTCAAGGTCGTCATCACGTCCGCGACCATCGACCCGGAGCGTTTCTCCCGGCATTTCGGGGACGCGCCGATCATCGAGGTCAGCGGGCGTACGTATCCGGTGGAGGTGCGGTACCGGCCGCTGCTTGAGGAGGACTCCGACGACGCCGACCGCGATCAGATCACCGCGATCACGGACGCCGTCGAGGAGCTGATGGCGGAGGGGCCGGGCGACGTCCTGGTGTTCCTCTCCGGTGAGCGGGAGATCCGGGACACGGCGGACGCGCTGACGAAGAAGCGGTACCGGTCGACGGAGGTGCTGCCGCTGTACGCGCGGCTGTCGCACGCCGAGCAGCACCGGGTGTTCCAGCAGCACAGCGGTCGCCGGATCGTGCTGGCGACGAACGTGGCCGAGACGTCCCTGACCGTGCCGGGCATCAAGTACGTCATCGACCCCGGGTTCGCCCGCATCTCCCGCTACAGCCATCGCACCAAGGTGCAGCGGCTGCCGATCGAGCCGGTCTCGCAGGCCAGCGCCAACCAGCGCAAGGGCCGCTGCGGCCGTACGTCGGACGGCATCTGCATCCGGCTGTACAGCGAGGACGACTTCCTGGCCCGTCCGGAGTTCACGGACGCGGAGATCCTGCGCACCAACCTCGCCTCGGTCATCCTGCAGATGACGGCGGCCGGCCTGGGCGAGATCGAGAAGTTCCCGTTCATCGACCCGCCGGACCACCGCAACATCCGCGACGGCGTGCAGCTGCTCCAGGAACTGGGCGCGCTGGACGCGGCGCAGAAGGACCCCCGCAAGCGGCTGACGCAGACGGGGCGGAAGCTGGCGCAGCTGCCGGTGGACCCGCGGCTGGCGCGCATGGTGCTGGAGGCGGACAGGAACGGCTGTGTCCGTGAGGTGATGGTCATCGCCGCGGCCCTGTCCATCCAGGATCCGCGGGAGCGGCCGGCCGACAAGCAGACGCAGGCCGATCAGCAGCACGCCCGGTTCCGGGACGAGTCCAGCGACTTCCTCGCGTACCTCAACCTGTGGCGGTACGTCCGCGAGCAGCAGAAGGAGCGCGGGTCGTCGTCGTTCCGCCGGATGTGCAAGCAGGAGTACCTGAACTTCCTGCGGATCCGCGAGTGGCAGGACATCTACACGCAGTTGCGCACGGTCGCCAAGCAGATGGGCATCCACCTCAACGAGGAGGACGCCCCCGACGACCGTGTCCACGTCTCCCTGCTGGCCGGTCTGCTGTCGCACATCGGCATGAAGGACGTGAAGGAGTCCAAGGACTCCGGTCCGGGCGCCGGCCGCAAGGACGGCGGACGCAACGAGTACCTGGGCGCGCGGAACGCCAAGTTCGCGATCTTCCCGGGTTCGGCGCTCTTCAAGAAGCCGCCGCGGTTCGTGATGTCGGCCGAGCTGGTGGAGACGTCCCGGCTGTGGGCGCGGGTCAACGCGAAGATCGAACCGGAGTGGGTGGAGCCGCTCGCGGAGCACCTGCTCAAGCGCACGTACAGCGAGCCGCACTGGGAGAAGGACCAGGCGGCCGTGATGGCGTACGAGAAGGTCACGCTGTACGGCGTGCCGATCGTGGCGCAGCGCAAGGTGAACTACGGCCGGATCGACCCGGAGGTCTCCCGGGAGCTGTTCATCCGCAACGCGCTGGTCGAGGGCGACTGGCGGACGCACCACAAGTTCTACGCCGACAACCGGAGGCTGCTGACCGAGGTCGAGGAGCTGGAGCACCGGGCGCGGCGGCGGGACATCCTGGTCGACGACGAGACCCTGTTCGACTTCTACGAGCAGCGGATCCCCGAACACGTGGTGTCGGGGGCTCACTTCGACTCGTGGTGGAAGCACAAGCGGCACGAGCAGCCGGACTTCCTCGACTTCGAGCGGGAGATGCTGATCCGTGAGTCGGCGGAGGCGGTCACCAAGGTGGACTACCCGGACTCGTGGCGGCAGGGGCCGCTGAAGTTCCGGGTGACGTACCAGTTCGAGCCGGGTGCGGACGCGGACGGTGTGACGGTCCATGTTCCGCTCCAGGTGCTGAACCAGGTGACGGACGAGGGGTTCGACTGGCAGATCCCGGGGTTGCGCGAGGAGGTCGTCACGGAGCTGATCCGGTCGCTTCCCAAGCCGATCCGGCGGAACTACGTGCCGGCGCCGAACTACGCGAAGGCGTTCCTGGAACGGGCGGTGCCGTTGCAGGAGCCGCTCACGGTGACGATGGCCCGTGAGCTGAAGCGGATGGTCGGGGTGCCCTTCGACGCGGAGGACTTCGACTGGTCCCGGGTTCCGGACCATTTGAAGGTGACGTTCCGGATCGTCGACGAGCGGCGCCGCAAGGTCGCCGAGGACAAGGACCTGGAGGCGCTCAAGCTCCAGCTGCGGCCGAAGGCCCGCAAGGCGCTGTCGCAGGCCGCCGCCGCCACGGCGCAGCGCCAGGGCGGCGAGTCCCTGGAACGCGAGGGGCTGACGGACTGGACGATCGGCTCGCTGACCCGCGTGTTCGAGACACGCCGGGCCGGACAGCCGGTGAAGGCGTATCCGGCGCTGGTCGACGACGGCGACACGGTGTCGGTGCGGCTGTTCGACACGGAGGCCGAGCAGGCGGAGGCGATGTGGAAGGGCACGCGCCGGCTGATCCTGCTGGGAATTCCGGTGAACCCCGCGAAGTTCGCGTCCGAGAAGCTGACGAACGCGCAGAAGCTGGCGCTGTCCGCGAATCCGCACGGTTCGGTGCAGGCGCTGTTCGACGACTGCGCGATGGCGGCGGCGGACCGGCTGATCGCCGACTTCGGCGGGCCGGTGTGGGACGAGGAGTCGTTCCGGAAGCTGTACGACAAGGTCCGCGCGGAGATCGTCGACACGACGGTCCGCGCGGTGGGCCAGGTGCAGCAGGTGCTGGCGGCGTGGCAGGCCTGTGAGCGCCGCCTGAAGGGCGTACGGAGCCCCGCGCTGCTCCCGAACCTCCAGGACGTACGGGGGCAGCTGGACGGGCTTGTACGGCCCGGTTTCGTGACGGAGGCGGGGCTGCGGCGGCTGCCGGACCTGATGCGCTACCTGGTGGCCGCGGACCGGCGCCTGCAGCAGATGCCTTCGAACGTGCAGCGGGACAGCACGCGCATGGCGAAGGTCCATGAGATGCGGGACGAGTACGCGTGGCTGCTGGAGCAGTTGCCGCAGGGGCGGCCGGTGCCGCGGCAGGTGCTGGACATCCGCTGGATGATCGAGGAGCTGCGGGTCAGCTATTTCGCCCACGCGCTCGGCACGGCGTACCCGGTGTCGGACAAACGGATCGTCAAGGCGATCGACGCGGCGGTACCGTAACGGCTCCCGCACGCAGGGTGAGTTCGACCAGGAGGCTCCGACTCCTGTACAGTCCTTCTCGCAGCGCAACGCAAGAATCGCACTGCGAAACCTGGTCCTGTGGAGCAGTTTGGAGTGCTCGCCACCCTGTCAAGGTGGAGGCCGCGGGTTCAAATCCCGTCAGGACCGCAACAACCGGAAGGCCCGCACCCCCACAAGGGATGCGGGCCTTCCGCATGAGCACCCCGCCGCGAGGCCGCGCCCCGCGGCGGAGCCGCGATCGGGCACGGCACATCCCGTCAGGACCGCCACACCCGCAAGGCCCACACCCTTCAAGGGACCCCGGGCCTCCCGCGTGAGCGCTCCCACGCAAGGCCCGCCCCCGTAAGGGACGCGGGCCTTCCTCATGGGTGCGCCGTCCCGGCCGGAGCCGCGATCGGGTACGGCGGATCCCGTCAGGGCCGTCCTACGCGCACGGCCCGCACCCACGAGAGACACGGGCACTCCACATGGGCCCACCACCCCGTGCGGGGCCCGTACCCTCCGCATGACAGGAGCCCGGGTCCGAGAACCCGGGCTCCCTCGCGCGTACGGGGCGCTGTGCGCCCCCCTGCCGTCTTGACGGGTCCGTCGTCCCTCGGTACTCCAGGAAGCGGGGCACGACTCCGTGTTGCCCCTCGGAGGTGACGTATGGCGGCATCGGCCAGGCACGAGACACGGGCGCTGCTCCGTGCGCATCTGGCGGCCGCGTCGTCGTACCGGCACCTCACCCGGCACTGCCCGATCTGCCACCGCCTCCTGCGGCTGGCGATGGACGCCCCGGACACCTCCCGGCCGGCCGGGGAACAACCCGGCCCCAACGCCCGTTCCCTCTAGCGCATATGCCACAGACTCAACAAGCCGACTGGTATGTGACGGGTGTCACCGTATGACTTTCGGGAAGTGCAGTACTTACACCTCCCCTACAACAGGTCAATTTAATATGTGCAATTGCACCACTCGGAGAGGTCCGCACCGGCCGGCACACAGGTGATCCCCCACCCGCCCCCAGAGTCCGGCAAGCCCGCGCACAGAGCGCCCCCGGGAGCCCGCCAGGGCCGGACCCACCCCCTCACGAGCGCACAAAAAAGATCGCGCCGGACCCGGCGGGGTCCAGCGCGATCGACGACGCACCCTTGTTCAGTTGCCTGGAAAGCTCTGATCGGCTTGGGCGAGGGGCCTGTTGGGGCAGTCCCCGCGTCGTTTGGAGCCAGGGTTCCCGGGCGTCTCGGCCGGTGGGGGACCAGCCGGTGCTGCCCGGTTCATGCGGTTGTTCAGGCCTCGCTGCGCTGCTGCGGAATGCCCGCGAGCAGTGCGCGGACCTCGGCTTCGCGGTAGCGGCGGTGCCCGCCGAGCGTGCGGATCGACGTGAGCTTGCCTGCCTTCGCCCAGCGAGTGACCGTCTTCGGGTCGACGCGGAACATGGTGGCGACCTCAGCCGGGGTCAGCAGCGGCTCGGCATCAGGGGTGCGAGCGGTCATGAGCGGCCTCCTCGGGAGAACCGAACCTTCTCGGTTCTTTCCTCTAAATTCTGCACCTTGACCCGCGTTGCCCGAAATGGCGGACGCGAGTCGAGTCGGTTATAGGACGAACGGCTTGTCCTCGGCACTACAACTACACCATCTGTCCAGCCACGTCGGCCAAACCGATGGAATTGCCCTCCCAGGTGTTCATCAGCCGCGGAAGCCGATGGACCATGCCATAGCGGACAGTCACGCCACTGTGACGATCAGTCACAGCAGCGATCAGGAGTCACCGGACCCCCTAAAGCGTGCATTACCGAGAATCCGCCCATAGTTGAGCACAGCAGGACGGAAGAGCCCTCCCCGGACTCCTTGTCCTATTTTGGCATGAGGGTGGGCAAGAGGCGCAAGGGCCACGTAAGTGCGGTCCGTCACGCTTGACGCGCTTGGGACATACGCCCGGATCGGCCTCTACGTCCGTTGTCGGGCCCGCGCTGACGGAACCTCAGACACCTCAGGGCGAAGACAAAACCCCAAGAACGGCGTTTGGTCAAACGTCAGTTCGCCGAACGCAGGTCGCGGACCGACCGCCAGCGCTCCACGAGGCGCCCGTAGGCCTCCCCGGCGCCCTCCTCGTCACCGCGCCGCAGCGCCGCGATCCCTTCGGCCACGTCCGCCGCCGAGTGGTCGCCCTCGAGCGTGCCGGCCGGCAGGGCGTGCACCAGTCCGCCGTAGTCCAGCTCGACCAGCGAGCGCGGATGGAACTCCTCCAGCCAGCGCCCGACGTCCACGAGGCCGTCGATCAGCAGGCTCTCGTCCACGGCGTCCCTGAGCGCCCGCAGCCCCCGCGCCACCCGTCGGCGGGCCTGGACCATCGGGGTCCGGTAGCGCAGGACGGGCTCCTCGCCGGCGGCCCCCTTGACGTACTCCCGCTCCTCGTCCGCGAACAGCACGAACCAGTTGATCGGCACCTGCCAGGTCGCGGTGCGGATCCACGGCCGGGCGTCGGGATGGCCGGCCAGCCAGCGCTCGTAGTCCCGGGCCGCCTGGTGCCGTACGACCGGGGGCAGGAGCGCGTCCAGGACCGGCGGCGGGAAGTCCTCGGCGAGCTCGCCCAGGGCCTGCCAGCCGCGCAGCCGGGTGCGCCAGGGGCAGACGCGGACCACGCCGTCGGCCTCCAGCACGAACGCGTCGTCGCTCTCGTGCACCGGCACCGCCACCGGCGGGGTGGGCGCGAGGTCGGCCAGGGACCGGCGGAGCTCGTCCTGGCAGGAGGGGCGGTCGGGGCGGCGGGCGTAACGGGCCCAGTGGCCGCGTTCCGGCTCCGGGAAGGCGGCCAGCGGTTCGTACACGCGCAGGTAGGTCGCGTAGGGGACGATCACCGAGGACACCTTGGGCACGCCTGCTCCCTCCCCCGAGGGCCGTCGCGAAAACCTGCCGGGTCCCCGCCCGGACGGGTGGGAAACCCCTGCAAACCGTCGCACGGCGGTACTCCGGACGGAGGTGATCCGGGACACGGTGCCGCCGACCGGCGCGTAAGGATCTAATCTCGTGCCACAGTCCCCGCCACCTCCACGGGGGCCGACCCCACCCGCCGCTACTTACTCAGGAGTCACCACAGTGACCGACGTATCTGACGGCGTCCTGCACACCCTGTTCCGTTCGGACCAGGGAGGTCATGAGCAAGTCGTGCTCTGCCAGGACCGCGCCACCGGCCTCAAGGCCGTCATCGCCCTCCACTCCACCGCGCTGGGCCCCGCCCTCGGCGGCACGCGCTTCTACCCGTACGCCTCCGAGGAGGAGGCCGTCGCCGACGCGCTGAACCTCGCGCGCGGGATGTCGTACAAGAACGCCATGGCCGGGCTCGACCACGGCGGCGGCAAGGCCGTGATCATCGGCGACCCGGAGCGGATCAAGAGCGAGGAGCTGCTGCTGGCCTACGGCCGGTTCGTCGCCTCGCTCGGCGGCCGGTACGTCACCGCCTGCGACGTCGGCACCTACGTCGCCGACATGGACGTCGTGGCCCGCGAGTGCCGCTGGACCACCGGCCGCTCCCCGGAGCACGGCGGCGCGGGCGACTCCTCCGTGCTCACCTCCTTCGGCGTCTACCAGGGCATGCGGGCCGCCGCCCAGCACCTGTGGGGCGACCCCTCGCTGCGCGACCGCAAGGTCGGCGTCGCGGGCGTCGGCAAGGTCGGCCACCACCTGGTGGAGCACCTGCGCGCCGAGGGCGCCGAGGTCGTGATCACCGATGTGCGCGAGGACGCCGTGCGGCGGATCCTCGACCGGCACCCCCGGGGCGTGTCGGCCGTCGCCGACACCGAGGCGCTGATCCGCGCCGAGGGCCTGGACATCTACGCCCCGTGCGCGCTCGGCGGGGCGCTGAACGACGACAGCGTGCCGGTGCTGACCGCCAAGGTGGTCTGCGGCGCCGCCAACAACCAGCTCGCCCACCCGGGTGTGGAGAAGGACCTCGCCGACCGCGGGATCCTCTACGCGCCGGACTACGTGGTGAACGCCGGCGGTGTCATCCAGGTCGCCGACGAGCTGCACGGCTTCGACTTCGACCGGTGCAGGACGAAGGCGTCGATGATCTTCGACACCACGCTGGCCATATTCGCGCGTGCGAAGGAGGACGGGATTCCGCCGGCCGCCGCGGCCGACCGGATCGCCGAGCAGCGGATGGCGGAGGCACGCCCGGTGCGATGAGGTGTGCGAGGGCGGCCCGGCTCGGGCCGCCCTCGCACAGGTGAGCGGTACCCGCTGGGGGGCACTTGGAGAGAACTCTCACTTCTCCCGGCGGGTCGACCGTCGATAAGTGGTTAAAATCGCGATTGACCTGCGAGGACGGGGTACCTCGAAGGTTCTGGGCGCGGGCACGTCATGCGGGCGACGTACCGTATGGGCGCGGGCTCAGGTACCGTGGAAGCCCTACGGACCGGACTCTCCGATGAGAGTCCGTTCTGGACCATGAACGCGTGTCAAGACTCTGGGGCCGTCGAGCCCCGTCGTTGAGGGGGTCGAGCCATGGGGCGCGGCCGGGCCAAGGCCAAGCAGACGAAGGTCGCCCGCCAGCTGAAGTACAACAGCGGTGGGACTGATCTCTCACGCCTGGCCGAGGAGCTGGGCGCATCGCCGTCGAACCAACCACCGAACGGTGGCCATTTCGAGGACGATGAGCAAGACGACGACCTGTACGCACGGTACGCCGACCTCTATGAGGACGACGACGAGGACGAGGACGGCCCGTCCTCGCAACAGCGTCGCGGCGCTTGACCTTGCGTTGAACCCGGTCGGTGACTCCGGTCACCGACCGGGTTCAGTGCTGCCCCGGCAGCACTGAACACCTGATGTGCTGCCCGCACGTTCACCGCGCGGGCAGCGCACCGTCACTCACTTCGCGTAGCCACCGACGAGGGCCGCGCCCGTGGTGTGCTCGCCGCGGTCGGTGATCCCGCCGGCCACCCAGGCGTCCACCCCGCGGTCGGCCAGCGTCGCCAGCGCCACGTCGACGGACTCCTGCGGCACGATCGCGATCATGCCGACGCCCATGTTCAGCGTCTTCTCCAGCTCCAGCCGCTCGACCGAACCGGTCCGGCCGACCAGGTCGAACACCGGTGCGGGGGTCCAGGTGGAGCGGTCCACGGTCGCGTGCAGTCCGTCGGGGATCACACGGGCCAGGTTGGCCGCGAGTCCGCCACCGGTGACGTGGCTGAAGGCGTGCACCTCGGTGGTGCGGATCAGCGCCAGGCAGTCCAGCGAGTAGATCTTGGTGGGCTCCAGGAGCTCCTCTCCGAGGGTGCGGCCCAGCTCGTCGATCCGGCCGTCCAGGGCGAGCCCGGCCCGCTCCAGCAGCACGTGGCGGACGAGGGAGTAGCCGTTGGAGTGAAGCCCGGAGGACGCCATGGCGATCACCGCGTCACCCGTACGGATACGATCCGCGCCGAGCAGCCGGTCGGCCTCCACGACACCCGTACCGGCCCCGGCGACGTCGAAGTCGTCCGGACCCAGCAGACCCGGGTGTTCGGCCGTCTCGCCGCCCACCAGGGCGCATCCGGCCAGCACACAGCCTTCCGCGATGCCCTTGACGATGGCGGCGACCCGCTCGGGGTGGACCTTGCCGACGCAGATGTAGTCGGTCATGAACAGCGGCTCGGCGCCGCACACCACGATGTCGTCCATGACCATGGCGACCAGGTCGTGGCCGATGGTGTCGTACACGCCCATCTGCCGCGCGACGTCGACCTTGGTGCCGACGCCGTCCGTGGCGGAGGCGAGCAGGGGCCGCTCGTAGTTCTTCAGGGCGGAGGCGTCGAAGAGGCCGGCGAAGCCGCCGAGTCCGCCGAGGACCTCGGGGCGCCGCGTCTTCTTCACCCACTCCTTCATCAGCTCGACGGCGCGGTCGCCCGCCTCGATGTCGACGCCCGCCGCTGCGTAGCTGGCACCAGTGTTCTGGGACATGACTGTGAGAGCTTTCGTGTCGTCCGTCAGGGCTTACGGGCGGCGGATCGCGTCGACCGAGGCCGGGGCGGCGGTGCCGGCGGCCAGCTCGGTCTCCAGGAGCTGCTTGCCGAGGAGCTCGGGGTCGGGCAGATCCATCGGGTACTCGCCGTCGAAGCAGGCGCGGCACAGGTTCGGCTTGGCGATGGTGGTCGCCTCGATCATGCCGTCGATGGAGATGTACGACAGGGAGTCGGCGCCCAGCGAGGTGCCGATCTCGTCGATGGTCATGCCGTTGGCGATGAGCTCGGCGCGGGTGGCGAAGTCGATGCCGAAGAAGCAGGGCCACTTCACGGGCGGCGAGGAGATCCGGATGTGGACCTCGGCGGCGCCCGCCTCACGGAGCATCCGGACCAGGGCGCGCTGGGTGTTGCCGCGCACGATCGAGTCGTCGACGACGACCAGGCGCTTGCCCTTGATGACTTCCTTGAGCGGGTTCAGCTTCAGACGGATGCCGAGCTGCCGGATGGTCTGCGAGGGCTGGATGAACGTACGTCCGACGTACGCGTTCTTGACCAGGCCGGCGCCGAAGGGGATGCCGGACGCCTCCGCGTAGCCGATGGCGGCCGGAGTGCCGGACTCCGGGGTGGCTATGACCAGGTCGGCCTCGGCCGGGGCCTCCGCGGCGAGGCGGCGGCCCATCTCGACGCGCGAGAGGTACACGTTCCGGCCGGCGATGTCGGTGTCCGGGCGGGCCAGGTACACGTACTCGAAGACACAGCCCTTGGGCTTCGCTTCCGCGAACCGGGAGGTGCGCAGCCCGTTCTGGTCGATGGCGACGAACTCGCCCGGCTCGATCTCGCGCACGAAGCTCGCGCCGCAGATGTCGAGGGCGGCGGACTCGGAGGCGACCACCCAGCCGCGCTCCAGGCGGCCGAGGACCAGCGGGCGGATGCCCTGCGGGTCACGGGCCGCGTACAGGGTGTTCTCGTCCATGAAGACGAGGCTGAAGGCGCCCCTGACCTTGGGGAGGACCACGTGCGCGGCCTGCTCCACGGTCACCGGTTCGCCGTCGGCGGCGCGCTGGCCGGCCAGCAGGGCGGTGATCAGGTCGGTGTCGTTGGTGGCCGCCACCTTGGGGGCGCGGCCGTTCTCCTTGGGGAGCTCGGCGACCATCTCGGCGAGCTGCGCCGTGTTGACCAGGTTGCCGTTGTGGCCGAGCGCGATGGATCCGTGCGCGGTGGCGCGGAACGTCGGCTGGGCGTTCTCCCACACGGAGGCGCCGGTGGTCGAGTAGCGGGCGTGACCGACCGCGATATGACCCTGGAGCGAACCGAGAGAGGTCTCGTCGAAGACCTGGGAGACCAGGCCCATGTCCTTGAAGACGAGGATCTGGGAGCCGTTGCTGACCGCGATACCCGCGGATTCCTGGCCCCGATGCTGGAGGGCGTAGAGCCCGAAGTACGTGAGCTTGGCGACCTCTTCACCCGGAGCCCAGACACCGAAGACGCCACAAGCGTCCTGGGGGCCCTTCTCACCGGGGAGCAGGTCGTGGTTGAGTCGTCCGTCACCACGTGGCACGCCTCCGAGTGTAGGCGAGGCCGACCGCTGGTCCGAATGCGGGATACGGCCCCGGCTGTGCGTCAACGCTGTGCGACGGCCCGCACACTGGTGCCGTTTTCGCTGGTCAGCGTGAGGGTTCGGCCTTCGATCCGGTAGTCGGCGGTGCCGTTGAACAGCTTCGCCAGCGCCTTCTCGCCGTCCATGAGTGAGTCTTCGCACATCATTCGGGTCAGGGACGGCACGCCGAGGGTGATATGGCCGTCGCGCACGGTGGCGTCGGCGTTCACGTGGTTGCAGCCTAGGCGGCCGGAGACGGTGCCCTCCTCCTTGTCGAAGGTGAGGTGGGCGCGGCCGTCGACGGCGGGGGTGGTGACGGTCCACTCGGTGCCGTACAGCGGGGTGTCCCCGGCCTTGCTGAGGTGGACGGTGTCGCCGGACCCGGTGGTGAGGGTGAGGCGGCCGTCCTTCACGTCGGTCTTCAGGGCGCCGTCGCCGAGGGTGCCGGCGAGGGTGCTCTCGAGGTCCATGACCCGCTCGTCGCAGGCCCGCAGGGTGGTGTCCCGGTCGCCGAGCCGGATGCGGTCGCCCTCGAAGGAGACCCGGCCCTTGAACAGGTTGCACCCGTAGTCGCCCTCGACACCGCCGTCGTCGAGGGTGAGGTGCGCGCCGTCGGGGGCTCGGTGGGTGGTGCCGTCGACGGTGACGCTGTCGATGGTCCAGCGGATTCCGGTGACCGGGTCCTGTGCCTGTGCGGTGCCGCTGCCGGCGCCCGCCTTCTCGCTGCCACAGGCCGCCGCGAGCGGGACGACGAGCACGGTGAGGGCCGTCAGGGTCATGCGCTGCTGGTGCTTCTGCCTGTACATGCCGATTCGACGGGGGCGGGGAGCAGGTGGTTCCCCTTCCGCCCAGGACTCATCCCAGCAGCGGCAGGTACGGCCCGAGGTCCGCCCGTTCCCCGCTCGCGCTCACCTTCGCGCCGGCCACCGCCTCCTGCCAGGCCGTCCGTCCGCCGGCCAGCCGGATCCAGGTGAGCGGGTCGGTCTCGACGACGTTCGGCGGGGTGCCCCGGGTGTGCCTCGGCCCCTCCACGCACTGCACGACCGCGTACGGCGGGATCCGCACCTCCGTGGAGCCGCCGGGCGCCTTCGCGGCGAGCGCGTCGGCCAGCAGCCGGGTGCAGGCGGCCAGGGCCTGACGGTCGTACGGGACGTCGAGGCCGGGCACGGCGGCGTTCAGGTCGTCGGTGTGGACGACGAGCTCGACGGCGCGGGTGACGACGTAGTCGGCCAGGGGCAGGACGCCCGCGCTGGTGGGGAGCAGCCGGCCGCCGGGGTGCGCGTCGAGGCGGTCGGTGAAGCGCCGCTCGACGTCGGCGAGGTGGGCGTCGAGGTCGGGGTGCTCGGCCGTGAGCCGTCGTGCGGTCGCGGCGATGGCGTCCGCGTCGGCGGCGATGGCGGACGGCCAGTCGAGCAGCCGCCCGTCCTGCCGCGCCGGCTCGGGCTCGTCGAGCAGCCGGTCCACGGCCGTCAGCGCCGTCCCGATGTGCGCCACCAGCTCCCGTACGGACCAGTCGCCGAGCCGGGTGGGCAGCGCGAGCTGCTCGGGGGTGAGGGTGCGCACGGCCGCCCGTACGTTCCCGAACTGCGCCAGTACGGCGGCGCGGGTCTTGGCCGGGTCGTAGGAACGGGCGCGCTTCTTGGCCGGTGGCATGGCGGAAGCCTATGCGGGCGCCTCCGGCGCCGGATCAGGTACGGGGGATCGCCCGTGCCGCGCGGTGCGATGGGCGGGCGCCGCCCGATGGAGCTGCCGGCGTCGCCGACCCGGCAGGTGTCCGCCCAGCGCGCTCCGTCCCCGCCGCCTCGCGGGGTCTCCGGATGACCACGCCGCGCCGCAGCTCCCGCCCGGCGGACCCGGCGAGGGCCGCACACGGAGGGAGCCGGGGGTCAGGCCGACAGCCTCGCGCGGCTCAGCCGGCGGCAGCGCGAGCAGCTCCACCGTGTCGCCGTCGACGACACCGGCGCGGGGAACGCCCGAGGCGCGTGCGGGACGGGGGCGGTCCGGCGGGGCCGCGCCCTACGCCGCGGCCCCCGTCCGGCGGACCGGGCGGGGGCTGCGTACGGAAGGCGCGGGAGGATCAGGCCAGCAGGGCCGGGATCGTGCCCTCGTGGATCTCGCGCAGCTCGGTCAGGGGGAGTGCGAACTCGCCCTGGAGCTCCACCGTGTCGCCGTCGACGACGCCGACGCGGGTGGCCGGGAGGCCGCGCGCACCGCACATGTCGTTGAAGCGGACCTCCTCCGAGCGCGGCACGGCGACGATCGCGCGCCCCGCCGACTCGGAGAACAGGAAGGTGAAGGCGTCGAGCCCGTCCGGTACGACCAGACGCGCGCCCTTCTCCCCCAGCAGCGCCGACTCGACGACCGCCTGGATCAGACCGCCGTCGGACAGGTCGTGCGCGGAGTCGATCATGCCGTCGCGGGAGGCGGAGATCAGGATCTCGGCGAGCAGGCGCTCACGCTCCAGGTCCACCTTCGGGGGCAGGCCGCCGAGGTGGTCGTGGACGACCTGGGACCAGGCCGAGCCGCCGAACTCCTCACGCGTGTCGCCGAGGAGGTACAGCAGCTGGCCCTCCTCCTGGAAGGCGACCGGCGTGCGGCGGGCCACGTCGTCGATGACGCCGAGGACCGCGACCACCGGGGTCGGGTGGATGGCGGCCTCGCCCGTCTGGTTGTAGAGCGAGACGTTGCCGCCGGTCACCGGGGTGCCGAGCTGCTGACAGCCGTCCGCCAGACCGCGTACGGCCTCGGCGAACTGCCACATGACGGCCGGGTCCTCGGGCGAGCCGAAGTTCAGGCAGTCGGAGACCGCGAGGGGCTTGGCACCGGTGGTGGCGACGTTGCGGTACGCCTCCGCGAGGGCCAGCTGCGCGCCCGTGTACGGATCGAGCTTGGCGTAGCGGCCGTTGCCGTCGGTGGCGATCGCGACGCCGAGGCCGGACGCCTCGTCGATGCGGATCATGCCGGAGTCCTCGGGCTGGGCGAGGACGGTGTTGCCCTGCACGAAGCGGTCGTACTGCTGGGTGACCCACTGCTTGGAGGCCTGGTTGGGCGAGCCCACCAGCTTCAGGACCTGGTCCTTCAGCTCGTCGGAGGTCCCCGGACGCGGCAGCTTGTTCGCGTCGTCCGCCTGGAGCTCGTCCTGCCAGGACGGGCGGGCGTACGGGCGCTCGTACGTCGGGCCCTCGTGGGCGACCGTGCGCGGGTCGACGTCGACGATCTTTCCGCCGTGCCAGAAGATCTCCAGCCGGTCGCCGTCGGTCACCTCACCGATGACGGTGGCGATGACGTCCCACTTGTCGCAGATCTCGAGGAAGCGGTCGACCTTGTCGGGCTCGACGACCGCGCACATGCGCTCCTGCGACTCGCTCATCAGGATCTCCTCGGGGGAGAGCGTCGAGTCGCGGAGCGGCACGTCGTCGAGGGTGACGCGCATGCCGCCGGAGCCGTTGGAGGCCAGCTCGGACGTGGCGCAGGACAGACCGGCCGCGCCGAGGTCCTGGATGCCGACGACCAGCTTCTCCTTGAACGCCTCCAGGGTGCACTCGATGAGGAGCTTCTCCTGGAAGGGGTCGCCGACCTGGACGGCGGGGCGCTTCGACGGCTTGGCGTCGTCGAAGGTCTCGGAGGCCAGGATCGAGGCGCCGCCGATGCCGTCACCGCCGGTCCGGGCCCCGTACAGGATGACCTTGTTGCCCGCGCCGGACGCCTTGGCGAGGTGGATGTCCTCGTGCCGCATGACGCCGATGGCGCCGGCGTTGACCAGCGGGTTGCCCTGGTAGCAGGCGTCGAAGACGACCTCGCCGCCGATGTTGGGCAGGCCCAGGCAGTTGCCGTAGCCGCCGATGCCGGCGACGACGCCGGGCAGGACGCGCTTGGTGTCCGGGTGGTCCGCGGCGCCGAAGCGCAGGGGGTCCACGACGGCGACCGGGCGGGCGCCCATCGCGATGATGTCGCGGACGATGCCGCCCACACCGGTGGCCGCGCCCTGGTAGGGCTCGACGTAGGAGGGGTGGTTGTGCGACTCGACCTTGAAGGTGACCGCGTAGCCCTGGCCGACGTCGACGACACCGGCGTTCTCGCCGATGCCGACGAGCAGGGCGTCGTTCTCGGGGGCCTTCTCGCCGAACTGGCGGAGGTGGACCTTGGAGGACTTGTACGAGCAGTGCTCGGACCACATGACGGAGTACATGGCGAGTTCGGCGCCGGTCGGGCGGCGGCCGAGGATCTCCACCACCCGCTCGTACTCGTCCTTCTTCAGGCCCAGCTCGGCCCAGGGCAGCTCGACGTCGGGGGTCGCGGCCGCGTGCTCGACCGTGTCCAGAGGCGTCCGGCTCATGCGTTGACCAGCTTCTTGAGGATCGAGGTGAAGAACGGGAGGCCGTCGGTGCGGCCGGTGCCGATCAGCGGCTCGACGGCGTGCTCGGGGTGCGGCATCAGACCGACGACGTTGCCCGCCGCGTTGGTGATGCCGGCGATGTCGTTGAGCGAGCCGTTGGGGTTGACGTCGAGGTAGCGGAAGGCGACGCGGCCCTCGGCCTCCAGCTCGTCCAGCGTCCGCCGGTCGGCCACGTAGCGGCCGTCCATGTTCTTCAGCGGGATGTGGATCTCCTGGCCGGCCGTGTAGTCGGTGGTCCAGGAGGTGTCCGTGTTCTCCACCCGCAGCTTCTGGTCGCGGCAGATGAAGTGCAGGTGGTCGTTGCCGAGCATCCCGCCGGGCAGCAGGTGGGCCTCCGTGAGGATCTGGAAGCCGTTGCAGATGCCCAGCACCGGGAGGCCGGCCCTGGCCTGGTCGATGACGGTGTCCATCACCGGCGAGAAGCGCGCGATGGCGCCGGCGCGCAGATAGTCGCCGTACGAGAAACCGCCGCAGAGCACCACGGCGTCGACCTGCTTGAGGTCCTTGTCCTTGTGCCAGAGGGCGACCGGCTCGGCACCGGCGACGCGGATCGCGCGCTGGGTGTCCCGGTCGTCGAGGCTGCCCGGGAAAGTGACGACGCCAATACGAGCGGTCACTTCGCGGCCTCCGCGACTTCCTCGACCCGTACGGTGAAGTCCTCGATCACGGTGTTGGCGAGGAAGGATTCCGCGAGATCGTGGATACGGGCGAGCGCGGCCTCGTCGACCGGCCCGTCAACTTCCAGTTCGAATCGCTTTCCCTGACGGACGTCCGAGATCCCTTCGAAACCCAGTCGCGGCAGTGCGCGCTGCACCGCCTGGCCCTGGGGGTCGAGGATCTCCGGCTTGAGCATGACGTCGACTACGACGCGTGCCACTGGCACTCCCGGTGTGTGGTGCTGAGCAGGTTCCTTCAGACTACCCGCACAAAATTTCTACGCGAGTAGAGTTGTAGGAATCTACGTGAGCGCCGTCACGATTCGGCATCGCCGGGAGACGTCCGGGAAAAGTTCCGGGAAAGATCCCCGTTCACCCGCACATCTCTATTGCGCACCGGACACGCGGACAGATTTAGTCGGGCTTCACATTGCAATGCCGGGCACTGTACAAATGAATTGTCATTAGCAGATACTTTGCCCGATTACAGGCGAACAGCCGACATCTCGACGAGGTACCGGCACGTCATCACGGACGTCCGGACGAGAGATGCCGCACGAAGGGACCGATATTCGTGGCGCAGAAGGTCGTGGTCACTCTCTTTGACGACATCGACGGCTCGGAAGCGGCGGAAACGATCGCCTTCGGTCTGGACGGCAAGTCGTACGAGATCGACCTCAATGAAACCAATGCCAGGAAACTGCGTGCGGCCCTCGAGCCCTACGTGGACGCCGGCCGCAAGCGGTCGCGCTCCGGCAAGGCGTACCGGCAGACGGAGGTCGCCCCCGACCCGGCGGCGGTCCGCGCCTGGGCACAGGCGAACCGGATGGACGTCCCCGCGCGCGGACGGATCCCCAAGAAGGTCTACGAGGCGTTCGCCGCGGCGCGGTGAACAGCTCGGTGAGCCGGACGGGTGACCCGCCTCGACGGCCGGTCACCCGTCCCCCGCGGCAACCGACTTGCGCAGCACCCCCGCTGATCAGCTAGAGTCTGGAGCACGCCGAGGGGCAAGGCCGAAAGGCCCGGCTCACGGAGTACATGCGGGTGTAGTTCAGTAGTAGAACATCCCCCTTCCAGGGGGAAGGCGCAGTGTGCAATTCCTGTCACCCGCTCTGCATCGCCGTACCGATCACGCTTGTGCATCGGGTAGGCTGGTGCTCGCACCGATCAGTGAGAGCTGGTCGGAGGCAATGCGGACGTAGCTCAGTTGGTAGAGCGCAACCTTGCCAAGGTTGAGGTCGCGAGTTCGAGCCTCGTCGTCCGCTCCAGATCAAAGGCCCCGGTCATCGACCGGGGTCTTTGTCGTGTACTCGCTCAAGTCCCGTCTGACATTTGTCATGTCCGGTGATGACAGCCCGCACTGCCGGACCGCCCCGGCCGCCGGGATGCTCGAAGCATGGAAGCGAACGAACACGAACACGTGATCGAGGTCACCGGCCTGCGACGTGTCTACGGGGGCGGGTTCGAAGCGGTCCGCGGGATCGACTTCTCGGTGCGGCGCGGAGAGGTCTTCGCCCTGCTGGGCACCAACGGCGCCGGCAAGACCTCCACCGTCGAACTGCTGGAAGGGCTCGCCGCCCCGGCCGGCGGGCGGGTCCGGGTGCTCGGCCACGACCCGTACACCGACCGCGCCGCCGTACGGCCCCGTACCGGCGTGATGCTCCAGGAAGGCGGATTCCCCTCCGAGTTGACCGTCGCCGAGACCGCCCGGATGTGGGCGGGGTGCGTCAGCGGGGCCCGCCCCGAGCGGGAGGTGCTGGCGCTGGTCGGGCTGGAGTCGAAGACCGGCGTCCGGGTGAAGCAGCTCTCCGGGGGCCAGCGGCGCCGCCTGGACCTGGCGCTCGCGCTGCTCGGCGAGCCCGAGGTGCTCTTCCTCGACGAACCCACCACCGGACTCGACGCCGAAGGCCGCCGGGACACCTGGGAGCTGGTGGGCGCGCTGCGCGACGGCGGTACGACCGTGCTGCTCACCACGCACTACCTGGAGGAGGCCGAGAACCTCGCCGACCGGCTCGCGATCATGCACGAGGGCCGGATCGCCGCCACCGGCACCCCGGCCGAGGTGACCGCGAGCGAGCCGTCCCGGATCACCTTCGAACTGCCCGAGGGCTACTTCGTGGGCGACCTGCCGCCCCTCGCCGGACTGGGCGTGAGCGAGCACACGGTCGACGGCCGGACCGTCCGGCTGCGCACCCGTGAACTGCAGCGGGCGGCCACCGGACTGCTGGTGTGGGCGCAGGGCGCCGGGGTGGAACTGCGCCGGCTGGACGTGCGGTCGGCGTCCCTGGAGGAGGCGTTCCTCGGGATCGCCAAGGACGCGTCGGCGGGGACGACGGCGACGAAGGAGTACGCGGCATGAGCACGACCACGACCACACCGGCGAGCCGGATGACCTCCCTCGCCCGCGCCGAACTGACGCTCCTGGGGCGGAGCAAGGGCACGCTCGTCGCCGCGCTGTTCGTGCCGCTGGTGCTGCCGCTGAGCGTGCGGTCGGCGGCCGAGGAGATGGACCTCGCCGAGGCGGGACTGACCCCCGGCGCCGTCGTGCTGCCCGCCGCCGTCGGCTTCTCCCTGCTGTTCGCCGTGTACTCCGCCCTCGTCGGCGTCTTCGTCGTCCGGCGTGAGGAACTCGTCCTCAAGCGGCTGCGCACGGGCGAGCTGCGGGACGCCGAGATCCTCGGCGGATCCGCGCTGCCGTCCGTCCTCACCGGGCTGGTGCAGTGCCTGGTGCTGATCACGGCCTGCGCGGTGCTGCTGGACATGTCCGCGCCGTCCGCGCCGCATCTGGCCGTCCTCGGCCTGCTGTTGGGGCTCGTGATGTGCGCCGCGCTCGCGGCCGTCACCGCGGCCTTCACCCGGACCGCCGAGAGCGCGCAGGTCACGCCGATGCCGCTGTTGATGATCTCGATGATCGGCTCCGGCATGTTCGTCCCGCTGGAACTGCTCCCCGACCAGGTGGCCTCCGTCTGCGAGCTGCTGCCGCTGACACCCGTCGTCACCCTGGTGCGCGGCGGCTGGACCGGCGGCCTGTCGGCCGCCGAGGCCCTGGGCGCCCTCGTGACGGCGGTGGCCTGGACCCTGCTGGCGGTGTTTGCTGTACGGCGGTGGTTCCGCTGGGAGCCGCGGCGCTGACGTACGCGAGGGTGGGGAGAGGGCGGGACATGAGCAGGCCGGGCGGCTGGTGGGGGCGCAAGAGCACACCGGCGAAGGTCGAGACGTACACGCGGTGGTCGTTCCACTTCATCTGCCTCTCCGAAATGGCCGCGATCGGCCTGCCGGCCTTCGGACAGGTGGGTGGACGGCTCTCACTCGTCCTGTCACTGCCGGTCGTGGTGCACGCCGCGCTGGGCATGGCGGTCGTCTCCCGGGCCCTGGACTGGACCCGCGGACGGCGTCCCCAGCCCCTGCGGCTGCTGTGGACGCACGGTGTCCTGACCGCGGCGCTCGCGGTCGCCGCCCTCGCCGTCGCGGAACACGGGCCGTCGGGCGACGACGTCGACACCGCCGCGGGCTCGGTCTTCGGGGGCGTGCTCTGCTTCGGCGCGGGCATCATCACCCTCGGGGTGCGCGACCGGCGGCGCGTCCTGGCCGTCGTCGGCGGGTTCGTGGCCGGAGCGTTCCTCGTGCTCCTGCTGCTGGGCACGCCCGCTCTCGCCTCGCTGGGAGGGGCCGCGATCGTGCTGGCCGGCGCCGGCTTCCTCGCCTTCACCGCGGTCTTCTCCGTCTGGCTGCTCAACGCCGTCTACGCGCTCGACGAGGCGCGCGAGACCCGCGCCCGGCTCGCGGTCGCCGAGGAGCGGCTGCGGTTCGGACGGGACCTGCACGACGTGATGGGGAGGAACCTCGCCGTGATCGCGCTCAAGAGCGAGCTGGCCGTCCAGCTCGCGCGGCGCGAGCGGCCCGAGGCGGTGGAGCAGATGATCGAGGTGCAGCGCATCGCCCAGGAGTCCCAGCGGGAGGTGCGCGACGTGGTGCGCGGCTACCGGGAGATCGACCTGGAGACCGAACTCAACGGTGCGCGGGGAGTGCTGAGGGCGGCCGGGATCGACTGCGAGGTGAGCGGCGAGACGGGCGGGCTGCCCGGTGAAGTGCAGTCGGCCCTCGGCTGGGTCGTGCGGGAGGCGACCACCAACGTGCTGCGGCACGGGGACGCGAAGAAGTGCACCGTGTCGGTGCGGATGCCTGAGGGGCGTGTGGTGTTGACGGTGCAGAACGACGGGGCGGCGGCTCCGTCCGGGTCGGCCGGCGTGGGCGGCTCGGGTCTGGCGGGGCTGCGGGAGCGGCTGTCGGCGGTGGGCGGCACACTGACCGCCGGAGGCATCGGCAAGGGCGCGTTCCGGCTGGTCGCGGAGGTGCCCCTGAGTACTGGGGCAGCGTTGGAGGTCGCGTCGTGACGGACGTCGTCCGCGTACTGCTCGCCGACGACGAGCATCTGATCCGGGGCGCGCTGGCCGCCCTGCTCTCCCTGGAGGACGACCTCCTCGTGGTCGCCGAGGCGGCCACCGGTCCGGAGGCGCTGGCGATGGCGCGGGCGCACGCCCCCGACGTCGCCGTACTGGATCTGCAGATGCCCGGCGCGGACGGTGTGAAGGTCGCCACATCCCTGCGGGCGGAGCTGCCCGGCTGCCGGGTGCTGATCGTGACCGGTCACGGGCGGCCCGGGCATCTGAAGCGGGCGCTCGCGGCGGGTGTGCGGGGGTTCGTCCCCAAGACCGTCAGCGCCCAGCGGCTCGCGGAGCTCATCCGCACGGTGCACGCGGGAAACCGTTACGTGGACCCCGAGTTGGCCGCCGACGCGATCGCCGCCGGTGACTCCCCGCTGACCGCGCGCGAGGCCGAGGTGCTGGAACTCGCGGCGGACGGGGCGCCCGTGGCGGAGATCGCGGAGCGGGCCGCGCTGTCCCAGGGGACCGTGCGGAACTACCTCTCCTCGGCCGTCTCCAAGCTCGGCGCGGAGAATCGTCATGCGGCGGTCCGTCTCGCACGGGAGCGGGGTTGGGTATAGTGGGTGTCGCGCCACGGCGCATGCGAACGTAGCTCAGTTGGTAGAGCGCAACCTTGCCAAGGTTGAGGTCGCGAGTTCGAACCTCGTCGTTCGCTCCACATGAAGGCCCCGGTCGGTCGACCGGGGCCTTCGTCGTGCGCTCAGCCCCAGGTGGTGCCGGTCAGGCGCTCGTACGCCTCCACGTACTTGGTGCGGGTCGCGTCCACGATGTGCTCCGGCAGCGGCGGCGGGGGCTGCTCGCTCCTGCGGTCCCAGCCCGACTCGGCGGAGGTCAGCCAGTCCCGCACGAACTGCTTGTCGTACGACGGCTGCGCGCGGCCCGGCTCCCACTGCTCGGCCGGCCAGAAGCGGGAGGAGTCCGGGGTGAGCACCTCGTCGGCGATGACCAGGGTCTCGCCGTCGAAGCCGAACTCGAACTTGGTGTCCGCGAGGATGATGCCCCGGTCGCGGGCGATGTCCCGGGCGCGGGAGTAGGCGGCGAGGGTCGCCTGGCGCAGCTGTGCGGCGGTCTCCGCGCCGACCTGGCGGGCGACCTCCTCGTAGGAGACGTTCTCGTCGTGCTCGCCGACGGCGGCCTTGGTGGCCGGGGTGAAGATCGGGGCGGGCAGTTCGGAGCCGTCGACCAGGCCCTCGGGGAGGGCGAGGCCGCAGACCGTACGGGACTCGTCGTACTCGACCAGGCCCGAGCCGGTGAGATAGCCGCGGGCCACGCACTCCACCGGGACCATGTTCAGGGACTTGCAGACCAGGGTGCGGCCGGCCCAGTCGGCGGGGGCGCCATCCGGGAGCTCGGTGCTCAGGACGTGGTGGGGGAGCAGGTCGGCGAGCTGGTCGAACCACCACAGGGAGAGCTGGGTGAGGACCCGGCCCTTGTCGGGGATCTCGGTCGGCAGCACCCAGTCGTAGGCGGAGATGCGGTCACTGGCGACCATCACGAGGTCGCCCGCCTCGCTCCGGTACAGCTCGCGCACCTTGCCGGTGTGCAGATGCACCAGACCCGGAACCTGGATCGGCTCGGGCTTTTCGACGAATCCGGACACGGTTTCTCCTTGTGGTTCTTTCCAAGTGACTCGATTCTCCCGTACGGGGCGAACGGTCGCGGCCCGGGGTCAGTAGCGTTTGCAGATGCGGTCCAGGAGGTTGGCGGTGGCGCGCTGGACGCGGGGGTCGACGTGGCCGGGGCGGTCCAGGGCCGGTGACCAGGCGAAGGTGCCGGAGGCGAAGACCCAGGCGCCGGAGGGGGCCCGGTAGAGGGACGTCTCCTGGTGTTGGCGGACGCCCCGGCGGTCGGTGTACGGGGAGTGGGCGAGCAGCACGCGCTCCTCGTGCTCGGGCAGCGGGGTGCGCGGGTAGTAGCGGTCGGCCTCGGCCGCGACCATGCCCTCGATGCCGTCGCCCTCCTGCGCGCCGGTCGCCTCCCACATCCAGTGGCCGGCGTTGCGGACGATCAGCGGATGCGGCTCCGGGACGGGTCCCGCGTACTGGATGCCGAGCAGCTGCTGCTCGGCGCGGTCCTGTTCCCGCCACAGGGTCGGTCTGCCCGGACCCTGGCGTTTGCGGCAGGTCAGCAGGCGGGTGGGGCCGGACGGTGAGGGGGCGAGCTCCACCTGCCAGTACATGGTGTTGGCGGAGAGGAAGACGAGGGACGTGCCGTGCTCCCGGGCGTCCTCCACGGCGGTGCGCATGGGGGCCGACCAGTACTCGTCGTGGCCGGGGAAGACCAGGCCCCGGTAGCGGGCGGGGTCGATCCGGCCGGCGTGCAGGTCGCGGGCGTCGGCGTAGGCGAGGTCGTAGCCGTAGCGCTCGGCCCAGCGGATGACGTCGTAGGCGTGGCCGACGTGCAGCGGGAGGCCGGCGCCCGCGTACGGGCGGTCGAAGGAGACGGTGGTGGCGGCGTCGGCCTCGCCGAGCAGCCGGCCCTGCTCGTCCCAGGCGTGGTAGAGGCTCGCGCCGGTGCGGCCGTCCTCCGGGTAGAGGTTGTACGCCTGCCAGGTGACGTCGGGCAGGACCAGGAGAAGGTCGGCGGGGCGGTTGTCGCGGACGGTGAACGGGATGTGCGAGCGGTAGCCGTCGGCGGTGGTGAGGACGGCGACGTACGCGCCGACGCTCCAGTACGACGGGACCGGCAGCCGCCAGGACAGCCACCAGTGGTGGCAGGAGACGGTGCGGTCGGCGGTGAGGGGCGCCGGCTGCACGATGCCGGAGAGGCGGGGGCTGGAGGTGATCTTGGTGGCGCCATGGCCGCCGTAGTGGCCGATGCGGTAGACGTCGACGTCGAACGGCTGGGGCGGGTCGACGGTGATGTGGAAGTCGATGGACTCGCCGGGGGCGACCGCGCCGGTGGAGGCGAAGCCCTTGATCTGGCGGTGCACGTCGTCGGCGGCGCGGGGCCCGACGGAGTCGGAGGAGGCACGGGGGGCGGGGATCCTCGGGCCGCCCTGTTTCGGGAGGCGGGCGGCGGCCCGTTCCGTGTCCGTGTACGGCTCCGGGTCCACGTACCAGGGGACGACCTGGCCGCTGTCGCCGAAGTACGTCTCGCTGCCGCGCAGCCACGGGAGGGGGCCCTGTCCGAAGGGGTCGTTCACGGCGTGCGCCAGTGCTCCCGATTCCCAGCGGCGGATCTGCTCCGAACCCATGATCGCTCCCCTCCCTGGTGTTATGTGGTTGTCGTATGTCGCGCGCTCTTGCCAGTGGGCGCGAACGGTCCAAGCACATCACATTGCGCACGCCTTCCGTCACCGTTCGTCTTGAATTGACCGAAACCGGAAGGGTGAGCTCCGGAGCTCCGGGGGGAGGCAAAAGAGGCGGGGCGTCGGCTCAGACGAGCCGTACGGGCTTCTCCGGGCGTATGCCCTGCCGGGTCAGCCACAGCCGGAGGGCGGAGGGATCGCCGTCCTCGATGAGGGCCAGGACCTGGGAGGAGAGGTCGGTGGCCCGTGCGCCCCCGAGGAGAAGCGCGGGGCCGTCGAGCCAGTCGAGGCCGGGGGTGGCACCCGCGGTGTCCATCGCGGCGCAGCAGACCATCGCCGCGATGTGATCGGCGAGCAGCTCACGTGCGGTGCGCGGGGGCTGGAGCGGGAAAAGGGGGAGCGCCTGGTCGTCCCGGAGGGGAACGGTGTCCGCGCCGGCAGCGGAGAATCCCGCCGCCCCCTCCCGGGCCAGCTCGGCACTCAGCCGGACGGCGAGAGCGGCACTGCGGGGGGTGGCACCGGCCAGGTCCTCGTCATCGGGGTCGGGAGCCGAAGACAGGCCGAGACCCGTGACCGGCTCAGCGGGCCGGGCGGAGGGCGCGGCCGGGGCGGGCTCAGCGGGTGAGCCGGGCTCCGTGGAGGAGCCGGGCTCCGTGGAGGAGCCGGGCTCCGTGGAGGAGCCGGGCTCCGTGGAGGAGCCGGGCTCCGTGGAGGAGCCCGGATCCGTCGACGGGACGGGTTCCGTGGGCGGGATGGGCTCCGTGGACGGGACGGGTTCCGTCGACGGGACGGGCTCCGTCGACGGGACGGGCTCCGTGGACGGGACGGGTTCCGTGGACGGGACGGGTTCCGTCGACGGGACGGGCTCCGTCGACGGGACGGGCTCCGTCGACGGGACGGGTTCCGTCGGCGGGATGGGCTCCGTGGACGGGGCGGGCTCCGTCGGCGAGGGCGGCTCCGTGGACGGGCTGCGGTCCATGGGTGAGGCGGGCGCCGTAAGAGAGTCGGGGTCCGTAGGGCGGGCGGGCGCCGTGGACGAGGCACGGTCCGTGAACGGGGTGGCGGAGTCGCCCGACGGGTGCGACTCGGACGAGGCGGGATCCTCAGGTGAGGCGGGCGCCGTGGGCGGGACGGGCGCCGTGGACGGGCTGCGGTCCGTGGGTGAGGCGGGCGCCGTAAGGGGGCCGGGGTCCGTGGGGCGGGTGGGTGGGGTGGTCAGGTGGGCCAGGACTCGGGCGAGGGTGGGGCCGCCGGGGGCCGAGGGCTCGCCGGGGGCGGGCGTTACGTGGAGGGCGGCCAGGACGCGGTGGAGGCGGGCGGCGTCGGTGCGCCACTTGCGGTCGACGACCTCCTCCGGATAGTCGCCCCAGTGCACCGGGGACCAGTCCGGACCGGTTTCCGCGGGCCCGCCGTGGAAGAGACGGGCGGCGAGGAGCGAGGCGGCCTCGTCCACCGTGCCGGGCTCTTCCAGCAGGTCACAGGCCGGACGCTCGCCGAGACGGGAGGCGAAGCCCTCCGCCAGCCGGTCCCGACGGGACAGCTCGGTCAGCGCCGCCACCACCCCGGCGTTGAGCCGCGAGGGCCAGCGGCCCATCCGCCAGGCCGGCAGCGCCACCCGGGTGAGCAGCCGGTCCCAGCCCGCGTACGCCAGCCCCACCTGCTCCTGGGCGACGATCCGCAGCCCGTAGTCCACGGCCTGCGCACGCTCGGCCGCCGCCGCGGCGACCCCGCGCTCCATCTCGGCGGCATGCCCCCGGCAGCCGCGCAGCAGCAGACGGGCGACCCGGCCGACGCCGGCGAGCACCCCGCGGACCACCGGCCCCCGGCGGGGCGCCGAGGACACGGCCACCGCGGCGTCCAGCCCCCGCACGAAGCGCCGGGCGGCGGCTATGTCCGGGTGCGCCGACGGTCCCGTACCGGCGACGACCGGGGCGAGGACCGCGCGCAGCTCGCCCACCCGCATCCACCACAGGAACGGGGAGCCGATCACCAGCACGGGCGCGGCGGCGGCCCTGACCCGGGCGGGCTGCCCCGCACCGGCTATGTCACCGTGCTCCTCGGCGGGCGGGGGTCCGTGGGCCGGGTGGGTGCGGTCCTCCAGCCAGCTGTCGCAGTCCGGGGTGAGCGCTATCGCGGAGGGGGCGGGGACGTCGAGCCGGTCGGCGAGGTCGCGCACCATCCGGTACAGGTCCGGGGCCGAGTCCTCGGCGATCGGGACCGTGGGGCTCATGGCGGGCCGGGCCCGCGCGACGACCAGGGCGACACCGGTGGCGACGAGCAGGACCAGCACCGCGACCGGTGTGAGGAGCCGGCGGGCGAGGTCCCAGCCGCCGCCCGGCAGATGGCCGGTGGACCCGCCGACGAGCAGGATCACGGCGACGGCGGCCGGCAGCAGCGCGACGGCCAGCGCCCGGCTCCGGACGCGCAGCACGGCCAGCGCGTGCGACCGCGCGGTCCGCGCGCCCGTCTCCGCTCCCGCTCCGCTTCCGCTCATGGCCCGTCCTCACCCCCTCCCGGCGGTCCTGAATGCTGTCTCGGCGTTGCCCACTCCCCCACTGTGGCACCCGTCACCGACATCGCAATGCCGATGGGGCCAAGTGCCGGAACGCTTGCGCGGCACCATAGTTGGGGCCCCGGTTCTCGTCAGCCGGATGGCGTATCGCTCACCCGATGGAATGGCTTTGGGGAAAGGTGGACGACGGACGGCAAGGGTCAGGCCCCGGATCCTGAGACGGATCCGGGGCCTGCGGGGTTCATCGGCGTCGAGCGCCCGGCTTACGCCTCCCGCGCCTCCCGCGCCGCCTTCGCCGCGATGTCCGTACGGTGCTGGGAACCGTCGAGGCCGATGCGGGACACCGCACGGTAGGCGCGGTCGCGGGCCTCGGTGAGGTCCTTGCCGGTCGCCGTGACGGACAGCACGCGCCCGCCCGCGCTGACGACCGCGTCACCGTCCCGCTTCGTCCCCGCGTGCAGCACGTACGCGTGCGGGGCGTCCTGGGCGGCGACCTCGTCCAGACCGGTGATCGGGTCGCCGGTGCGCGGGGTGCCGGGGTAGTTGTGCGAGGCGACGACCACGGTGACCGCGGCCTCGTCGCTCCAGCGCGTCGGCTCCAGGTGGGCGAGGTTGCCGGTGGCGGCGGCCATCAGCACGCCGCCCAGCGGGGTCTTCAGCCGGGCCAGGACCACCTGGGTCTCGGGGTCGCCGAAACGGGCGTTGAACTCGATCACGCGGACACCGCGCGAGGTGATCGCCAGACCGGCGTAGAGCAGCCCGGAGAACGGGGTGCCACGACGCCGCATCTCGTCCACGGTCGGCTGGAGAACCGTCTCCATGACCTCGTCGACCAGCTTGGGGTCGGCCCACGGCAGCGGGGAGTACGCCCCCATGCCGCCGGTGTTCGGACCCTCGTCCCCGTCCAGCGCGCGCTTGAAGTCCTGGGCGGGCTGGAGCGGTACGACCGTCTCGCCGTCGGTGATCGCGAAGAGGGACACCTCGGGGCCGTCGAGGAACTCCTCGATCACCACGCGCTCACAGGCGCCGGCGTGCGCGCGGGCCGCCTCGACGTCGTCGGTGACGACGACACCCTTGCCGGCCGCGAGCCCGTCGTCCTTGACGACGTACGGGGCGCCGAACGCGCTGAGGGCCGCGTCGACCTCCTCGGGCGTCGTGCAGACGTAACTGCGGGCGGTGGGCACGCCGGCCCCCGCCATGACGTCCTTCGCGAAGGCCTTGGAGCCTTCGAGGCGCGCGGCCTCCTTGGAGGGGCCGAAGACCGGGATGCCCGCGTCGCGCACGGCGTCGGCGACACCGGCGACGAGAGGCGCCTCCGGGCCGACCACCACGAGGTCCGCACCGAGCCGCGCGGCCAGCGCGGACACGGCCGCGCCGTCGAGGGCGTCGACCTGGTGCAGCTCGGCGACCCCGGCGATGCCGGCGTTGCCGGGGGCGCAGTGCAGCGCCGAGACGTCGGGGTCGAGGGACAGGGAGTGGCACAGGGCGTGTTCGCGGGCGCCGCTGCCGATGACGAGGACCTTCACGGGGTCAGCCTAACGGGAGACGGCGGATTCGTTTTGTGCGGGCTTCCGAAGGGGCGAGCGGACGCCGTTCGTACATTCCTCCGAACGCCTAGTCGTTCGTGACCTCCTCGACGACCGTCGCGCCCAGCTCGCGGACGAGCAGGTCCTTCCCGGAGAGGGCGGACTCGTCCAGGTCGGGGTCGTCGTCCTCGGGAACGTCGTCCTCGGGCGAGACGGGCGGCGGCTCGGGGGCGGACGGGCGGGGAGCCGGGGCCGGCGCGGGCGGCGGGGTGCTCGCCGGCTGCGCGGGCGCGGCGGCCGGGGCGCCCGCCTGGGGGGCGGAGGGCCGCTGACCGCCACCGCCGTAGCCTCCGTTACGGCCACCGGCGGGTGGCCCGGCCGGCGCCATGGCCGGGGCCGGGGCCGTCATGCCCCCGCCCCCGCCACCGCCGGACGGGTCGACGACCGCCTCGATCTTCCACTGCACGTTGAACTGCTCGGCCAGCGCCTGACGCAGTACGTCCTCGCTGCCGCTGCTGAGGAAGTTGTCCCGCGCGCCGGCGTTCACGAATCCGATCTGGAGGATCGTGCCGTCGAAGCCGGTCACCTGGGCGTTCTGACTGAGCAGGATCCAGGTGAAGCGGCGGCGGTTCTTGACCGTCTCCAGGATGTTCGGCCAGAGCATGCGGGGGTCGAGCCCACCGCCGCCACCGCCCGAGGGCACGGGCGCGGGGGCCGCCTGGGGGGCGGCAGGCGTGGGCGCGGGGGCACCGGACGGAGCCGGGGCCGGGGGCTGGGCCCCGCCCGCCGGGGCGGCCGTGGGCCAGCCGCCCGGCCGACGGCCGCCCCCACCGGCGGAGGCTGCGGTGGGCCAGGCACCGGGGGCGCTGGGCGCGGGCGGAGCCTCGGACGGCACCGGGGCGGCGGGCGCCGGGGGCTGCTGAACCTGCGGGACGGGGGGAGCGGGCGCGGGAGCGGGCGGCGCCGGAACGGGGGCCGGACCGGGCCCTCGTACCGCCGCCCGGGCGGCAGCGGGACCGCCCCCCGGCTCGACGAAGCCCTGCCCCGGCGCTCCTCCGTGGGCCTCCGGCCCGGGAACGTACGCCACGGCGGGCATACCGGCACCGGCACCGCCCGCGGAGAAGTTCACCCCGCGCTCGATCCGGTCCAGCCGGGCCATGACCGAGCGCTCGTCGCCGTAGGCGGCGGGCAGCAGCACGCGCGCGCAGATCAGCTCGAGCTGGAGGCGCGGCGAGTTGGCGCCGCGCATCTCGGTGAGCCCCTCGTTGACGAGGTCGGCGGCGCGGCTCAGCTCGGCGGCCCCGAAGGTGCCGGCCTGTGCCTGCATCCGCTCGATCACGTCGGCGGGGGCGTCGATCAGCCCCTTCTCCGCGGCGTCGGGCACGGCGGCGAGGATGACGAGGTCCCGCAGCCGCTCCAGCAGATCGGCGACGAACCGCCGCGGATCGTTGCCCCCCTCGATCACCCGGTCGACGACCTCGAAGGCGGCGGCCCCGTCACCGGTCGCGAAGGCCTCGACGACGGAGTCGAGCAGCGAGCCGTCCGTGTACCCCAGCAGGGAGGTGGCCATGGCGTACGTCACACCGTCCGCACCCGCGCCGGCGAGGAGCTGGTCCATGACGGACATCGAGTCACGCACGGACCCGGCGCCGGCCCGCACGACGAGCGGCAGCACGCCCTCCTCGACCGGGATGTCCTCCTTGCCGCACACCTCGCCGAGGTAGTCCCGCAGGGTGCCGGGCGGCACCAGCCGGAACGGGTAGTGGTGCGTACGCGACCGGATGGTCCCGATGACCTTCTCGGGCTCGGTGGTGGCGAAGATGAACTTCAGGTGCTCCGGTGGCTCCTCGACGACCTTGAGCAGCGCGTTGAAACCGGCCGACGTGACCATGTGGGCCTCGTCGATGATGTAGATCTTGTAGCGGCTGCCCGCGGGCCCGAAGAACGCCTTCTCGCGCAGGTCACGGGCGTCGTCCACACCACCGTGGGAAGCGGCGTCGATCTCGATGACGTCGATCGAACCCGGTCCGTTGCGCGCGAGGTCCCGGCAGGACTGGCACTCCCCGCACGGCGTCGGGGTCGGGCCCTGCTCGCAGTTCAGGCACCGCGCCAGGATCCGCGCGCTGGTCGTCTTGCCGCATCCGCGCGGACCGCTGAACAGGTACGCGTGATTGACCCGGTTGTTCCGCAGCGCCTGCTGCAGCGGGTCGGTGACATGCTCCTGCCCGATGACCTCGGCGAAGGACTCCGGGCGGTAGCGGCGGTAGAGCGCGAGAGACGACACGCATACGAGGTTATAGGCGCCCACCGACAACCGGCCCCGGCGCCGGAAACACAAGCGCCCCCCACGCACCCGCCAGAGCCGACCTACCCTTGCTGCCTTCCGGCCCTGGGGGAGTTCAGTCAGATAGCGCCGCGTGAGGGGCTACGCCAGAGGCTACCCCATGTCGCGGGCGGAGAACGAGTTCGCGAGCACTCCTCTCGGTCATGTAATGTTCCCACCGGAGGATTCGCCTAGAGGCCTAGGGCGCACGCTTGGAAAGCGTGTTGGGGGCAACCCCTCACGAGTTCGAATCTCGTATCCTCCGCCAGTGCCTCACCGGGCACTAACGTCGAAGGGCCCCACCGCTTGCGGTGGGGCCCTTCGACGTGCGTGGTTGCAGTTCCCGTCCACCGCCCGTTGAGGACGGCCCGGCAGACGGTGCAGTACACGGCCGCGTTCCGCCCGTAGCGCCGCGTCATCCGGCCACAGCCGGCGCACAGCCCCAGCTCCCACGGCGGGCATCCCGGCGCGGCGGAGGCCGCTGCTCGTTCCACAATGGTGATCCGCATCGGGTCGCGGGAGCGCTGGACCGGCATGCGGGGAAGCGTGAAGCCGCCGGTCGGTTGGTCGAGGTCGCGGACGGGCCGGCCGTCGCTGACGAGCCGGCCCTCCTCTCCGGCTCGGCACGTGCGGCCGGTCTCCTGCTCGGCGAAGGTGATCACGTCGTCCTCGCCCTCGGCGGGGACCGTCGGGAGAGGGGTCTTCTCACCGACGAGCTCCCGCCACGGCGCGCGGTCGTCGGCCGACACCCACATATGCCGGCCGGCGCGGCCGTTCCCTCGGTTGGGCACGTGGACCGGGACGCCCTCGCCCGTCGCGCCCTGCAGGACGAGGCCCTCGATGTGGACGGGCTTCCGCTGCGGGAGGCACGGCGCGGGCACGAACCAGTCCGCGTGAATCGCGCCACAGTGACCCGCCCCCTCGCTGATGAGTCAGTGGAGCTCGCTGCCCGGTACGCACTTCCGGACTTCGAGGTACCGGTACCCACCGCGGATCACCATCTCCTTGCCGTCGGCGATGTCCCTCCACGGCATGTCGTCGACCCTCGCCCACGGAGCCCGGCCGATCAAGGAGGCCGTCCGGTCCTTCGCCACCCGGAGAGGGGTGATGCCGTGCTCCACGGCGTTGACCGAGCGCCTGTGCACGCTGCTGGGGCTGAGGTGGTGGTACCGGATCTCCCAGCCGGTCCTGAGACCCCCGGGACCGCAGAGGGGTGCCGACCAGCCGTGGTCGGCACCCTCCCCTGTTGATGTCATGGGCCGACAGCCGAACGACGGCTTGCCAGTCGTCGGCCCCGCCGTGCTCCCCGGGTTCCGTGCGCGATCCACAACCCGTGCACACGCCTCGCTGAACGCACGTCAGGCGCACGGCGGGGCGTACGCCACTCCCTCCCCGACGAAGCGGCGCCATTGCCCGGGGCTGAGGCGCTCGGTGTCGGCACAGATTCTCTCGATGCTTGTGTCCACGTCGAGCTGCCACAGCCGGGCCGACTGGTCGAGGCTGCCCGTGGCCAGCGTCTTCCCGTCCTGGCTGAAGACAACGGCGTACACGGAGTCGGTGTGGGCGTTCAGCGGCAGGCCGCGACGGCTCGGCCGGGCGGGCGTGCGGACGTCCCACAGCTGCACCGACGACTGACCGTAGCTGCCCGTGGCGAGGGTGCTGCCGTCCGGACTGAAGGCGAGGGCGAACACGGAATCGGTGTGTCCGGTCAGCGGCTCGCCAAGGCTGGTGGGGTGGCTGGGCGGGGAGATGTCCCACAGGCGCACCGAGAAGTCGTTGCTGCCGGTGGCGAGAGTCTTTCCGTCCGGGCTGAACGCCAGGGAGGAGACACCGTTGATGTGACCCTTCAGCGGCCGCCCGACGCGCTCGGGTCCAGTCCGGTCGCGTACGTCCCACAGCTGAGCCGTGGTGTCGTAGCTGCCGCTGACCAGCATGTCGCCGTCCGGGCTGAACGCCACGGCGAGCACCATGCCCTCGTGGTGCCGCACCGGACGGCCGACCGGCCCGGCGCGGCTTGGGTCCGTGACGTCCCACAGGCGGATTGTGGCGTCCTGGCCGCCAGTGGCCAGGGTCTTGCCATCCGGGCTGAACGCCATGGTCCAGATGCCGCCCTCGTGTCCGGTCAGAGGATCACCCAGGTACTTGGGTTCGGACGGTTCGGAGATGTTCCACAGCTGGATCACGCCGTCGTACCCGGCACTTGCGAAGAACTTCCCGTCCGGGCTGAACGCCAGGGACCTGACGCCGGCGGTATGAGCCTGGAACCCCCGACCGAGCAGTTTCGGAAGGCCGTGCTCCGACGTGTCCCACAGCCGCACCGCCCCGTCCAGACCACCGGTGGCGAAGAGCCGCCCGTCCGGGCTGAACGCCACCCCGATCACACCGTTGAAGTGGCCGGTCAGCAGCGTGCGCGGCACGTCCCACAGCCGGGCCGTCTGGTCGTAGCTGCCGGAGGCGAGGGTGTGTCCGTCGGGGCTGAACGCCACCGACGACACGGTGTTGCTGTGCCCCGTCCATGCCTGCCCGAGCGCCTTGGGACGTGTCGGGTCGGAGACGCTCCACATCTGCACGGTCGCGTCCGCGCTGGCGGTGGCCAGGACCCGCCCGTCCGGGCTGAACGCCACCGACGAGATCACGGCGCTGCGACCCTTGAGGAGCTGGTTCGCGTACGTCGGCTTGTCAGGGTCCGCGACGTTCCACAGCCGTACGGTGGAGTCGCCGCTGCCGGTGGCGAGGGTCCGGCCATCGGGGCTGAACGCCAGGGACGCGACAGTGTTGGTGTGGCCCTCGAGCGGGGTTCCGCGCCGCTTTGGCTCCTTCGGATCGGACACGTCCCACAGACGGGTCTTGAAGTCGTCCGCCCCGGTGGCGAGTGTCTTGCCGTCCGGGGAGAAGGCCACCGCCCAGAGCCTGCCCGGACCGTCCTTGAGCGGTTTGCCCACGAGCTTGGCATCGGCCGGGTCCGACACGTCCCACAGCCGAACCGTGGCATCGCCGGAGCTACTGGCGAGCAGGTGGCCGTCCGGGCTGAACGCCCCCCGCTGATGACGGCGTCATGGCCGGTCAGGGGCTGGCCGAGAGACTCGGGATCCGACGGGTCGGACACGTCCCACAGCCGGACCCACCGGTCGCGGTCATCACCGGCAGCGGCCAGAGTGCGCCCGTCCGGGCTGAACGCCACCGCCATCACGGCCTTGGTGTGGCCGGTCAGAGGCCGTCCCAGAGCGCGGGGGCTGCGTGGGTCGGAGTTGTCCCACAGTCGGATCGTGGCATCGCCGCTGCCGGTGGCCAGGGTGCGCCCGTCCGGGCTGAACGCCACCGACGAGACCCGTTCGGTGTGGCCCCGTAGCTGCTTGGACAGCGGGGTGCTCCCGGAGTTCAGCAGTCGGGTGTACGTCTCGTCGCCAGGCCGCATCCGGTGCGCCACGAGGTCGAGCTGGGAGGCCAGCGACTGGTCCGTGCCGCGCAGCCGGTCGGCTTCGGCGACGACCCGGTTGTAGACGGCGATGTCCCGCTGGTGCAATGCCTCCCCCTGCTGCTTGAGCGCCATGCCTGCGGCACCCGAGGCGAGCAGGGTCAGGACAACGAGGGCTGCGATGACCGCGCTCCGCAGCCGAGCGATACGGCGCCGCGCCCGCTCCCCAGCGGCAAGGAACGCCCTTGCCCTCGAACTCAAGCTGTCTGATGGTGCGTTGAGCGCCCGGGTACGCGCAATCTCAAGAGGGCTGCCACGAAACAGGAGCGCCGGGTCACGACCGCTCTCCTCCCACGCGGCCGCCGCCTCTTCCAGGTTCTGGAGGGTGAGGCGTCCGGCTCGGTCGGCGTCGATCCAGCCGCGGAGCCGGGGCCACGTACGCAGCAGAGCCTCGTGGGTGATCTCGACGGTCTCCTGCGCGCGGGTGAGCAGCCGGGCCCGAGTGAACGCGTCCACTACCGACTCGGCACGTTCGCCGCCGATATCCGCCAACTCGGCGCGATTCAGGTGCCGTCGGACGTCCTCCGTCCTGTCGCCGACCCGCACCATCCGCAGGAAGAGCGACTGCGCCACGCGCCGCTCGTCGTCGTCGAGTCCGCTGTAGACGCGGTCGGCGGTCGAGGCGATGGCGCCTTGGATGCCTCCGGTGTCGCGGTACCCGCGCACGGTGAGCGTGGCGCCGTGCCGCTGCTGCCAGCAGACACGCAGGGCGTGTGCGAGCAGCGGCAGGCGTCCTGCCTCGTAGCGCACTTCCCTTGCGGGCCCCATCGCCCTGGTGGCTCCCAGGTCGTGCAGGAGCAGCTCGACCAATCCGTCCTCCACGTCGAGCCCCACGTCCATGGCGGGCAGCAGGACGGCCGCGCGCAACTCCTCGTCCGTCATGGGACCGACGACCAGCGGGGCATCCTGCAGTGCGGCGCGCAGGGGCGGGTGATCGATGCACGCAGCGTAGAAGTCCGACCGGATGCCCAGGACCACGAGGGCCTGCGAGGTGCCCTCCGTACCGGTGCGTTCCTGGCCACCCGCAAGGCGGGTGAGCAGTGTGACGAAGGAGCGCCGTTCCTGCTCGTCGGTACACAGCGTGAAGAGCTCCTCGAACTGGTCGACCACGATGACCGCCCGCGCGGGCTGCCCCGGTAGGTCGTTTCGCAGAGCCGCGGCCAGGACCGAGAGGCACCGCAGCGGGTCGGCGACGAGATCTGCGGCCGTCACCTCCGAGCCGACGCCGCGGAGCGCCACGATCCGGTCGGTCAGAGCACGGAGCGGGTGGGCGCCGGGAGTGAGCAAAAGTTTCGGCCACCGGTCGGATCCGGGCAGCGCGGCCCGGTCCAGGTGCGGCAGCAGCCCGGCCCGCAGCAGCGAGGACTTGCCCGCGCCCGACGGGGCCACAACCGCCTGGAGTCGACCCGAGTCCAGGCGCTGGTCGAGGCGATCGGTCAACTCGGCGACGAGTGCCTCTCGTCCGAAGAACCACCGCTCGTGCTCCTGCCCGAAGGCGGCCAGCCCCGGGTAGGGGCAGTCCGGCACCGAACTTCCCACCTCGGTGCGGCGGCGTTTGCGCACTCCATCGGCGTAGTGGAAGTGCTGGTCACGGCCGGCGACGTTGATGCCCGCGTGATCGCGGGCGTATGCCCGGATATGGATGCCGTCGCCCGCATTGCGCGGCGCGCCGTCCGCCGGGTGGTCCGCGGAGTCCGGGCGTTCGGTGCCGTGATCCGCCTGCGGCTCTTCCGGGCTCATCGATCACCCTCCGCGGATGTGCTGATCGCGTCCAGCGACGGAGACCCGACTGCTGTCCGCGGCCCGCACGGACACCCTCACCGACGGCTCGTCCGGGCCGCTGCCGGACGGCTCGGGGCCCGGGTTGTCGGCGAGGATCCCGCGCAGTTCCGCGGCGAGTTCGGGCTCGGCCGCGAGTAGCCTGCGCAGCCGCCCCTGCCACTCGCCGACCAGCTCCGCTTCGGCCTGTTCGGCCTCGGCGGGATCGTTGGCGTCCTGCCGTGCGGCGAGCAGCACCGCACGGGATTGCCCGAGTTCGGACTCCACCGTGTTCGCCCGGTCCGGGTACACGCGACGCCACAGCGCACCCGTCGAGGTCTGGGCCCGCTCCCGACCGGCCGTCGTCAGCGGCCGCACCACTGTCGCAGCCGCTACGGAAGCAAGGCCCGCACGTTCCGGATCCATACGGTTCCCTCGTTCCCCCATGTCACTGCCGGCTCACTGCATCGTGTGTACTGCCTGAATCACCTCGGGCGCCAGAGGGAACCCGGTCGAATGACCGGAACTGCACGGGGTGCTGTCACGTTGCGGGTGGGGTCTGAGGCCCACTCCGCCGGTCTCGGTCCTGGTCTCGTTCGCGCACGTCCGGGCTCGTCCGGACCGCGTCGGCCCGAACGCTCCGCCGCAGTTCAGGACACCCCCGGCCCCGTCCGGACCCCGTACGAACAGTTGGAAAGCGTGTGGGGGGCAACCCCTCACGAGTTCGAATCTCGTATCCTCCGCCTGTGCCCCACCGGGCACGTTGTCGAAGGGCCCCCTGGGAACAGGGGGCCCTTCGACGTGTGTGGTCGCGGTTCCGCGGGGCGGGGCCGCCCCGCCCCGCCCCGTCAGCGGGTGGCGAGGAGTCCGAGCGTGTCGATCACGCGGTTCGAGAAGCCCCACTCGTTGTCGTACCAGGCGACCACCTTGACGTGACGGCCGTCGACGCGGGTGAGGGCCGAGTCGAAGATCGACGAGGCCGGGTTGCCCGTGATGTCGGACGACACGAGCGGGTCCTCCGAGTACTCGAGGACGCCGGCGAGCGGGCCTTCCGCCGCCGCGCGGTACGCCGCCAGCACCTCGTCGCGCGTCACGTCGCGGGCGACGGTCGTGTTGAGTTCGACGATCGAGCCCACCGGAACCGGCACCCGGATCGAGTCGCCCGACAGCTTGCCGTCGAGGTTCGGCAGCACCAGACCGATCGCCTTGGCGGCGCCCGTCGTGGTCGGCACGATGTTGACGGCGGCGGCGCGGGCGCGGCGGGCGTCGCGGTGCGGGCCGTCCTGCAGGTTCTGCTCCTGCGTGTAGGCGTGCACCGTCGTCATGAAGCCGTGCTCGATGCCGGCGAGCTCGTCGAGCACCGCGGCCAGCGGCGCGAGCGCGTTGGTCGTGCACGAGGCGTTCGAGACGATCGTGTGCACGTCCGGGTCGTACGCGTCGGTGTTGACGCCGAACGCGAGCGTGACGTCGGCGCCGTCCGACGGCGCGCCGACGAGCACCTTCTTCGCGCCGGCGTCGAGGTGGGCACGGGCGGCCTTGGCCGACGTGAAGCGGCCGGTCGCCTCCAGCACGATGTCCACGCCGAGCCCGGCCCAGGGCAGCCGCGCCGGTTCGCGCTCGGCGAGCACCTTGATGCGGCGGCCGTCGACGACGAGGGTGTCCCCGTCGGCGGTCACCGGGCGGCCGAGCCGGCCGGCCGTCGTGTCGTAGGCGAGCAGCCGGGCGAGGGTGGCGGGCTCCGTGAGGTCGTTCACGGCGACGACGTCGAGGTCGCTGTCGCGTTCGAGCAGTGCGCGCAGCACATTGCGTCCGATGCGGCCGAATCCGTTGATCGCGATGCGCGTCATGAGTGGTGTCCCTTCGGTCCCTGCGGGTTCGCCACCAGCGTCGCGTGCGGCGTCCGCCCGTGACAGCGGCGCGATCGCCATGGTTCAAAAGGATCGCGCCACGCGCCGGCGGGCTACTCACCCCGGGCGAAGGTGCGCCGGTACTCGCTCGGCGTGGTGCCGAGGATGTGCTGGAAGCGCAGCCGCAGATTCGCGCCGGTGCCGAGCCCGACGTCGGCGGCGATCTGCTCCACGCTCCGCTGCGAACGCTCGAGCAGTTCACGGGCCACGTCGACGCGGGCGCGCATGACCCACTGCATCGGCGTGTACCCCGTGTCCTCGACGAAGCGCCGCGACAACGTACGCGGCGAGACCCCCGCGTGCCGCGCGAGCACCTCCAGGGTGAGGGGCTCGCCGAGCCGGTGCAGCGCCCACTCGCGGGTGGCGGCGAACCGCTCGCCGAGCGGCTCGGGCACGCTGCGCGGCACGTACTGCGCCTGACCGCCGCTGCGGTAGGGGGCCGCGACCAGGCGCCGGGCCGCGTGGTTCGACGCGGCCACTCCGAGGTCGCCGCGCAGGATGTGCAGGCACAGGTCGATGCCCGAGGCGGCGCCCGCCGACGTCAGCACGCTGCCCTCGTCGACGAACAGGACGTTCTCGTCGACCCGGACGAGCGGATGCTTCGCCGCGAGCGCCCGCGTGTAGTGCCAGTGCGTCGTGGCGCGTCTGCCGTCGAGCAGGCCCGTGGCGGCGAGCGCGAAGGCGCCCGTCGAGATGGCGGCGAGCCGCGTGCCCCGGTCGTGGGCCGCGACCAGCGCGTCGACGACGGCCCCCGGCGGGTCGTCGCGGTCCGGGAACCGGTAGCCGGGGATGAAGACGATGTCGGCCCACGCGAGGGCGTCGAGACCGTGGGCGACGGAGTACGACAGCCCGTCGCCACCGGTTACCGGGCCGGGCACCGCCCCGCACACCCGCACCTCGTACGGCATGCTCGCGCGGGTCGTGAACACCTGCGCGGGAATGCCGACGTCGAGCGGCTTCGCCCCCACGAGCACGAGAACGGCGACACGATGCAGGCGGGAGGACGGCACGGGGACAGGGTACGAGGGAGCGCGGGCCCGGACCTCTCGTCCGGGTCCCCTCACCCGCCGCGTGCGGGACGAGCCGCCACCCGTGCCCACGCCGTCCACAGCCCGACGCTCCCGAACCCCGCCCCCGCGGCCGCCTCGTGCCGGAGTGCGCCGGGTGCGGCGTGCCCGGCCGCCCGGCCGCCTTCGTCGGCGGCCTGTGCCGGGGCTGCCGTACCGTCGCGCCGGGCCACAGCACGCGAGGCACCCCCACAAGGCAGCCGTACCGCCCCGCGCCGCCGTACTCGCCGCCCGCGACCACCGGAGACCGGTCACGTACCGTCGGACCTCGGCCTCGCCGACAAAGACCGCTCATGGACGATGACTTTGCTCCGGGGCAGGAGTCCTCCTTCGTATGACTGATCCGGCACTGACAACAGACCGTCCTCGCGGAACCGGGCTCTGGCCCCTGATCCACGCCGAACGGGCGGCGCTGGCGGCCGATCTCGCGGGCCTGACGGACGAGCAGTGGGAAACGCCCTCGCTCTGCACCGGTCTGACGGTGCGTGAGGTGCTGGCACACCTGACCGCGGGCGCGAGCCTCAACACCGTGCGCTGGCTGGCGGGCGTGATCCGCTGCCGGTTCGACTTCGACAAGCAGGTGGCCGTGCGGCTGGCCGAGCAGCTCGGCGCGACCCCCGGCGAGACCCTCGAACGCTTCCGGCGCGTCGTCCCGAGCACGACCAAGCCTCCCCTGCCCGCCATCGCCATGCTGGGCGAGACGATCGTGCACGGGGAGGACATCCGGCGCCCGCTGGGCATCCGCCGCGACCACCCGATCGACGTCGTCACGGAGACGGCCGAGTACTACCGGGGCACGGACCTCGTGGTCGTCGCCAAGGGGCGCATCGGCGGCCTGGGACTCGTGGCGGACGACGGTCCGTTCACGACCGGTTCCGGGCCCCTCGTGTCCGGCAGCACCTTGGCCCTGATCATGGCCATGACCGGGCGCGCGGCGTACTGCGACGATCTCGAGGGCGACGGTGTGGAACTCCTCCGCGGTCGCTTCAGCGGGTGATCTCCACCGAACGCGTCTCGCTCACCTGGTCCACCTCGGAGACCCGGATCGTCAGTCTCATCGTCCAGGTGCCTTCGAGGGGGAGGTCGAGGTCGTTGGTGGCCCAGTAGCCGCCGCGGTCGGTCAGTTTCGCGTCGATGGGGCCGATGTCCTTCGCCGCGAGGGTGAAGGAGGCGCGGAGTTCCGGTACGAAGGTCAGGGCACCTCGGGGGCCGAAGACCACCGCCTGGAGGCCGTTCTCGCCCACCCGGCCCGGGTCCATCGTGAGCTGCACCGTGCCCCGGCCGCCGGGGGTGCCCGCGTCGTAGGGGACCGTGAACGCCTCCGCGCCGGGGAGGCCGGCCACCTGCGGCTCGGGCGCCTTGGCCGCCTCCGCCTCCGCGCGGGCGGGGAGGGTGCCGGTCAGCACCGTGGTGACCAGCAGGACGACCACCGCCACGACGACTTCGGCCAGTACGGAGCGGCGCAGGGCGCGGCGGTGGCGGTCCTCCGGTCCGCCCGTTCCGTCCGCCGGTGAGGTCACCGGCCTCGGCTCCGGAGGAGCTCCGGACGCGCCCACCAGCTCCGGTACGCGTTCCTCGACCACCGCCGGTGTCGCCAGGAGGGCCGTCCAGCGGCGGGACAGGGCCGCCGCCGACAGCAGGAAGAGCGTCGCGGCGAGTTTGACGGTCAGGGTCCGGCCGTACGACGTCTCCGTGAGGGCGGACCAGGAGCCGAGGCCGCGCCAGGACTGGTAGACGCCGGTGACGACGAGGACGGTCACCGAGGCGAGGGCCAGGCGGGAGAAGCGCGTGACCGTGGCGGTCGGCGGCGGGGTCTTCGCGCGGTGGAGGGTGAGGAGGAGGGCCGTCAGGCCGCCGAGCCAGCACGCCATCGCCAGCAGGTGGAGCACGGACGACGTCATGGCCAGGGGGACCTGGATACCGGCGGAGGCGTGTTCGGCCGCCGCCCAGGTCAGGGCCAGGGCGAGGGAGAGTGCCGTGCCGGCCGCGAGGCGGGTCCGGGGGGCGCGGTGCCTCAGGAGCGGTACGAGAAGCGCTGCCGCCGGCAGCAGGGCCAAGCGGGTCGACAGGGCGATTCCCGGGCGGTCGGTGAGGGTGTCGGTGAACGCCGAGAGGTCGAGGGCGGTCGCCGGTGAGGTGCCGTTCTCGTACGGGGCGCGCAGGACGAGCAGGACGGTCGTGGCCGTCAGCAGGGTCCACCAGCCGGTGAGCAGCGGCAGCCGCAGCGGGGCGGGGTCCGGTGGCCGGCACAGTGCCGCGAACGCCGCCGTGCCGATGAGCAGCGCGGCGGCGATGTACGCGAGGTGGCGGCCGGTGTCGTAGAGGCTCTTGGTGACCGGGTGCTCGGCGTGGTCCGCCGGTGCCGCCGGTGCGGTGGGCGAGGGTTCGCCGATGGAGAAGGTGAAGGCGCCGGAGACCGGGTGGCTGTCGGCGGAGACCACCCGCCAGGCCACCGTGTACGTACCGTCGGCGAGGCCCCCGGGCAGGTCCGCGCGGGCGGTGTCGGAGGCGCCGTCCGCGTGCTGCGGCTCGCCCAGGTGGACCCGGCGGTTGTCGGGGCCGTAGACGCGGAAGGAGTCGTCGAGCAGGCCGACGGACTCCGTGAAGGTCAGGGTGAGCCGGTGGGGCGCGGACTTGACGACGCTTCCGTCCTCGGGGTCGCTGCCGCGGAGGGCGGCGTGGGCGCTCGCCGGGGCCGCGCCGCCGAGGACGAGCAGGACCAGCAGGGCACCCAGCAGCACCAGCCCTTGAAGTCGCCGTGTTCCGCGGCCGTTCGAGGTTCCGCAGCCATCCGGGATTCCGCGGCCGTTCGAGGTTCCGCGGCCGTTCGAGGTTCCGCGGCCGTTCGAGGTTCCGCAGCCATCCGGGATTCCGCAGCCATCCGGGATTCCGCAGCCATCCGGGATTCCGCAGCCATCCGGGATTCCGCAGCCATCCGGGATTCCGCGGCCGTCCGGGATTCCGTCTCGTCCGCCATCGCCCGCCGCCCCGCTCCGCCGTCGCTCCACGTCGTACCCGCCTCCCGGCCGTCCGCTCCGGGTTACGTACGGATGGCGGGCCCGGTGTGCTCACCAGGTCGGCCGGGCCGTGGCTCCCCCGTCCACCACCAGGTCGTGGCCGGTCACCCAGGACGCGAGCCGGGAGGCGAGGAACACGCAGGCGTCGCCGATGTCCTCCGGGCGGCCGAGCCTGCCCACGGCGGACGCCCGCCGCCAGCGTCGTACGCCCTCGGGCCAGGCGTCGGCCAGGCCCTCCCGGTCGATCAGGCCGGGCGAGACCGTGTTGACGCGCACGCCCCACGGGCCGTACTCCTGGGCCGCCGCGCGGGCGTGCGCCACCACCGCCGCCTTGGAGGCGGTGTAGTGGGCGTGGCCGGGCGCCGGGACGCGGGCCTCGACGGAGGCGATGTGGGTGATGGTGCCGCCGGCGTCACCGCGCATCAGCTCCGCCGCCGCCTGGGTGCAGGCGAAGACGGTGGTGAGGTTGGTGTCCACGACCGCCCGCCATTCGGCCGCCGTCATTCCGGCGAGTTCCCGGACCGGCTGGACGCCGGCGTTGTTGACGAGCGCGGTCAGCCGGCCGCCGAACCGGTCGGCCGCCTCGGCCACCACGCGGTGGCAGGCGTCCTCGTCGGTGAGGTCCGCCCGGAGGACGACGGCCTCGCCGCCCGACTCCCGGATGCGGTCGGCGGTCTCCCGCGCGGAGTCCACCGCCGTGCGGCAGTGCAGCGCGACGGCCGCGCCCTCCTCGGCGAACCGCCGCGCGACGCCCCGGCCGATGCCGCCGCCCGCGCCGGTGATCAGGGCGGTCTGGCCGTGCAGCAGACCCCGTTCGCTCATGGACGGCAGAGTTCCATGATGAGCGCCGTCTGATCCGGGTAGCGCGCCGTCAGTTCCGCCGCGTCACCGTGCTCGTAGCCCTCGTAGGTGAAGCCGGGCGCCATCGTGCAGCCGAACAGCGTCCAGGCGCCCGCCACGCGTGCGCCCATCCAGGTGCCGGCCGGGACGGTGAGCTGGACGTGCTGGCCGTCGAGGACGTCCGGACCGAGCACCGGTGTGCGGGCGGTGCCGTCGGGGGCGAGGAGGAGCAGGTGGAGCGGGTCGCCGAGGTAGTGGTGCCAGATCTCGTCGGCGGGCAGGCGGTGCAGGGCGGAGAAGTCGCCGGGGGCGTCGGTGAGCAGGACGACGACGGCGGTGCCCTCGGGGCGGCCGTCGGGGCGTGCGGGACCGGCCCAGGTCTGCCGGAACCGGCCGCCCTCGCGGGGGATCGGCTCCAGTCCGTAGTGGGCGACGAGGTCGTCGGGGGTCACCCGCCGAAGGCTACCTCCCGGGCCAGGAAGGCGAGTTGTGCCTTCTTCTCGGGCAGGTACACGTCCGGGAGGTCGATCTCCGGGAGTACGACCACGGGACCGGCGGTGAAACCCTGCCGGAGGAAGCGGGTGACGGCCTTCTCGTTGGCCACGTCCGGGTCGACCACTATGCGCTTGCGGTCGAGTCCGAGCAGGACGTACGCGGCCAGGGCGCCCATCAGGGCGGCGGTCCAGCCGTGGCGCGGACTCCCGGTTCCGGCGGCGGGGGCGAGCAGCAGGTGGATGCCGATGTCGCCGGGTTCGACGGGGTAGCAGTCGCCCACGCGGTCGGCCTCCGGTTCGTACGTCTGGAGCAGCGCGGCGGGTTCGCCGTCCTTGAGGACGAGGTACGCGTGGTGGGTGTCGAGGGTGTCCATGTGGGCGTAGATCTCGGCGACCTGCTGTGCGGTCAGGCCGTTCATGCCCCAGAAGACGGCGCGTTCCCCGCTCACCCAGCGGTGCAGGAGGGGCGCGTCGGCATCCGGGTCCAGCGGCAGGACGCGTACGGTGCCGAAGCCGTCGACCGCCTGCTCGTGGACGGTGGCGCGGGAGGCGTACGGGTCAGACATCGGTCTCCTTCTTCAGCCGTGCCCAGTCGGTGAGGACCGGGGCCAGGTCTCCGGCGAGCCACAGGGGCTGCTGGTCGCGGTGGTGGGGTGAGCCGGGTACGCCGGACGCGCCCAGCGGCACCACCCAGCGGCTGTTCTCCCGGTCGGCCAGGTCCCAGACGTAGCGGGCGGCCGGTCCGCGTGCGGCGAGGTCGGTGAGGCCGGGCACGGGGGAGGTGCACAGCACGCAGTCGTGGTCGCCGGAGAGGCCGGGTTCGTCGTACGGCGCGGCCGGCGGCAGCGCCCGCCAGGGGGCCAGACGGTGGGTGTCGCCCCAGGTGCCGGCGGGCGGCCGGGCGGCCACCTCCTCCAGCGCCGCGCGGACCACCGCCGGGCGGTCGATGCCGAACAGTTCCTCGGTGGAGAGGAGGTGTTCGAGGGCGTGACCGACGCGCGGGACGAGGGCGAGCCAGGGGAGGAAGACCTCGGGGTACGGGGGTGGTGTGGCCGCCGCGGCGAAGGCGGGCTGCGCGGCGAGCCGCCGTACGACGGCGCCCCGCACGGCCGCGAAGAGCGCCGCGTCGGCACTGTCCGCGTCCATGCGCCGGTCCCATTGGAGGAGACGGTCGCGCAGGGCGGCGGCGGGGGTGGAGAGGGGGCCACTGGCGGCCGGGGCGCCGAGCGCGGCAACGGGGGCACCCACGCCGGCGGGCGAACCACTCGACACCGGGTCGCCGAGCGCGGCAACGGGGGCACCCACGCCGGCGGGCGAACCACTCGACACCGGGTCGCCGAGCGCGGCGGCGGCGCCCACGCCCGAGCCGTCACTCCCGGCAACAGGGGCGCCCGAGCCGTCGGCCGCGGCGGCGGGGTCGTTCGGCGTGGGGCCGTCGAGGGCGGCGAGGAGGTTCAGGAGGGGGGTGGCGGAGGCGAGGTGGGTGTCCATGTGGATGGCGGACATGTCGGCGGCGGACCAGCGGGTCCGCCGCGCGAGCAGTGCGGTGATGCGGTCGGCGCGGTGCGGCGGGGCGAACTCGACGCCCAGCGGGGTCGCCGGGCCGCGCTGGTTCGCCATGACCGCGACACCGTCGGTCAGTCCGGCGCGCGGCGGCTCGTGCCAGCCCCGCCACTCGTGGCCGGGTTCCCACGCGGGCACCAGGCGGGTCCCGTTCGCCTCGGAGCGGACCGGGACCCGGCCGGCCACCCGGTGCAGGGTGCCGCCCTCGGTGTCGGCGGCCAGGACCACGTTGACCGGCTCGGCCCACAGGTCGACGGCCCGGTCCACGTCGGCGGCCCGGCGGGCCCGCAGCAGCGGCAGCAGGGCGCCGAAGCCGAGGTCACCGGTGACACGGGGCGGGTAACGCAGGGCGACGGCGAGCGGGGGTTCGCCGGGCTCGGGCACGCCGTCGTCGAGGCCTTCGGGGCCGCCGATGACGACGGGGCCGCGGTCGGTCTCGATGACCTCGACCTCGACCGGCTTCTCGCCCGCCACCTCGACGGTCTCGGTGTGGCGGGCGGCACGGCGCCACGTCCCGTCCGGTCCGAGCGCCTCCACGCCGGCGCCGGTGCGCCGCAGCCGCTCGCGGTAGAGGTCCTGGTAGTCGGCCATGGCGTTGGTGATGGCCCAGGCGACCGTGCCGGTGTGGCCGAAGTGGGCGATGCCGGGGACGCCGGGCACGGCGAGGCCGACGACGTCGAACTCCGGGCAGGACAGGCGGATCTGCTGGTAGACGCCGGGGTCCTCGATGAAGCGGTGCGGGTCCCCGGCGATGACCGCGTGCCCGGTGGTCGTACGGTCCCCGGTGACCATCCAGCCGTTGCTGCCGGCGGTGCCGGGACCGTCGGAGGCGAACAGGCCCACGGCGTCCGCACCGAGGTGGGCGGTGATGTGCGCCCGCCAGAGCTTGGCGGGGAAACCGGCGAACAGGATGTGGGTGGAGAGCCAGACCGCGAGCGGGGTCCAGGGCTCCCAGCGACCGGGACGAAGGCCCGCGCGGGCGAACTCGGGGACGACCCCGGACACCGGGCCCCCGCTGCCGGCCCGCCCGGCCGGGTCCCCGGCGGGGTGGTCCGCCGAGCCGGTCCCGCTCACGGCGGAGCCGCCGCCCGGCGCCTCGGCCCGGCCCCCGGAACCGGCCGCCGGCCTCCGCGTCCCCACGTCCCCGGCGGACGCGGGGACGGCCCCGGACGCCAGGCCCACGCCGCCGCCCTGCCCGGCGGAATCCCCGGCAAGGCGGTCCGCCGGAACGGTCCCGCTCACGGCGGAGCCGCCGCCCGGCGCCTCGGCCCGGCCCCCGGAACCGGCCGCCGGCAGACCGGGACCCTCGCCTCCGGCCGGCGCGGACGCCGGGGCGGAGTCCGCCTCACCGATGGATGCCAGGCCGTCGTTCACGCCGGACACGTACGCCCGTACCCACTCCGCCGTTTCCGGGTCCGTCCGCCGCAGTTCGGTCCAGCAGTGGCGGGCCGTGTCGGCCAGGCGGGCGCGGCGGGCGAAACGGTCCCAGGGGAGCGCCTCGGGGCCGAGGAACGAGGCCGAGGTGCCCTGCGCGCGGTGCCGTTCGACCTCGAGTTGCCAGGCCCGGTCGAGGGCGGTGACCCGGCCCTGGGCGTACGCGAGTTCGTTCGCGTTCCCCGCGCGCAGATGGGGGACGCCCCAGGGGTCCCGGAAGATCTCGCCACCCACTGTGCCCTCATTTCCCATTAGGTTAGGCTCTCCTAAGTGAACCGTGACGAAATCGTACGCGAAGGGTGAAGGCGGGAGGGGGCAGGGGCGGGGTTGGGAGGGCGCGGTCCTCAAACTGTTCCGCGCGAAGGACTTCACGTTCACCGCGACCGGCGCGGAGGACGTCACCGCCGACTACCGGCGGGTGCGCTTCACCGACGGCGGGATGCTGGCGGCGACCGGTGTCCACCCGACGATGTGGGTGCGGCTGTGGTTCGACAACGCGGGCAAACCGCACCAGCGGGCGTACACCCTGGTGGACCCCGACCCGGCGGCCGGCACCTTCGGCCTGGAGTTCGCCCTGCACGAGGGGTGCGCCGGCGACTGGGCCAGGACGGCGAAGCCCGGCGACACCATCGAGGCGACCGTGCAGAGCACGAGGTTCGAGGAGCCGGACCCCGGCCCCTCCCACATCGTCGCGATCGGCGACCCGGCCTCGCCGCCGGCCATCAACTCGCTGCTCGGCACGCTGAGTGCGGCCCCGGCGACCGTCTGGTTCGAGGGCGTCCTCGACGGGCTGCCCTTCCGGGCCGAACCCGGCCGGATCGAGGTGCGCGAGGTGCCCCGTTCGGGGGCCGGGGCGGCGCTGCTCGAACGGGTCCGGGCCGACCCGCCCGAGCTGCTGCGGTCCACCCCCGACCCGTACGCGTGGATCGCCTGCGACACCGCGACCACCCGCGCGCTGTCGGCGTTCGTGCGCAAGGAACTGGGCGTGCCGAAGCAGCGGGTGCACGCACTGGGGTACCGGCGCGCGGGCTGAGCCGGGACGCGGCCGGCCCACCGCGGACGATCCGGCCCACCGCGGACGATCCGGCCGCACACGGGATCGCGGCGTACGCCGCTGAGGCGTTCGCCGCGCGCCGGCACCTCGTCGAGCACTACGACGGTGACTCCGGGGCCGTCCGGCGGGGCGCCGCCGACGGCGGGGAGCCGCGGGGAAGACCGGAGGAGCCCCCGGCTCCGACAAGCGGCCCACAGCCCGGCGGGAGGCCGCGGCAACGGCCGCGAAGGATCCCGGGAAGCGGACCGAGGCCTCCCTCGGGGAGGGCGGAAGAACGGCCGGGGAGTCTCGGAGGTGGTGGCCGATGGCCCGGTCCCGTGATCGGTCGTATCAGATCACCATCCCGTTTCGCCCCGTATTCGGGTGCCTTTTCCGGCGTCGTACTGCGTCGCCATGGCTGCGCCCGGAACGCGTTGGCCGGTAGGCTTTCCGTGTGATCTTCAAGCGCATCGGAAACGGCCGGCCGTACCCCGACCACGGCCGGGAGAGCACCCGGCAGTGGGCGGACGTCGCGCCGCGCCCGGTCCGCCTCGATCAGCTCGTGACGACCAAGCAGCAGCTCGACCTCGAGACCCTCCTCGCCGAGGACTCGACCTTCTACGGCGACCTCTTCGCGCACGTCGTGAAGTGGCAGGGCGATCTGTACCTGGAGGACGGGCTGCACCGCGCGGTGCGGGCCGCGCTCCAGCAACGCCAGGTGCTGCACGCCCGCGTGCTCGAACTGGACTGACGCCCGACCGCCGTCCCCCCGCGCGGCACGGTTTGACCCTTTCGGGTTGGACTGCGCACAGTCGGATGATCATCTGGTATGCATTACCGTCCGAGCGCACTACGCTGCGCCCATGAGCATGCTCACTCCACCCGGCATGGGCGGCCAGTACCGGATCACGGGTGACAAGTACCCGCGGATGCGCCGGCCCCCGCGGCGCGGCAGGCTCGTCGTCCTGACCGTCGCCTCCGCAGCCGTGCTCGGCGTGGGCGGCTGGGGCACGCTCCAGCTCATCGACGTGTTCACCGGCGGCGGCGCCCCCGCTTCCGCGAACGGCACCAAGGCGGCCTGCGCCGACACGGTGAGCCGTACGACCGCCCCGAAGGCGCTGCCCCGGCCCGGGACCATCACGGTCAACGTCCTCAACGCCACGACCCGCGGCGGACTCGCCCAGAAGACCGCCGACGAGCTGAGGAAGCGCGGCTTCAGGATCGGCGAGGTCGGCAACGCGGCCAAGGAGTACGACAAGAAGGTCAAGGGCACCGGCGTACTCCTCGGGCCCGCCGCCGCCCTCGACACCTCGCTGCCGGTGCTCGGCACCCAGCTCGCCGACGCCGAACGCCGTACCGACCCCGCCCGCAAGGGCACCGAGGTCGACCTGATCATCGGCGACGGCTTCAGGACCCTGACGGCGAAGGCGGACGCCGACCGGGCCCTGACCGTACTGGCCGAACCCAAGGCGACGCCCGCCTCGAAGAAGAACTGCTGAGCCGCGGGGCCCACTGAGCCGCGGGGTCTACTCCGCCGCCCCGTACATCCGGTCCCCCGCGTCGCCGAGGCCCGGCACGATGTAGCCGTGCTCGTTGAGCCGCTCGTCGACCGACGCCGTCACCACCGTCACCGGGGTGCCGGCCAGCTCGCGCTCCATGATCTCGACGCCCTCGGGCGCGGCCAGCAGCACCACGGCGGTCACGTCGTCCGCGCCGCGCCGGATCAGCTCCTGGATCGCCGCGACCAGCGTGCCGCCGGTGGCGAGCATCGGGTCCAGGACGTAGACCTGGCGCCCGGAGAGGTCCTCCGGCATCCGGGTGGCGTACGTCGACGCCTGCAGCGTCTCCTCGTTGCGGATCATGCCGAGGAAGCCCACCTCTGCGGTCGGCAGCAGCCGGACCATGCCGTCCAGCATGCCGAGACCGGCCCGCAGGATCGGCACCACCAGCGGACGCGGGTGGGAGAGCTTGACACCCGTGGTCCGCTCGACCGGCGTCTGGATGTCGACCTGTTCGGTGCGCACGTCGCGCGTGGCCTCGTAGGCGAGCAGGGTGACCAGCTCGTCGGCGAGACGGCGGAAGGTCGCGGAGTCGGTGCGCTGGTCGCGCAGCGTGGTGAGCTTGTGAGCGACCAGGGGGTGGTCGACGACGTGGAGACGCATGGCGTCAACATTAACCGGGCCCGGTGGGCCCGGCGTCCCCGCACACGACAAGCCCCCCGTGCGCCCGCCACTCGTTCGCTGGCGTCAAACCGCCCGGCCGGGGGAAGGTGGGAGGGACGGACTGGGGTGGTGAACCGATGCCTGAGCAGGACGACCGAGACTTTCCGTCACCACGCGGGACACACGACCCGGAGGAGACGGAGGCCGAGCGGCGGCGGCGCCGCGCCCGGTTCCTGCGCGAACTCGCCGAGGCCCGGGCACTGCGCGACCGGGTCCAGCCGCGCCGTGCCAAGGCCGCCCGGCTGCGCCACGCGATGCGCATGCGCACCTTCCGCTGGTAGGCGGCACCGGAAGAATCGCACCCGGCCGCGGGAGACTCCCGCCCGGCCGCGGGAAAATCCCACCCGGCCGCGGGAAGATCGCGCCACTCGCACACGTTTGCCGAAGTGCCCGTGCGGGGAAGGCGCGTGAGTCCGCGTACGATCCGCACGTGGCGGCAAGGAGTGCGCTGGTGAGTCCTTCGTGGGCGCACTCGGCGTACTGCGATCAAAATGCCGGACACAGGGAGCCGAAGACGTCCCCTGATGGCCTTGTTTCTGCCACGATTCCGAGTGGGTGGGGCTCGGAGAACCGTCCCCCCGCCCGCGACACCTCCGCCGGGGGGACCCCCAACCGGCACGCCTATGACCAGTGGGAGAGTCACGGTGTACTTCGCCGCACTGCTCGCGCGCACCGAAGACGGGTGGGAAGCGAGCGACACGGAGATCGACGATGTGGAGACCCTGTCGGATCTGGCCGACCTGGCCCGGGAAGCCTCTCCCGACGAGGACACGGTGCTCGTGCTGATCGAGCAGGAGGACGGCTGGTTCGGTGTCGTCCGCGTGGACGGCGAGGAGGATCCCCGGGTCTACGTCTCCGACGCCGCCGCCGCCGCCCGCAGCAGCTACGGGGAGATCCTGCTCACCGACGAACTGCTCGGCCGGGAACCCGGTGACGACGGCACCGACCTGGACGCCCTCGACCTCGACGGCACGGAGGACGGTGAACCGGACGACGAGGACGACGGAGCGGACGACGGCGCCGCGTCCGCCGGCGGCGCCGACGCCGTGCCGCACGGGCCGGTCGGTGACGCGCAGGTCCTGGAGGACCTGGGCGTGAGCGAGAAGGAGCTGCGTTCGATGACCGAGGACGCCGTCACCGAGATCGCCGACGCCCTGGGCGCCTCGGAGGTCCTGGAGACCGTCCGCTGACCGTGTCGGCCACCACCACCCCGTCCGGACCGCCGGACCCGGTACGCGACCCCTGGCGGGCGGCGATGCGGCTCGCCCTGGACGAGGCCTCACGGGCCGTCCGGGGCGGGGACGTCCCCGTCGGCGCCGTCGTGCTGGCCCCGGACGGCACCACCGTGCTGGCCGCCGCCCACAACGAGCGCGAGGCCGCCGGCGACCCCACGGCCCACGCGGAGGTCCTCGCCGTCCGGCGGGCCGCCGCGCGGCTCGGGGAGTGGCGGCTGGCCGGCTGCACCCTGGTGGTGACGCTGGAGCCGTGCACGATGTGCGCGGGCGCTCTCCAGCAGTCACGGGTGGACCGGGTGGTCTACGGCGCCCGGGACGAGAAGGCGGGCGCGGTCGGCTCGCTGTGGGACCTCGTCCGCGACCGGCGGCTCAACCACCGCCCCGAAGTCATCGAGGGCGTACTCGCCGAGGAGTGCGCCCGGCTGCTCACGGAGTTCTTCCGGAACCGCTGAATACCGATTTCAAACCACGCCCCACCGTGCTGTAAGGTCTCCCTCGGTAGCGTGTCCGAGCGGCCGAAGGAGCTCGCCTCGAAAGCGAGTGTGGCGCAAGTCACCGAGGGTTCAAATCCCTCCGCTACCGCCGGTGAAGGGCCCCGTCGTCAGACGGGGCCCTTCGTGCGATCATGGGGCCGCTCGATGCTCGTGTGACACCAGTGACAGGGGGGCCGCGGTGGCGGTGAACGCGAAGAAGATCGCCGTCTACGTCCTTGTGGTCTTCGTGCTGTACCTGATCATCACGGACCCGGAGACCGCGGCCGACTACGTCCAGATAGGGTTCGAGGGCATATCGGACGCCGCGAAGGCCATCGGCGACTTCATGACCTGGCTGGCCAACGGAGGAAAGTGATGATCCGCCACCTGGTGCTCTTCCGACTGGACGAGGGCGTCGAGCGCGACGACCCCAGGGTCGTGAAGGGCGTGGAGGCCTTCCGTTCGCTGGACGGCAAGATCCCGGAGATCCGCTTCTGGGAGTGCGCCTGGAACATCAGCGACCGCCCCATCGCCTACGACTTCGCCATCAACTCGGCGTTCGAGGACGTGGAGGCGCTGCGCCGGTACGTGGAGCACCCGGAGCACCAGGCGGGTGTCGGACTGTGGCGCGAGTTCGCCACGTGGGTGATCGCCGACTACGAGTTCTGACACTCCGCTCCCTGGAGCCCCCCGCCGTGACGGCGGGGGGTTTTGTCGTTCCGTACGTCCGTTTTTGGCACTCAACACGGAATATGCGGTACTTGCGCATACTGAGTCAGTCTTGTGATGCTATGACCGCTTTTGAGGGATGAGTCGACGGACGATGTGAGCGATGAAGAGGTGGCGTTGACCGTGCCGGCCAGTACTGCGCCGCCCCAGGACGAGGTGTCCCCCGACGCGGTCCAGGCTCCGGCCCCCGACCGGTCCTCCCTCACCCCGTCCTCCCCTGCCCCGCCCTCTCCCGGCCCGCCCTCTCCCGACCCGGCCTCTCCCGGCCCGCCCTCTCCCGGCCCGGCCTCTCCCGACCCGGCCGCGACCGCCGACGACCGGCCGGTGAGCCCCGCCAAGCGGCGCGGCGCCGACACCCGGGCCCTGACCCAGCTGCTCTTCGGCCAGCTCAAGGAGCTGGAGCCGGGCATGCCGGAGCACGCCCGCGTGCGCGCCGCGCTCATCGAGGCCAACCTGCCCCTGGTGCGGTACGCCGCCGCCCGCTTCCGCTCCCGCAACGAGCCGATGGAGGACGTCGTCCAGGTCGGCACCATCGGGCTGATCAACGCCATCGACCGCTTCGACCCGGACCGGGGCGTGCAGTTCCCGACGTTCGCGATGCCGACGGTGGTCGGCGAGATCAAGCGGTACTTCCGGGACAACGTCCGCACCGTCCACGTGCCGCGCCGGCTGCACGAGCTGTGGGTGCAGGTCAACAGCGCGACCGAGGACCTGACGACCGCCTTCGGACGCTCCCCGTCGACCGCCGAGATCGCCCAGCGGCTGCGCATCACCGAGGAGGAGGTGCTGTCCTGCATCGAGGCCGGACGGTCGTACCACGCCACCTCTCTGGAGGCCGCGCAGGAGGGCGACGGGATGCCGGGACTGCTGGACCGGCTGGGGTACGAGGATCCCGCCCTGGACGGCGTCGAGCACCGCGACCTCGTCCGGCACCTGCTCGTCCAGCTCCCCGAGCGGGAGCAGCGCATCCTGCTGCTGCGTTACTACAGCAATCTCACCCAGTCGCAGATCAGTGCCGAACTCGGCGTCTCGCAGATGCACGTGTCCCGGCTGCTGGCACGTAGCTTCCAGCGGCTGCGGTCCGCAAACAGGATCGAGGCGTAACCGGAAAGAGCGAATCACCCCACAGCTCTTTTCTGTGCGCTTCTGGTCCGAAAGCCCGTCAGACCCCTTGTTTCCAGGGCTGATTCACATCTCAGATGTCGACATGTCACTACAGCGTGTTGCCGACATGTGACATTCTGCGGAAAGCGCGTTTGCCGGAGCCTCGGCGCCGGTATTCCAGGTGATGGCTGCGTTCCTCGATCGAGGAGCGTCCGCCGCGACCGTCCCGCGACCCAAAGGGGGTGGCATGTCCGCAGAACAGGGCAGCTCGAAGGTGCTCACGCTCGCGGAGAGCGAGACAGCTCCCCATGCTCTCGACGCACTCGGCCCCATCGACGAGGGCCCGGCCCTCCCGACCACGCCCGCTCCGGAACTCCCGGACACGGCGGCCCTCGACACCCGCACCCTGTCCCGCTCCCTGTTCCTGCGGCTCGCCGTACTGGACGAGGACAGCCCGGAGCGCGCCTACGTCCGGGACACCCTGATCGAGCTCAACCTGCCGCTGGTGCGGTACGCGGCGGCGCGGTTCCGCTCGCGCAACGAGCCGATGGAGGACATCGTCCAGGTCGGCACCATCGGGCTGATCAAGGCGATCGACCGCTTCGACTGCGAACGGGGCGTGGAGTTCCCGACGTTCGCGATGCCGACGGTGGTCGGCGAGATCAAGCGGTTCTTCCGCGACACGTCGTGGTCGGTGCGGGTGCCGCGCCGGCTGCAGGAGCTGCGCCTGGCGCTGACGAAGGCCGGCGACGAGCTCTCCCAGAAGCTGGACCGCTCCCCGACGGTCGCCGAACTCGCCGCCGTACTGGGCGTGTCGGAGGAGGACGTCGTCGACGGGCTCGCGGTCGGCAACGCGTACACGGCGTCCTCGCTGGACTCCCCCGCCCCCGAGGACGACGGCGGTGAGGGCTCGCTCGCGGACCGCCTCGGCTACGAGGACACGGCGCTGGAGGGCGTGGAGTACCGCGAGTCGCTCAAGCCGCTGCTGGCCAAGCTGCCGCCCCGGGAACGGCGGATCATCATGCTCCGCTTCTTCGCCAACATGACCCAGTCACAGATCGGCGAGGAGGTCGGCATCTCCCAGATGCACGTCTCTCGCCTGCTCACCCGGACGCTGGCCCAGCTGCGGGAGGGCCTCATCTCGGACTGAGGCACGGCACGGGGCACCGACGGGGCGCTCCGTACGTGGAATCGGATTCGTGGCCGCCGGGGCGCCTCGTACGGGCGCAACGGCGGCCGCCGCGTTTTCCGGTGATCCCGCACCCGGTTCTCCGGCGCCCGCGCCGGGCCACCGCGTTTTCCGGTGATCCCGCACACGGCTTTCCCGTACTCACGCCCGCGCGGGGCCACCGCGTTTTCCGGTGATCCCGCACACGGCTTCCCAGCGCTCGCGCCCGCGTCGGGCCGCCACCGTCACGCCTACGTGCCGGGAGCGGCCCCCGGCACCCTTCCCGTGCCTGGGCGGCTTCGCCCCCAGGCCCCGCTCGCGCCCACGTGGCAAAGTCGCACGCCGGTACGGCCCCGCGCCCCTGGGAGTGGCGTCACTTACAGGGGCGCGGGGAACTGCGCGAGGAACCACGACGTACCCGCGGCCGCCGGCTCCCGGTGAGCCGCAGCATGGCGGCGCGAACCGCGGTCATGGCGGCGCGAGCCGCGAGGCCGTCGTTACTTCAGTGCGAGCCAGGCCACCGCCGCGACGACCGCCACGGCGACGACGACGCCGACGATCAGACCGATCCGCGGGCCGCCGCCGGTGGTCGCGGCGGCCTGCCGGCTCTGGGGTTCCTCGTCGACGAACGCGCGGAACATCTGGGTGCTGCCGGCGGGGTCGTGGTTGCCCTGCGGGCCCTGGGTGTTAGCCATGCCCCGAGACCCTAGCGAATGCCCGGTGAGGCGCCCAAGTGGGGGCATGGGCAAGGGGTGATGGGCGGCCCCGGCGAGGGGTGGCGGGCGGCGTCGGCAGGGGCTGACGGGCGGTGTCGACGGTGCGGAAACGCCCGGACCTGCGGGTTTACTTTCGCGATTACTTGCCTTTGCCAAGTTTTTGGGCCAGGAGGCCCGTTTTTATTTGCCTTCAGCAACCATCGATTCTTATCGTTGCCCTAAGCAATCAAAACGGGAGGTGTCATGGCCGAGCAGGCGCAGTACGAGGAACTGGTTCGACAGTTCAGCGCCTTCGGCGCCGTCAAGCGGGAAATGAACCGGATCATGCCGACCGGCTGCCCCAGCGGCTCCGCCGCCGTGCTGGCGCTGCTCGGCCGCCACGGCGACATGCGCATGAGCAGGCTCGCCGAGCTGCTGTCCGTGGACATGTCGGTCACCAGCCGCCACGTCGCCCACCTGGCCGAGCGCGGCTGGATCGAACGCTCCCCCGACCCCGCCGACAAACGGTCCCGCATCCTGCACCTCACCCCCGCCGGCCGGACCCAGCTCGACGAGCTGTTCCGGCGGTCCACCCAGCTCCTCTCGGAGCGCCTGGACGACTGGTCCGACGACGAGGTCAGCCGGCTCACCCAGCTGATGACCCGGCTCAGGGACAGCTTCGGCGACTGCCGAGCGGTGCCCCGCCCGGCATCTCCCGCTCCCGAACAGACCACCCGTACACCCGCAAGCACGTAAGAGAAGGAAGTCCATGGCAACGACCACACCGAACGGTGTGCGGGCTCATGCCAAGCACGGGGGAGGCTCCTCCGCAGACGCTCCGATGACCCATCGGCAGATCATGGAGGCGCTGTCCGGGCTGCTGCTCGGCATGTTCTGCGCCATCCTGTCGTCGACCATCGTCACCAACGCCCTGCCCGAGATCGTGGGCGACCTCGGCGGCGGCCAGAGCGCCTACACCTGGGTCGTCACCGCCTCGCTGCTGACGATGACCGCCTCCACCCCCCTGTGGGGCAAGCTCGCCGACCTCACCAGCAAGAAGATCCTGGTCCAGGCGGCCCTGGTCGTCTTCGTCCTCGGCTCCGTCGTGGCCGGTCTGGCGCAGAACCCGGGCATGCTGATCACCGCGCGTGCCATCCAGGGCCTGGGCGCCGGCGGTCTGTCCGCCCTGGCGCAGATCATCATGGCCGCGATGATCTCCCCGCGCGAGCGCGGCCGCTACTCCGGCTACATCGGCGCCACCTTCGCCGTCGCGACCGTCGGCGGCCCGCTGCTCGGCGGCGTGATCACCGACACCAGCTGGCTCGGCTGGCGCTGGTGCCTCTACGTCGGCGTGCCCTTCGCGATCATCGCGCTGATCGTGCTGCAGAAGACGCTGAACCTGCCCGTGGTCAAGCGGAAGGTCAAGGTCGACTGGGCCGGCGCCTTCTTCGTCACCGCGGCCGTCTGCCTGCTGCTCGTCTGGGTCACCTTCGCCGACGACAAGTACTCCTGGATGTCCTGGCAGACCGGCGTCATGGTCGGCGGCGCGATCGTCCTGACGCTGATCTTCCTCCTCGTCGAGTCGAAGGCCGACGAGCCGATCATCCCGCTGCGCCTGTTCCGGAACCGCACCATCACGCTGGCCTCGCTGGCCTCGCTGTTCGTCGGTATCGCGATGTTCGCGGGCACCGTCTACTTCAGCCAGTACTTCCAGCTCGCCCGGGACAAGTCCCCGACGATGTCGGGCGTCATGACCATCCCGATGATCGGCGGCCTGTTCATATCGTCGACGGTCTCCGGCATCATCATCACCAAGACCGGCAGGTGGAAGAGCTGGCTGCTGGTCGGCGGTGTGCTGCTGACGGCGGGCCTGGGCCTGCTGGGCACCATGCGCTACGACACCCCGTACTGGCACATCGGCGTCTTCATGGCGCTCATGGGTCTCGGCGTCGGCATGATGATGCAGAACCTGGTCCTGTGCACGCAGAACCAGGTGGCCCCGAGCGACCTGGGCGCGGCCTCCTCCGTCGTGACCTTCTTCCGGTCCCTCGGCGGCGCGGTGGGCGTCTCCGTGCTCGGCTCGGTCATGTCCAGCCGGATCAGCGACTACGCCCGGGACACCATCGGGCAGCTCAGCCCGCAGGAGCAGGCCGCCGCCGCCAAGACCTCCGGCAGCGGCACGATCCCCGACATGGACCTGCTGCCCCCGTCCATCCGCACCTGGCTGGAGAGCGCCTACGGGCACGGCATCGCCGACATCTTCCTGTACGTCGCGCCGATCGCCCTGCTCGCCTTCCTGGTGACGCTGTTCATCAAGGAGGTCCCGCTGCGGACGTCCGGCGCGCTGGCCCAGGCCGCGGAGGCCTCGGACGGGACCGCCCCGGCGGAGGCCCCGGCCCCGGCGGGGGCCGCCCGTGCCGCCGCCGAGCCGGTTCCGGCCGGTGCGGTGACGGCCCCCTCGGCCGCCGGGACCGCCGGGACCGCCGCCACGCAGCGCCCCGCCGCCGTCGCCACGGCGGCCGGCCCCGGTGAGCCGGAGGCACCCGTCTCCGGTGGCATCCCGGTACGCGGTGTCGTGCGCGGCGCCGACAGCGCGCCCGTGCCGCAGGCCGCCGTCACGCTGATCTCACTGGGCGGGCGTCAGCTCGGCCGGTCGGTGGCGCAGGCCGACGGCGCGTACGCGGTGGACGCGCCCGGCGCCGGGTCGTACGTCCTGATCGCCGCCGCCGACGGCCACCAGCCGCAGGCGTCCACGATCGTCGTGAACGGCGAACCCCTCGCCTACGACATCCTGCTCAGCGGCACCAGCGGGCTGACCGGACTGGTCCGCACGGCGGACGGCGGGCTGCCGGTGAAGGACGCGATGGTGATCGTCACCGATGTGCGCGGCGATCTGCTGGCCACCGGGAGCACCGGTGAGGAGGGCGAGTTCTCGTTCGCCGAGCTGGTGCCGGGCGCGGTGACCGTGGCGGTGAACGCCGCCGGGTACCGGCCGCGCGCCCTGCCCGTCGAGGTGGGCGGCACCGGGGTCACTCGGGTCGAGGTCGACCTGGAGACCGGCGCCCGGGTGCGGGGTGTGGTCCGCGCCCCGCACGGGCCGCTGGCCGACGCCCGGGTCACCCTGGTCGACGCGGCCGGCAACGTGGCCGGCACGGCGACGACCGGTGCGGACGGCGCGTACGCCTTCGCCGATCTGGACGGCGGCGAGTACACCGTCATCGCCACGGGCTACCCGCCGGTGGCGACGGCGCTGACCGTCTCCGGCACCGGTGTCGACGACCACGACATCGAGCTCGCCCACCCGGGCGAGTAGCGAAACCCCGGCCCGTGGCGGGGGGCGCGTCCTGTAGCGGAGACGCGCCCCCGCCGCGGGCCGGTCTGTTCACGACCATTTCGTACGTATGTGCAGGGAGAAAACGGGATGTCACTGACCGCGAGGATCCGCACCCGGGACGGATGGGCCGTGTCGCACGCGGTCGTCACGGTGACCGACGGGACCGGTACGCAGGTGCTGCGCGCCGAGGCGGACCCCGAGGGCGCCGTGCGGGACGCCACCGCGCTGGCGCCGGGGGCGTACACCGTGATCGTCACCGCGGTCGGGTACGCGCCCGCCGCCGCGAGCGCCATCGTCACCGCGAGCGGGCGGGCCGAGGTCGGGACGGTGACACTGGCCCGGCAGGGCGGCACCGAGCTGCCGCCGCCGGGGCCGTGGACCGTGGACCCGGCGCATTCGAGCGTGGCGGCCGTCGCCCAGCACCTGGGCATCTCCAGCGTGCGGGGACGGTTCACCGAGTTCGCGGCCCTGGTGGAGGTCGCGCCGGACGACATCGCCAAGTCCCGTGTGGAGGCGGTGATCCGGGCGGCGTCCATCGACACCGGCAACGGGACGCGCGACGCCCATCTGCGGTCCGCGGACTTCCTGGACGTCGAGCGGTACCCCGAGATCACCTACCGGTCCACCGGTCTGACCGGGGCGGGTTCCGACCGCTGGACGGTCCACGGCGAGCTGGCCATGCGGGGCGTCGTCCGGCCCGTCGACCTGGACCTGGCCTACCTCGGCACCGGGGCGGACCCCTGGGGCGGCACCCGGGCGGCCTTCCGCGCCACGGCCGAACTGCGGCGCGAGGACTTCGCGATGAACTACAACCAGGTCGTCCAGGCCGGCATCGCGGCCATCGGCACGACCCTCCGGGTGGAGCTGGACGTCCAGGCCGTGCAGGGGGAGTCGCTTCCGGCCGCGTAAGGCCCCGACAGGTCCTGTCGGACCCTGTCAGGGGGTGTGGTCGGGGTCGACGATGCGGCGGGCGAGGTCGCGCAGTTTGATGTTCTCCCGCTGCGAGGCGCGGACCAGGCTGTCGAAGGCGCCGGCCGCGTCGATGTCCAGGCGCTCCATGAGGATGCCGGTGGCCTGGCCGATCAGGTCCCGGGTGCGCATGGCCTCGGTGAGCTGCTCGCGCACGGTGGCGGAGTCGAGGGCGATGCCGACGTGCGCGGTGAACAGCCGGCCGACCCGCAGCGCGGTCTCGTCGAAGGCGCGCGGCTTGCGGGCGTAGGCGGTGAGCACGGTCAGCCGGCGGCGGTCGGCCCGCAGCCGCAGCGACAGCGCGGACCGCAGGCCGAGCCCGGACAGCACCTCGTCGCCCTCGCCGTTCTCGCTGTCCTCGACCCCGGCCACGGGGGCGGCCCACAGGCGGTGCCAGTACGGCCGCCGCCCGTCCCCGGGGGCGTCGCCCTCCTCGGCGGCGCGTACGACGTCGTCGGTCCAGGCGAGCGTGGAGCGCCGGTCGTCCCGCTCGACGACGGAGATGCCCGCGTGGTCGGCACCGGGCACGAGGTCCACCGCGAGACGGACGGCGGTGTCCAGGGTGCTGTCCGGGGTGGACGTCTCGTGCAGTCGCCGTGCCGCAGCCGTGAGCGCTTCCGCCAGCTCCAACCCAGCCGGGAAACGGGGCAAATCAGAAAACCGGGACGCAGCCACCACGAACCTCTTCGGCATGCACGGCACCACGGCCGTGCGCAGGAGAGCTCCGCAGCACATTCCTGACTGCGAGCACAGGACGCACGGAATTCTATCTGTTCGGTTGCGATGAGGTGACGCCCGGACCTGCGGTATCGGCGTCCGGGCCGATCACCACCCCGGCTCCGCTACCACCGGCGCCCTCCGGCGTGGTGGAATGGCGGACGGGTCAGGAAGTGGCCTTGCCGGAATCCCGGACGACGCATGTCTGCCAGGTGAGCACCGTGACCTTCCTGCCGAACCCCTCCGACCCGCGTGACGTGTCCGAGCACACGCTGTTCCGCTTCCCCCCGGAGATCGACTTCTCCAACGCCGGGGGACTCCTCGACGTCATCGTGGCCAAGGGCCGCCCCCGCGACGGCCGGCGGGCCCGTGTCCTGGTCCTCGACCTCACCGCGACCGACTTCATGGACTCCCAGGGCGTCCGCCTCATCAACGACGTACGCCGGCTGCTGCGCCCCGGCACCCTCGTGTACGTGGTGGCCCGCCCGGACAGCGTGGCCGCCCGCGTGCTCGAACTGACGGGCCTGCGCCGCGACGTGCCCGTGTACGACAACCTCCCGGAGGCCATGGCGGCCTAGTCTGACGCCATGGCACCCAACATCGCGACGAACACCCGTGTCTCCCTCGACGGGCTGCTGGACTTCGTACGGCCCCGGCACCGGGCGGTCCTGCTGACCCGGCGGGCGGACGGCGGTCCCCAGGGCTCGCCGCTGACCTGCGGGGTCGACGACTCGGGCCGGATCGTGGTCTCCACGTACCCCGAGCGCGCCAAGACCCGCAACGCCAAGCGGGACAGCCGGGTGAGCCTGATCGTCCTCAGCGACGAGTGGAACGGGCCGTGGGTCCAGATCGACGGCACCGCCGAGGTGGTGGACTCGCCCGAGTCCGTGGAGCCGCTGGTGGAGTACTACCGGAACATCGCCGGCGAGCACCCGGACTGGGACGAGTACCGCGCCGCCATGGTCAAGCAGGGCAAGTCGATCATCCGGATCACCCCGGAGCGCTGGGGCCCGGTGGCGACCGGGGGTTTCCCGGCGCGGCTGGCCGAGGGGGAGTGAACGGGTGAGGGCGGTGACATGGGATGTCACCGCCCTCGTCCCCCATCGGGGGACCGTCAGCTGTCGGTCGTCTTCTGCGTGAGGTCGTAGAAGGTGGCCGAGCCGGCCGTCACCTCCTTGAAGTTCTCCTGCACCCAGGTGGAGATCTGCGAGGAGCTTCCGGAGTCCCCGCCCATTCCGCCGCCCATGCCGCCGCCGGCGACGAAGTAGTGGATCTTTCCGTCCGCCACGTACTTCTTGAACTGGGCGAGCGTCGGGGACGGGTCGGTGCCGTTGAAGCCGCCGATCGCCATCACGGGTTCTCCGGTGGAGAGCTGGTAGCTCGCGGCGTTCTGGGCGCCGATGGCCGCGGCGGCCCAGGTGTAGTCGCCGGCGTCGGCCTCCAGCAGTTCCTTCGCCTCGGAGTCGACGTCCGCGCCGCCGAGCAGACCGCCCATGCCGCCGCCACCCATGCGGCCCTCGGCGCTGTTCCCGGTGCCGTTCTGCGGGGCGCCCTGGCCGTTCTGGCCGTTCTGGCCCATGGGTCCGCCGTCGGGGAAGCCGCCGGTGCCGCCCGCGCCGGGCGGGGTCTGGCCCTGGCCCTGACCGCCCTGCTGCCCCTGGCCGCCCTGCTGGTTCTGCCCGCCGGGTCCGCCCCCGCCGGGGAAGCCGCCGCCGCCCCCGCCGGGACCGCCGCCCATGCTCGCCCCGGCCGGACCGGCGGTGACGATCGAACCGGTGTGTCCCTCCTGCACGGTGCTCAGCGTGTACGCCGTCGGACCGGCCAGCGCGGCCACCAGGCCCAGCCCCGCCGCCGCGAGCGCCACCCGCCGCCCCACCTTGCCCGCGAAGACCAGCCCGAGGGCGGCGACCAGCCCGCCGACCAGGACCAGCCACTTCAGCCACGGCAGGTAGTCGGGCGTGCGGTTGAGCAGTACGTACCCCCAGGCCGCCGTGGCCGTGACGGCGGCCGCGAGGGCGAGCGACGCCCACAGTGCCCGCCGCTTCTCCCACAGGGCCGCCGCGCCCATGCCGGTCACGGCCGCGAGGTACGGAGCGAGGGCCACCGTGTAGTACTGGTGGAAGATGCCGGCCATGTAGCTGAAGACCACCATGGTCATCAGCAGCGAGCCGCCCCACACCAGGAACGAGGCGCGGGCGAGGTCGGTCCGCGCGGCCTTCCGGGTGAGGACCAGGCCGGCGACGAGCAGGATCAGCGCGGCGGGCAGCAGCCAGGAGATCTGGCCGCCGATCTCGGAGTTGAACATCCGGTCCCAGCCGGTCTCGCCCCACTGTCCGCCGCCGCCCATGCCGCCACCGCCGCCGACGCTGCCGGTCTCCTCGCCGTTGAGCCGGCCGAGACCGTTGTAGCCGAAGGTCAGCTCCAGGAAGCTGTTGTTCTGCGAACCGCCGACGTACGGGCGCGACGACGCCGGCCACAGCTCGACGACCGCCACCCACCAGCCGCCGGAGACGACCAGCGCGACGGTCGCCAGGGCCAGTTGCCCCAGCCGCTTCTTCAGCCGCACCGGCGCGCAGACGCCGTAGACCAGCGCGAGGGCCGGGAGGATCAGGAAGGCCTGGAGGGTCTTGGCGAGGAACGCGAAGCCGATCGCGGCCCCGGCCCACACCAGCCACTTCGTACGGCCGTCCTCCAGGGCGCGGACGACGAGGTAGCAGGCGACGGACATCAGCAGCGCCAGCAGCGCGTCCGGGTTGTTGAACCGGAACATCAGCGCCGCGACCGGGGTGAGCGCGAGGACCGCGCCCGCGATCAGCCCGGCCGCCGGGCTGAAGCGGCGGCGTACGGCCGCGTAGACGACGGCGACCGTGCCGACGCCCATGAGCACCTCGGGCACCAGGATCGCCCAGGAGTTCAGGCCGAAGATCCGCACCGAGAGCTCCATCGGCCACAGCGAGGCCGGGGGCTTGTCCACGGTGATGGCGTTCGCCGCGTCCAGCGAGCCGAAGAAGAACGCCTTCCAGGACTCGCTGCCCGCCTGGACGGCCGCCGAGTAGAAGGAGTTGGCGTATCCGGAGGCGCTCAGGCCGTAGAGGTAGAGCAGCCCGGTCACCAGCAGCAGACCGAGGAAGGCGGGGCGCACCCAGCGGGGGTCCTCGGGCCAGCCGCGCCACGCTCTGCGGGCGAGGGGTCCGCGGGGTTCGTCCGGTCCGGGGGCGGTGTGGCGGCCCTCTTCCGGAGGTCCCCAGGTGGCGGGGTCCGCCGGGGGACTCGTCTGGTCGTACTGCGTGGTCATCGGAAGTCCCTCGGGTCGAGGTCGGAAGGGCTGGAAGGGCTGGACGGACGGGTGGGGAGCGGCGAGCGGACCGGCTGGAGCGGCAGGGTCGCGTCCTGCCAGGAGGGAGCGGCGGGGGCGTCCTGCCAGGCGGGAGCGGCGGGGGTCTCGTGGGACCGGCCGCGGTCCGGGAACACCCACGCCCGGAAGAGCAGGAACCGCAGCACGGTCGCCGCGAGGTTGGCCGCGACGAGGACCGCCAGCTCGGTGGAGTGGGCGGGGTCGCTGGTCGCGGTGTTGAGCGCGGCGAGCGAGCCGCTGGTCAGGACGAGACCGATGCCGAAGACGACGAGCCCCTGCGCCTGGTGCCGCACGGCCCCGCCGCGCCCCCGCACCCCGAAGGTGAGCCGCCGGTTGGCGGCGGTGTTGGCGACCGCCGAGACCAGCAGGGCGAGCCCGTTGGCGATCTGGGAGCCGGTGAAGGTCCGGAAGCCGCTGTAGAGCAGCAGGTAGAAGAGGGTGGACAGGGCGCCGACGACACAGAAGCCGACCAGCTGGCGGGCCAGTCCCTGCGGTACGTCCTGGATGGTGCGGTCGCGCGGGTCGTCGCCGAAGGGGCGGGCGAGCCGGTCCAGCGGCAGCGAGCCGGTGGCGAGGGCCTTGCCGACCCGCCAGACGCCCTTGAGGTCGTCGGTCGCCGTCTTCACGATGTGCACGGTGGAGTCGGGGTCGTCGACCCAGTCGACCGGCACCTCGTGGATGCGCAGCCCCGCACGCTCGGAGAGGACCAGCAGCTCGGTGTCGAAGAACCAGCCGCTGTCCTCCACCAGCGGCAGCAGCACCTGGGCCACGTCACGGCGGATCGCCTTGAACCCGCACTGCGCGTCGGAGAAGCGGGCCTGCAGCGAGCCGCGCAGGATCAGGTTGTACGAGCGGCTGATGAACTCCCGCTTGGCGCCCCGCACGACGCGGGAGCTGCGGCTCAGCCGGGAACCGATGGCGAGGTCGGAGTGGCCGGAGATCAGCGGGGCGACCAGCGGCAGCAGCGCGTTGAGGTCGGTGGACAGGTCCACGTCCATGTAGGCGAGGACGGGGGCGTCCGAGGCGGACCAGACGGTCCGCAGCGCCCGGCCGCGTCCCTTCTGCTCCAGGCGCACCGACCGCACCTCCGGGAGCCGCTCCGCCAGCCGGCCGGCCACGTGCGGGGTGCTGTCCGTGGAGGCGTTGTCGGCGATCGTGATGCGGAAGGCGTAGGGGAAGGTGCGGGTCAGGTGCTCGTGCAGTCTGCGGACGCACGGCTTGAGGTCCTTCTCCTCGTTGTAGACGGGGATCACTACGTCCAGGACCGGCGTGCCCGCTCCGGCGGCCGGGAGGTGCTCCCGCGCCGGCAGGGTGCCGGGAGAAGAATCGGTTCGCATGGAACCGACTCTGCTCAGGCGCCCTGTCGTGCCCATGTGGTGACGCTGTGCCGCGGCTGTGAGTACGGCTCGGGCGCCGACCGCGGTTCGACGGCGGGGAGATGGAGCGTGAACGCGGTGTGTCCGGGCACGCTGTCGACGGTCACGGCACCCCCGTGGGCGGTCGCCACGGCCTGCACGATGGCCAGGCCCAGACCGGTCGAACCGGTGGCACGGGTGCGCGCCGAGTCACCGCGCGCGAACCGTTCGAAGATGCGCGGGAGCAGCGCGGGCGGGATGCCCGGCCCGTTGTCGACCACGTCCACGCAGAGCCAGGGTCCGTTGCGGCGCACCCGCGCGGTGACGGTGGTGCCCGGCGGGGTGTGGTTGCGGGCGTTGCCCAGCAGGTTGACGAGCACCTGCTGGAGCCGGGCGGCGTCGGCGCACACCGGCGCGGGTTCGTCGGGCAGTTCGAGCCGCCACACATGCTCCTGCCCGGCGGCTCGGGCGTCGCTGATGGTGTCCACGACGAGCGGTACGAGGTCGGTCTCCTCGAACTGCAGCGGCCGGCCCGCGTCCAGGCGGGCGAGCAGCAGCAGGTCCTCGACGAGCAGGGTCATCCGGCTCGCCTCGGACTCGATCCGTCCGAGCGCGTGCCGGGTGTCGGGGCCGACCTGCTCCCGGCCGCGCCGGGTGAGTTCGGCGTACCCCCGGATGGAGGCCAGCGGCGTACGCAGCTCATGGCTGGCGTCCGCGACGAACTGCCGTACCCGGGTCTCGCTCTCCTGGCGGGCGTGCAGCGCTCCGTGGACGTGGTCGAGCATCCGGTTCAGCGCGGCACCGACCCGGCCGACCTCGGTGTGCGGATCGCACTCGGACTCGGGGACGCGCTCTTCGAGGTTCACCTCTCCGGTGTGGAGCGGCAGTTCGGAGACACGGGTGGCGGTGGCGGCGACCTTGCGGAGGGGGCGGGTGGCGACACCGACGATGACGGCTCCGGCGAGGGAGGCGGCGATCAGGCCGGCGGCGGTGACGCTGATCTCGACGAGGATCAGGGTGTTGATGGTGTTGTCGACGTCCGCCGTGGGGAGGGCGGTGTAGAACGCCCCGTTGCGGCCGCTCTCGTAGGTGACCCGGTACTGGCCCAGCCCCGGGACGTCCACGGTGTGCGGCTTCTGGTCCTGCGGGACGGCGGCGAGCGCCGCCAGCTGGGACGCGGAGAGATCGGCGGCCTCGGGCGTGGTGAAGCCGTTCTCCACCTTGGACTCGCTGACGATCCCCTCGGTCACCGTGCCGTCCTCGACGACCGCGCCGATGGTGCCGAAGCCCTGCGGCCCCTTGACGACGAAGTCGAGGGGGTCCTCCTGGTTCAGCAGGTCGGGGCGCGGCCGCTCGCCCACCGGCCCGCCGGCCGCGCGCATGGCCACCTCGCGCAGCTGCCCGTCGAGCTGCTCGTAGAGATGTGACCGCAGCGCCAGCGTGGTCACGGAACCGATCACCGCGCACACCACCGCGATCAGCACCACGGACGCGACGACGAGCCGCGTCCGCAGTGTGCGCGGGGTGCGTGCCCGCCGCTGCGGACGCGGCCGTCGCCGTCCGCTCATGCGACCGCGGGCTTGATCATGTAGCCGGCGCCGCGCCGGGTGTGGATCATCGGCTCCCGGCCCGCGTCGATCTTCCTGCGCAGGTACGAGATGTACAGCTCGACGACGTTCGCCTGCCCGCCGAAGTCGTACGACCAGACCCGGTCGAGGATCTGGGCCTTGCTGAGCACGCGCCGCGGGTTGCGCATGAGGAAGCGCAGCAGCTCGAACTCGGTGGCGGTGAGGTGGATGTTGTCGCCGCCGCGGGTGACCTCGTGGCTGTCCTCGTCGAGGGTGAGGTCGCCGACGACGAGCATCGACTCGGAACGGCGGTCGGCCGCGCCGGAGCGGCGGATCAGTCCGCGCAGCCGGGCGACGACCTCCTCCAGGCTGAACGGCTTGGTGACGTAGTCGTCGCCACCGGCGGTCAGTCCGGCGATACGGTCTTCGACGGCGTCCTTGGCGGTGAGGAACAGTACGGGCACGTCCGGCAGCTCGCGGCGCAGCCGGCCGAGGATGGCCAGGCCGTCCATGTCCGGCAGCATCATGTCCAGGACGACGGCGTCGGGCCGGAACTCGCGCGCGGTGCGGAGGGCCCCCTGGCCGTCACCCGCGCTGCGGATCTGCCAGCCTTCGTACCGCAGGGCCATGGACAGCAACTCGGTGATCGACTGCTCGTCGTCCACCACAAGCACGCGGACGGGGCTCCCGTCCGGCCTCAGCAGTTCGGTGCGCCCCTGGGGCGAGATCGTGGTCATACCGCACACGATGTCCGGGGCCTCTGAGAACACCCTTTCGGGAACCTGTGTTTTACCTGAGAAACTCACAGGCTGTTCTCAGCCGGGGCGGGGCGGCCCCGCTCAGCCGGGCAGGCCGAAGAGCCGGGCCGCGTTGTCGTGGCACACCGCCCGCAGCCAGGCGTCCCCGAGCCCCAGCCGCTCCAGCGCGTGGAGCTGGTGGAGGTAGGGGTACGGGATGTTCGGGAAGTCCGAGCCGAGCAGGATCCGGTCGCCGAGGGCGGCCAGCCGGGGCAGGGCCCGCCGGGGGAACGGCGCCAGGCGTTCGCCGAAGTCGGTGAACGCCATCGTGGTGTCCAGCCGCACCTCCCCGTACCGCTCGGCGAGGTCCAGGAAGTCCTCGTACTCGGGCATCCCCAGGTGCGCCACGATCAGCCGCAGCCGGGGGTGCCGGGCCAGGACCCGGGCGATCGGCCCGGGCCCGGTGTGCTTGCCGGGCGCGGGCCCGGACCCGCAGTGGACCACCACCGGAACGCCCGCCTCGGCGAGCAGTCCCCAGGCGCCGTCGAGTGATTCGTCGGCCGGGTCGTACGCGCCCACCTGCACATGTGCCTTGAAGACCCGCGCGCCGGCGTCGACGGCGTCCCGGACGTGGTCCACGACCCCGGGCTCCGGGAAGAGGGTGGAGGTGTGCAGGCAGTCGGGGGTGCGGGCGGCGAAGTCGGCCGCCCAGCCGTTCAGCCAGGGCCCCATGCCCGGCTTGTGCGGGTAGAGCATGGCGGTGAAGGCCCGTACGCCGAACTCCCGCAGCAGCGCGGTCCGTGCCGCCTCCTCCTCCCGGTAGGTGATCGGCCACTCGACGCCGCCGGTCAGCGGCCCGAGCGCGTCGAAGTAGGCCCACACCTTGTGCAGCACCCGCTCCGGCATGAAGTGCGTGTGCACGTCGACGAGCCCGGGCAGTCCGAGCCCCTCCCAGAAGCGCCGTACGTCGTCGGCTTCGGTCCGGGTGTCGGGATGAGCACTCATGCCGCCCACGATCACCCGCGACCGCGACCGGGGTCCAGGGTCCGGGGTCCGGGGGGATGCTGTCGGCGGACCTCGTCACCGTTCGGTGAGGGGAGCGTTTCTCCCGGCGAAACACCGCGCAAGCGGCGTCATAGCGGGAGAAACGCTCCCCTCATGGTGCCGGGCGGCCGCCCGACGGATTCGCCGACAGCGTCCAGCGGGTGTCGCGGCCTCCGGATCAGAACAGCCCGTCCTGCGCCACCGCCCGGTCCCTCACCGCCCTGACCGGCACCGAGAACTCCCGTCCCGGGGCCGGGAGCAGTTCCCACCCGGTCAGCAGCCGGGTGTCCAGCACCACGACGCCCTTCCCCGTCGCCAGATGCAGATCGGGGCCGGCGGCGGCCACCAGCTCACCGCTCACCGCGCCCCCGGCAACCAGCTCGCTCACCTCCCCCACGGCGGCCGGCACCCCCGCAAGACCGAACACCCCGACGTGATCGACCGGTCGGAACGGCTCACGGGCGAGCGACGCCGGCCATCCGTCCAGGGCGACCGCCCGCGCGTGCAACCTGGCGATCTCCGCCGCCCGCTCCTCCTCCCCGTCCGGGAGGACCGCCCGCACCGCCCGCTTGTCGGCGTAGGGGATCCGGTCGGGCACGCGGAGCGCGGCGCGCAGCAGCTCCTCGGTGCGCCGCGCCGCCATCAGCGGCCCGGTGCCCAGCCAGCTGAAGCAGACCGCCCCCTGCTCCAGCAGCCGTGCCGGCCCCCGCTGCACCGCGGTGATCCCGACCTTGGTCATCCCCGGCCCGAACCACGCCAGGTACACGCGGTAGGGCCGCGGGTCGTCCGCGAGGGTGTCGGCGGCCACCGAGTGCGCCCGGTCCAGCCGGGCGCACTCCTCGCAGCGCGCCCCCGTGCTCCGCCCCGGAACGGCCGCCCCGAGCGGACACGCGTGCCCCCGTGCCCCCACACATGTCCGCACTCCCCCTTCCCCGACCCCGAAGGCCACCCGTTTCCCCCGGGTCGGCGCGGAGCTCCGGCCGCCCTCCCACGCCAGTACGGGACCGTCCGCCGACCATCGCAGCCCCGAACATCGCCATGCCTGTGCCATCTCTGCCGAGACTAGGGGGCACCACTGACAACGGCCGCGGTTCAGCCGTCGGTCCGCCCTGACCCCACGGAAGGCCGCGCGTCCGGTGCGCCACCGCGCGCCGCGGGTACGACGACCGGCCCGGCCGCCCGCGCCGCGACCCGCCCCCGGCCGGCCAGCCGGCAGCCCAGGCACCGCGCGTGCCCCTGCCGGGCGCTCAGGTCCCGCACCCGCCACCCCCATTGCTCCCTCGGCCGGGGGCCCGGCTGCTTGCCCCACCCGGCGAGGTGCAGCACCCAGGTGACGACGAGGCCCGCGAGCGCGATCGACGCCCCGCCCACCAGCAGCGGTCCGGACACCGTGACGATCCCGAACCCCACGACCGCGGCACCGGCCCCGGCGATCCCGAAACCCGTCCACCCCGCGACCGTGTGCCCGTGGTCATATGAATGTGCGCTCACGTGTCTGCCCCTCCGCCACCGACGCCAGAATCTCTCACATCGTAAGAGATTTAGCACGAAACTCCTCACGATCTAAGAGAAACGAGGAAACCGGAATGCAAGCCAAGCCGCGCCAGCCCGCCACGCCGGAGCAGGCGCTGTGGGCGATGGACCAGCTCGTCGCGACCCACCTGGTGGGCCGGCACGAGATCGCCCAGCAGGTCGGTCTGAACGTCACCGACCTGACCTGTTTCGCCTTCGTCATCGAGGCCGGCGAGGACTTGCTCACGGCCGGCGAGCTGGCGGACCGCGTCCACGTCACGACGGGCGCGATGACCGGGATCCTCAACCGCCTGGAACGCGCGGGCTACATCACCCGCCGCCCCGACCCCGCGGACCGCCGCCGCGTCCGCGTGGAAGCGCTGCCGGACGCCCTGGCCCGCACGCGCGAGATCTACGACCCCTACTACGCCCGCGTCAACGAGCTCTTCGCCGACTACACCCCGGAGGAGATCGCCGTGCTCCACGACTGGTTCCGCCGCGCGAACACGGTCGCGGCCGACTACCTGGAGGAGCACTGCCGCACCGACTGAGACACCGAGGTGCCGAGTGCGGACCGGAGTGCAAACCTGGTGGAGGGGCCGCAACGCTCGGGGACAGCCGAAAGGTCGAACACATGGCGAGCAATGTCAGCGGCACGCGCCACCACCAGGCCGGGTGGGAGGCCAGGAGCCCTTGGGCGACGGGTTGGACGGCGGCAGCGGCGGTCCTGATGACGTTCGGCGGCATCATGGCGATCTTCCAGGGCATCGCCGCCATCGCCCAGGACGACGTCTTCGTCACCACCCAGAACTTCACCTACGAGTTCAGCCTGACCGGCTGGGGCTGGATCCACCTGATCCTCGGCGCCCTGGTGACCGTCGCCGGTCTCGCCCTGTTCACCGGGGCCACCTGGGCCCGCGTGGTGGGCATCGCGCTGGCCGGGCTCAGCATGGTCGCCAACTTCGTGTGGCTGCCCCACGCACCGGTCTGGTCGATCGCCCTCCTCATCATCGACGGCTTCATCATCTGGGCCCTGTGCGCACCGCGCCGCGAGTCCCGGGCGTAGAGCGCACGTTCGCGGGCTGGAGGACCTTCTGGCCCGGACTGGTCGGGGTGACGGGTGTGGTGGCGATGGTCACCGCCTACTTCCTCCTGCCCCTGAACGGTCTGGGCCCGCACCGGCCGGCCCTGAGCTGGACCCTCTTCGTCCTCGCCCTGGCGCTCGTGGCCGTCCTGCTGCTGAGACAGGTGGTCCGCGTCCTGCTCGGACACCCGAACATACGTCCAGGACTGGTCATCCCCCTGCTGACGACCCTGTCCATCCTGGTCTTCGCGACCACCTACCTGGCCCTGGCCCAGAACCCCGGCGAGCTCGTCGGCCTCGACACCCGCCTCGACGCCCTGTACTTCACCCTGGTCACCCTCGCCACCGTCGGCTACGGCGACATCACCCCGCACGGCCAGGCGGCCCGCCTGGTGACCATCCTGCAGATCCTCTACACCTTCATCTTCCTCACGGCGGCGGCCACCGCCCTGACCCACTACCTGCGCACCGCACTCCTGCGCCAGCGGGGCCCGCACCGCCATGACACCCACGCGGACGACGCGGACGCCGACACCGAATGACTCGACGACTCGATGACCCCGGAAACGCCAGAGGCCCCGGATCTCTCCGGGGCCTCTGTCCTGTGTGCACTCGGCAGGATTCGAACCTGCAACCTTCTGATCCGTAGTCAGATGCTCTATCCGTTAAGCTACGAGTGCTTGTCTCTTCAGTTTTCTCGCCGCTCCCCGGTCCTTTCGGCCCGCTCGCGGCGACAGGAAGAACATTACATGACTGCCGCCGCCATGTGAAATCCGTTTGGCCCACCCCTTGTGACCTGCGCAAACGCGGGATCGGCAGGGGAGACAACGACGAAGCCCCGGCCGCAGGGGCCGGGGCTTCGTGATCGGTGCGGAGGCGGAGGGATTTGAACCCTCGATGGGCTTTAAGACCCAAACCGCATTAGCAGTGCGGCGCCATAGACCGGACTAGGCGACGCCTCCATGCACAGAACCCTCCGCGCGTGAGCGCGAGTGGAATCGGTGCGTGCCGATGATGACACACCCGCGTGGGCTGTCACCAATCGCCACCCACGGTACTAGGCGGGGAGCCCGCAGGGCAAAGCGCTTCCGGCTGTCGCGTCGGTATGGCGCAACGTCCCGCGCGGTGGCGCGTTGATCAGGTCATGTCGCAGCTCATGTCACAGCTCATCTCTCAGGTCGTGTCGCGGATCCGGCGTGCGGGCACCGCGCGCCCCGTGCTGCGGCGGCTCGTCGCCGTCGCGGCCCTCACCTCGCTGTCCACCGCGCCCCCGGCGGCGTACGCGCAGGACGCGCCTCCGCGCGGTGACCGCCTCACCGTCACCGTGCGCGACGCGGGCGGCGGGGTGGACGGGACGTACGAGGTGCGGTGCCGGCCCGGTGGCGGCAGCCACCCCGACCCCGCCGGGGCCTGTGCGGCCGTCGAGCGGAACGCACGGTGGGGGCGGGACGCCTTCGCCCCGGCACCGCGGGACGCCGTCTGCACCCTGCAGTACGGCGGGCCCGCCACCGCCCGCGTCACCGGCACCTGGGCCGGCCGTCCCGTCGACGCGGCCTACGACCGTACGAACGGATGCGAGATCGCCCGCTGGGACCGGCTGGTGCCGCTGCTGCCCGAAGCGGGCGCCGGGGGACGCGGGTGAGGGAGACCTCCCGAGTGGCGGAAGTGGCGGGGCGCGTGGTGGCGAGTCGGGGCACAGGGGGCGTAAAGGTCCCGCGAAGGTTCGTGGCGCGTCGGCGCAGGCAGTCCCGGGTTCCGGGCCCACCGGGCGTCACACCGCCGTCACTTTCCCGTGCGATGTCCGTCGCATCCGGCGTCGCGAGCGCAATCCCAGCCCTTAGACTCCCTCGCGTGACACGCTGCGGGCAGGTTGGCAAGATGGCCCGAGCGGTCGGCACGTCGCGGTAACAGGGAGGAAGCGTCTCGTGAGCAGCAGGCCATCCCGGGGCACTGCTCGCCTCGCAGCCATACTGGACGCGCTTCCGGACGCCTTGGTGCTGGTCAACGCCAACGGGACGGTCGTCAACGCCAACGCCATCGCCCTGGAGGCCTTCGAGACCCCGGGCACGGCCCTGGTGGGGCGGGGGCTGCTGGATCTGCTGCCGGAGTTCGACTCCAAGCTCATCCCGGGGTCCATGCGGCGGCCCGACCACATCGATCCCCGGGCCCGCACCAAGCCGACGCGGATGGTCGCCCGGCGGACCGACGGGACCGAGTTCCCGGTCGAGGTCACCAGTGCGAATCTGGAGACCGGCCAGCAGGCGTACGACACTTACGGCTACACCGGCGACGAGCTGCTGATGCTCGTCGTCCGCGACCTCTCCGGCACCGTCGACACCGAGGCCGAGCTGGCGCGTTCGCAGCGGCAGACCGAGATGATCCTGCGCGCCGCCTCCGAGGGCGTCGTCGGCACCGACACCGACGGGCGGATCGTCCTCGTCAACCCGGCCGCCGCCCAGATACTGGGCTACCGGGCCGGCGAACTCGGCGGGCGCGAACTGCACACGCTCGTGCTGCACTCGCGCGCCGACGGAGCCCCCTTCCCGTACGACGAGTCCCCGCTCGCCGACACCCTGCGCTCCGGGCGCAAGCACCGGGTGCGCGGTCAGGTGCTGTACGCCAAGAACGGCGACAAGCTGCCGGTCGACCTGACGACCGCGCCGGTGCGCGACGGCGACCAGCTCGTCGGCGCCGTCATGACGTTCCTCGACCGCCGCCCCTACGACGCGCTCGCCGAGGAGAAGGAGCAGGCCGAGCGGGAGCACGCCGAGGAGCTGGAGCGGCTCGCCGAGGAGCACGGCTCCGAGCTCACCGCCCTGCGCCAGGGCCACGTCACCGAGCTGGAGGAGCTGCGCGAGCAGCACGCGGAGGAACTCGCCGCGAACGAGGAGCGGTACGCCGCGCTCGGCGAGCGGGAGAAGGACCGCTACGAGGCCCTCGCCGCCCGGCACGACCAGTTGCTCACCCTGCTCGGGCGGTCCCTGCGGGGCCCGCTGGACGAGCTGCGCCGGGAACTGTCCGCGCTGGCCTCCGACGACGCCGGGCAGTTGTGGCCCGAGGCCAACCAGGTGCTCCACCACCTGTCGGCCGGCTACGCCCGGATCACCACCCTCATCGACAACGTCCTCGGCTACCAGCGGCTCGACGCGGGCGGCGAACAGATCGCCCGTACGAAGGTGATGCTCGACGCCGTCGTCGCCGCCGGGGTCGACGGGGCCGTGGAGCTCATCGGCCCCGGACGGGTGCAGTTCGCGGTGCACGCGCCGCCCATCGAGGCCGAGGTCGACCCGCGGCTGCTCGCGACCGCCCTCGCGCATCTCGTCGCGGACGTCGCGGGTGTCGACGCGACCGGCAACACGCCGGTTTCGGCGGGCGGTTACCTGGACAACACGGTCGTCGTCGCGGCGGCGCAGCGCGGTGAGGTCGTACGCATCGAGGTGCGCGGGCCGTACGGCGGCGGCGACCCGGTGCACGAGCCGATCGTGCGCGGGATCGTCCGGGCGCACGGCGGTGTGCTGCAGACGCACGAGGTGCCCGGGATGAGCGGCAGCGCGTTCGTCCTCGAGGTGCCGATCGGGGGCGGGGCGGGGTCCGTGCCGACCGCCGAAGTGGCGGTGCCGGCCGAGGAGACCGTTCCCGCCGAGCCGGCCCCCGGTGGCGGCGGGCGGCGCCGGGCGCGGCGCGCGTCCGTGGACGCCTTCCTGGAGAGCGAGGTGCCGGGCGCCGACGACGGCTCCGGTACGGACTCCGCGCCCACCGGCCGGCGCAGGCGCCGGGCTGCCGCCGCCGTCGACGACGAGCCCGCGCAGGCGTCCGGCGGTACCGGGCGGCGGCGCGGCCGGCCGGCCGAGAACGCGCCGGCCGCGGTGGGTGCCGAGATCGAGCTCGCCGGGGCCGCCGGGGTGTCCGAGGGGGCCGTCGTCACCGCCGCCGAGCATGCGGCGGGGGCCGCCGCGTCGAACACGGGGCTGGGCGGGACCGTACCGCCGCAGGGGATGCCGGGGCCGTCCGGGCAGCGTGCCCGGCACGAGTCCGGCGAACAGCACGCGCTGCCGCCGGCGCTGCCCGCGCCGTCCGACGCGCCCCAGGCCGAGGTCGCGGTGCATGTTCCGGCTCAGGCTTCGGAGCAGGCGCAGTCGCAGCCGACGGGACGGCGCCGGCGTGCGCTGGCCGCCGCCACCGAACGGGCGGCGGCGCAGGAGGCCGCGCCCCGTACGGTGTTCGCACTGCCACCGGCCGAGGCGGACCAGGAAGAGCACACCGGCCGGCCGGCACAGGCCGAGGCGGTCGGGCAGGCCGACGCGGCCGGACGAGCCGGGGCGGTCGGACGAGCCGGGGCGGTCGGGCAGGCCGGGGTCGACAACGGCCACCATGACGCCGTTCCGCACGACCAGGCCGACGATCACACCCCACCGCAGCCGCATCCCACCAGCGCGCCGACGGGCCGCCGGCGGCGGGCCGTCGCCCAGCCGGCGGAGCCCGAGGGCACACCCGCCGAGGCCCCCGCTCCGGCCGCGCAGACGGCGACCGCCCAGGCTCCAGGGGCTTCGGCGCAGTGGGGTGCGGCGCCTGTCGCGCCGCAGGGCGCTCCGGTTCCGCCACAGGGTGCTCCCGTGCCCGCGCAGGGGGTGGCTGTTCCGGCCCAGGGGGCCACGGTCCCGCCGCAGGGCACTCCCGCGGCGCCGCAGAGTGCTCCCGTCCCCGCACAGGGGGCGAGTGTTCCTTCGCAGGGGGCTCCCGTTCCGGCACACGGCGCCGCGGTCCCGGCGCAAGGGGCTGCTCCCGTACCCGCACAGGGCACGGCCGTCCCCCCGCAGGGCGCTCCGGTCCCCGCACACGGCGCCGCGGTCCCGGCGCGAGGGGCCACGGCCCCAGCACATGGGGCTCCGGTCCCCGCACAGGGCGCGGCCATCCCCTCACAGGGCGCTCCCGTTCCGGCACACGGCGCTCCGGTTCCGCCGCAGGGCGCCGCGATTCCCGCGCAAGGGGTTCCGGTCCCGGCACAGGGTGCGGCCATCCCGCCGCAAGGCGCCACACCCTCAGCACCTGGGGCCCCCGTCCCTGCACAAGGTACGGCCGTTCCCCCGCAGGGGGTTCCGGTCCCGGCACAGGGGGCTGCGGTCCCGGCGCACGGCGCCCCCGTACCCGCGCAGGGCGCGACCGTCCCCCCGCAGGGCGCTCCCGTGCCGGCACAAGGCGCGGCCGTTCCCCCGCAGGGCGCTCCGGTCCCCGCACACGGCACTGCGGTCCCGGCGCAAAGCGGCGCGGCCCCAGCGCATGGGGCTCCGGTCCCCGCGCAGGGCGCGACCGTCCCCCCGCAGGGCGCTCCCGTGCCGGCACAAGGCGCGGCCGTTCCTCCACAAGGAAGCCCCGCCCCGGCACACGGCGCCGTCGCCCCGCCGCAAGGCACCGCACTCCCGGCGCACGGTGCCCCCGTACCCGCACAGGGGCAGGCGGCGCAGCCGCTTCCCGTCGCTCAGCCGCTTCCCGCCGAGGCCGTGCCCGGGACGGGTGCTGCGGCCGAAGGTGGTCCCGTCCCACAGCAGTGGCCCGCCGCCGGTGACACCTCCGGTGCCGGTGTGGCCGTACCGGCGGCCGCGGGTCCGTCGCAGCCGACTCCCGCCGCCGGCACCCCGTTGCCGCCCGAGGGCGCTCCGGTGCAGCGGGCCGCTCAGCCGTTGCCCGCGGAGGCCTCGGCGCCGGTCGATCCGAACTCCACGCAGGGGCGGGCGATCAGCGTGCGGACGCTGGGGCAGGGGGTGCCGTTCAACCGGCAGGCCGCCCAGGTGCAGCAGCCGCTGCCGTCGGCCACGCCTCCCCCGCACCAGCCGGGTGGCTCCGGCCGCCGCCGCAAGCTCGGTACGCGCCCCGACCCGGCCGCGGGCAGCGAGCAGAACGCGCGTCCGCACCCGTCGGCCGAGCCCGCCCACGCGCACGCGCCGGCGCACTCCCGGCTCGCGCCGGCGACCGAGGGCACCGGACGGTCGTACGCCATAGGGGCGCCCGACGCGGACGCCGCCGAGGGGCCCGAGCCGCTGGACGGTCCGGGCGGAGCCGTCGAGGTGGCGGACCCGCCGCGTCCGCAGCCGATGGACGACGAGCTGCCGCCGGAGCCGCTGGACAACCCGCGCCGGCTGCTGGTGTGGCCCGCGCCGGACGTCACCACGCAGCAGGCGCTGAGCGACCGCGGCTACCGGCCGGTGATCGTGCACTCGCGCGAGGAGGTCGACGCGCAGATCGCGGCGTTCCCCGCCGCGCTGTTCGTGGACCCGCTGACCGGGCCGATCACCCGTACGGCCCTGCAGTCGCTGCGGCAGGCCGCGGTGGCCGCCGAGGTGCCGGTGCTGGTCACGGCCGGGCTCGGACAGGCCTCGCGCGATGCCGCGTACGGCGCCGATCCCGCCGTACTGCTGAAGGCGCTCGCGCCGCGCGACAGCGATCAGCACCCTCCGCGCGTGCTGCTGATCGAGGAGCACGCGGAGATCGCGCTGGCGCTGACCGGGACGCTGGAGCGGCGCGGGATGCAGGTCGCGCGGGCCGCGAGCGACGCCGACGCGGTGGCGCTGGCGGGGCAGTTCCGGCCGAACCTGGTGGTGATGGACCTGATGCGGGTGCACCCGCGCCAGGCCGGGCCCGCCGGGATCATCGACTGGCTGCGGGCGAACGGGCAGCTCAACCGCACCCCGCTCGTCGTCTACACGGCCGCCGTCGACCAGGCGGACCTGCCGCGGCTGGCCTCCGGCGAGACGGTGCTGTTCCTGGCGGAGCGGTCCACCAGTGAAGAGGTGCAGGAGAGGATCGTCGACCTGCTGTCGCGGATCGGGACCAACTGACCCGCACCGCGGTCAGCGGGCGACCAGGCGGCGCGCCGCCTCCTTCACGGAGGCTCGCAGCCGGACACGGTCGTCCGCCTCCTCGCCGACCAGGATGCGGCGCATCTGCGGGACGACGGCCGTCCAGTTGGCCAGCGCGGTCAGCAGGAACAGCAGGTCGCCGGCCGGGATGGCGTCGGTGACGACGCCCCGGTCCTGGCCGTCCTGGAGCAGGGCGACCTTGCGGACGTAGTGCTCCTGGCGTTCGCCCTCGTGGGGCAGCTCGTCGGTGCCGTACTCCAGGCCTTCCCAGAAGAGCAGGCGCAGCAGTTCGGGGTGGGCGGCGTGGTAGTCCATCAGCCGGTCGACCCAGCTCTCGATGTCGTCCGGGTCGACGGGGACGGACTCGGCGAGGTCCAGCATCTTCCGCTCGAGGACGATCGCGAACAGCTCCGCCTTGTTGCCGAAGTAGGCGTAGATGAGCTGCTTGTTGGCCTTCGCCTCGGCCGCGATGCGGTCGATGCGGGCGCCGGCGATGCCGTGGCGGGCGAACTCGGCGACCGCTGCCTCGAAGATCCGTGCCTTGGTGGCCTCGGGGTCCCTGACTGCCATGGGGACAGGGTAGCGCCACTTGTAACCAACTGTTTGGTTGACATGGAATCCGGCGGGGGCGCAGACTGTTCCCTCCATCAGCCAACCAACCAGTTAGTTGTTAGAGTAGGCTCGAAGGGGTACTCCGCTCATGTCCTCAGCGCCCAGCGCCACCGGCCGGCAGGGCCGCAGGCCACCGGTCACCGCTCCCGGTCAGGGCCCGGGTCCGTCCCGCGGCTCCGGCGCGTTCCTCACGCTCATCGCCGTCTGCACCGCGGTCACGGCCGCCAACATCTACCTCGCCGCGCCGCTGCTCTCCCTCATCGCCCGCGACTTCGGCTCCACACCGTCCGCCGTGGCCTGGATCGCCTCGGTCGCCCAGCTCGGCTACGCCGTCGGCCTGCTCTTCTTCGCCCCGCTCGGCGACACCGCCGACCGGCGCCGGCTGGTCACCGTCCTGACCCTGGTCACCACCGCCGCCCTGATCGCCAGTGCGGTCGCCCCCGGCACCGGCGCGCTGGCGATCGCCGTGTTCGTCGCCTCGGCCGGGACCGTCGTACCGCAGCTCCTCGTCCCGCTGGTCGCCGAACGCGCTCCCGCCGCCCGCCGCGCCCGCCATGTCGCGGCCGTGATCGCCGGCCTGTTCACCGGCATCGTCGCGGCCCGGGTCCTCGGCGGTCTCGCCGGGGAGGCCTTCGGCTGGCGGTGGGTGTTCGCGGGCGCGGCCGTCCTCACGCTCGCCCTGGGCGTCGCCACCGCCCTCGTCCTGCCGTCCGGGCGGCGCCGCCGCGACGGCTCGCTGTTCGGCGGCCTCGCCGCACTGCCCGGACTGCTGCGCCGCTCGCCCGACCTGTGGCGCGCGTCGGTGCGCCAGGCGGGGATGTTCGGCGCGTGGAGCGCCCTGTGGACCTCGCTCGCCCTGCTGCTGACGGGCCCGGCCTACGACCTGTCCACCGCCACCGCCGGGCTGTTCGGCCTCTTCGGGCTCGCGGCGAGCGCGGTGGCGCCGCTGGCGGGCGGGCTGGTCGACCGCTTCGGCGCCGCCAGGGTCGTACGGGGGGCGTATCTGCTCGCGGCCGTCTCCGTGCCGCTGTTCTGGCTGGGCGGGCAGGTCATCTGGGCGCTGTTCGTCGCCGCGACCGCGATCCACGCGGCCCTGGTCGCCTCCCACGTCGCCAACCAGACCCTCGCCCTGACCACCACCTCCAGCCCGGCCGTCGCCAACACGGCCTACGTCGTCTCCGGCTTCGCCGGCGGCGCCACCGCCTCGGCCCTCGCGGGCACCGCCTTCACCCACTTCGGCTGGGGCGGGGTGTCGGCGGTGGCGGCGGTCTGGCTGGCGCTGGGTTGGGGGAGCACGGCGGTACGGCGGTGACGGCCGTCGCCGTACGACTCACCCGTCCACCGGTGGCGGAGCCGCACGCCGCCGGGCGGTGAGGTTCCGCCCCACCGCCCGGCGCATCCGGCGTACGCGGGTGTCAGAGCCGGGTGACGTCCAGCTCCCCGGCGGCGTACTGCCTGCGCAGCACCTTCTTGTCGAACTTGCCGACGCTGGTCTTCGGCACCGACGTGATCACCGTCCAGCGCTCCGGGAGCTGCCACTTGGCGATCCTGCCCTCCTCCTGGAGGAAGGCCCTCAGGGTGGTGAAGTCGGCGGTGGAGCCCTCCTTGAGGACGACCGTGGCCAGCGGGCGCTCGCCCCACTTGTCGTCCGGGACGGCGACGACGGCGGCCTCGGCGACGTCCGGGTGGGACATCAGCGCGTTCTCCAGTTCGACCGAGGAGATCCACTCGCCGCCGGACTTGATGACGTCCTTGGCGCGGTCGGTGAGGGTGAGGAAACCGTCGGCGGAGATCGTCCCGACGTCACCCGTCTTCAGCCAGCCGTCCTCGCTGAACTTGTCGGCGGGGCGCAGGGGCTCCGCTTCGGGGCCGTTGTAGTAGGCGCCGGCGATCCAGTTGCCGCGGACCTCCAGCTCACCGGCGGACTCGCCGTCCCAGGGGAGGCGTTCGCCGCCGGGGCCGGTGAGGCGGGCCTCGACGCCGGCCGGGAAACGGCCCTGGGTCAGCCGGTAGGCGAACTCCTCCTCGGTGCCCACGGCGTGGGCCGGCGGGCGGGCGATGGTGCCGAGCGGGGAGGTCTCCGTCATGCCCCAGGCGTGACAGACCCGCATGCCCAGCTTGTCGAACGCCTCCATCAGGGAGGGCGGGCAGGCGGAGCCGCCGATGGTGACCTGGGTGAGGGAGGAGACGTCCCGGGGCTCGGCGGTCAGCTCGGCGAGCAGACCCTGCCAGATGGTGGGGACGGCGGCGGCGTGGGTCGGCTTCTCGCCCTCGATCATCTCGGCGAGCGGGGCGGGCTGCAGGAAGCGGTCCGGCATCAGCATGTTGACACCGGTCATGAAGGTGGCGTGCGGCAGGCCCCAGGCGTTGACGTGGAACTGCGGGACCACGACCAGCGAGGTGTCCTGGTCGGTCAGGCCCATCGACTGCGCCATGTTGACCTGCATGGAGTGCAGGTAGATGGAGCGGTGGCTGTAGATCACGCCCTTGGGGTCGCCGGTGGTGCCGGAGGTGTAGCACATGGCGGCGGCGGCGCGCTCGTCCAGCTCCGGCCAGTCGTAGGCGACGGGGTGCCCGGCGAGCAGGTCCTCGTACTCGTGCACCCGCGCGGTGGCGTCCGCCAGCGCGGAACGGTCGCCGGGACCGGAGACGACCACGTGCTCGACGGTCTTGAGGTGCGGCAGCAGCGGCGCGAGGAGGGGGATCAGCGAACCGTTGACGATGATCACCCGGTCGGCGGCGTGGTTGACGATCCACGCGAGCTGCTCGGCCGGGAGGCGGAGGTTCAGGGTGTGCAGGACGGCGCCCATGGAGGGGATCGCGAAGTACGCCTCGACGTGCTCGGCGTTGTTCCACATGAGGGTGGCGACCCGGTCGTCGCCGGTGACGCCGAGGTCGTCGCGCAGGGCGTGGGCCAGCTGGGCCGCCCGGGCGCCGATCTCCGCGTAGGAACGGCGGTGCGGTGCGCCCTCGCCGGTCCAGGTGGTCACCTGTGAGGTGCCGTGGATCGTCGACCCGTGGGTCAGGATCCTCGAGATCAGCAGCGGTACGTCCTGCATGGTGCTCAGCACGGCGTCCTCCTGGGCGACATTGCCTTCGGGGCGGTAAGAGTTGCGCTGATTCTGCGCACATACCGCGCGGTATGTCACTAGGGGAGCGAATGATCGATCACGCCGCGTCGGCGGACCGGTGCGCGTCAGCCGCGGACGAGCCCCAGTTCGGCGTCCTCGCGGAGCTTGCCGAGCGCCCTCGACACGGCCGACTTCACCGTGCCCACCGAGACACCGAGCACCTCTGCCGTCTGCACCTCGCTGAGGTCCTCGTAGTACCGCAGCACGACCATCGCCCGCTGCCGCGCGGGCAGCCGCATGATCGCCCGCCACATCGCGTCGCGCAGTGCCTGCTGCTCGGCCGGGTCGTCGCCGCCGGGCACCGGGGCGGGCTCGGGCAGCTCGTCGCAGGCGAACTCGTCGACCTTGCGCTTGCGCCACTGCGAGGTGCGCGTGTTCAGCAGCGCCCTGCGGACATAGCCGTCGAGCGCCCGGTGGTCCTCTATGCGCTCCCAGGCGACGTACGTCTTGGTGAGCGCGGTCTGCAGCAGGTCCTCCGCGTCGCTCGGATTCCCGGTCAGCGACCGGGCGGTACGCAGGAGCACCGGCTGGCGAGCCCTCATGTACGACGAGAACGACGGGTACGGGAGGGTCTGCGCCGCTGTCGCTGGAGTGGCGGCCTTCGAAGCGCTGGTGCAGACGGGTGTGGTCATGGCTCAACGCTATGAGCGGGGCCGGTCCGGCGGATCGCCCGCAGGTCCCGAAGGCACGTCCCCCTCAGGTTGTAGGGGTGGGGCCGGCTGCACCTCCTGAAGGTGGAGCAGCGGGTGAGGGGTACTACGGGTCGGCCCCTGAGGGACCGCCCCCGGAACGTCCGGGCGACGGTACCGAAGCACCGCCGCCCGGACGCCCCGCACCCCACCAAGCACACCCGCACGGTCAGGGCGCCGGCCTCACCACAGCGGGGTGAAGCCGATGACCACGTTGTCGTTGCCCTGGTTGACGGTCGTGAAGGCGGAGCCGGTGACCTGGGCGGTGTTGTTCTGGTTCGTGGCGCCGGCTCCGGTGGCCTGCTGCTGCGAGGTGGCCGAGTTGCCGAAGTTGTCGCCGCCGACACCGCTGCCGAGGGCGTCGGCCTCGGAGCTCGTGGCCGTCGCGTTCGATCCGTCGTCCGCGAGGGCGCCGCTGTCCGCCGCCGCGACGCCACTGAAGAGGGCGGCCGCGAGCGGCAGGGCGGAGACCGCGGCGATGACGCGGGCGGTACGGATGCTTGCCATGTTGTGTTCCCTCCAGAACAAGGACGCACCGGCCCATGACCGTGTGTGGCTCATGACCGTGCGTGCGTGAAGTACGGCTGTCACCAGGGAAGTTGTCCCCCCGCCCCGGTACTGTGCACGACGTCGCGAGATCAGGATTGCCCAGGGAGTCCCCGGCGAACCACCCCGGACGACGTCATTCGCACGCAAGCGTGACGACAAGGCGATAAACCCAGACGCGCCCCTTGAATCCCACCCCTTTCCGACAGGACTCCCCACCCCGCTCCCCGTAAGGGACGAAGCGTTCCGCCACCTTTCCCACCCACGCCCCACTCCGGCGCGCCGCACGCCCCCCTTCCCATCCTCGAACATGTGTACGAAAATGGAGGCATGGCCACCACCGACCGGCAGGCCGCGACCCTGGCCCTCGCACACGCCCTGTCAGCCGCCGAACGCGGACTGGCCGTCATCCCCCTGTCCCGGACGAAGCTCCCGGCCCTGCGCTCCCCGCACCACGACGACCCGGAGCCGTTGAGTCCGCCCTGTCACGGCGAGTGCGGCCGCTTCGGCCACGGCGTCCACGACGCCTCCACCGACCCCACCCGCATCCGCGCACTGTTCGCCGCCGCGCCCCGCGCCACCGGTTACGGCATCGCCTGCGGACTGCCCCCGCATCACCTCATCGGCGTCGACCTGGACACCAAGACCGGTACGGACTCGTTCGCCGCCCTGCGCGAACTGGCCCGACGCCACCTGTTCACGATCCCCGCCACGGTGATCGTCCTGACCCCGAGCGGCGGCCGCCACCTGTGGCTGAGCGGCCCGCCGGACGTCGTCGTCCCCAACTCCGCGGGCCGGCTGGCCCCCGGCATCGACATCCGGGGCGCCGGCGGCTATCTCGTCGGCCCCGGCTCCCACACCGACCACGGCCCGTACACCACCGCTCCGGGCACCGGGCGCCTGCCCCCGGCACCCTGCCCGCCCGCCCTCCTGCGCCTGCTCCTCCCACCGCCCCGCACCCACCACCCGGCGCCCCCGCCGGCCGACGGACACGGCCAGGGCCTGATCCAGTTCGTCCTCGCGGCACACGAGGGCCAGCGCAACACCCGCCTGTTCTGGGCGGCCTGCCGCGCCTACGAGGACGGAATCGGCCCGGCCCTGGTGGACCCCCTGGTCGGCGCGGCCCTCAGCACCGGCCTGTCCGAACGCGAAGCCCGCGCGACGATCGCGTCGGCGGCACGAATGACGGGACACCGCCCCTGACCACCCTCGCCCGCCACCCACGCCCTCTCCCGGAAAACCGAAAGACCCCGATGCACCACTGTTCCAAAGCGCCGACCATGTCACTCGCCCGCGTCCTCCTCGACTCCGGCCGCTCGGTCGACCTCTCCGAGCTGCGGATGTCGTCGACGTACGGCGGACTGCTCGAGGGCTACCCGTGCAAGCCCCTCAACGACAGGACGATCGACTGGCTGCTCCGGTCCGCCGAGAGCGCCTTCCCCGGCACCCCGGTCCACCTGATCCCGCCGCCGCGCGAGCACCCCGACCAGTACGCGGGTGCCTTCGGCCCCGTGGAGGTGCTGCCCAGCGTGACGTGCGTCGGCAGCTTCCGGTCCGAGGCGCTCGACCCGGCCCACGACCGCTCCCTGTACCGCTCCCGCCTCACCGTCATCTGGTTCCAGCCCTCCCCGCGCGTACCCTCCGGCTGCGACGCGGAGCCCTCGCTGCGGGACCTGCCCTGGGAACGGCTGGCCGAGGACGAAGAGCTCCAGGGGCCGCCGCTCTGATCATTCCGGGCGCGCGGGATGACGGTCCCGCGAGGTGATGCACACGTACGGAGTGGCGACAGCCTGAACCTCATCACACGTACGGGTGAGTGTCAGGCCCCATCACCGGGGTACGAAGCCGCTGCCCCGGCCTCCGCGAAGTCCACCCCCGCCGATGGCCCGAGAGGCGAAAAAGCCTGGTGGCAGGGGGTCGCGCGAAAGAAAACGATGCCGCGGAAGACCTTTTCGATCATCTGCTGTCAGCAGCGTGCGCGTGTCTACAGCGCCCCAAACGTCCTGATTGTTCAGAATGTTGCCCACTGCCCCAGTTGAAACTATGAAGTTTCGTTGCCGAGGAGCATGACATGCAGGTTCGCAGGTGGCTCCCAGACCAGCCCACTCGTATCGGCCGTCACGACTGGCCGGACGAGGGGGACAACGGAACGCACATGCGACTGCGAGCCGGCTCCATCGTGGTACTGGACCGGCAGGGGTGGCGGATCCTGGAGATCAACGGCTACCCGAGCAACTGGTGGCCGGACTCCTACGAGAAGGCCTGGCGCGACCACGTGGAACTGTGGTGGCACGCCAACGAACTGCGGCGGGCCAACAACCAGGCGGTCAAACCGGCCCCCGAGCGGGCCGAGTTCTACAAGCGCCCGGTGGTGCTGGTGCTGCGCAACGAGAACCTGCCCCGCTCCACACCGAAGCACTGGTGCGCCCCCGCCAGCCACGACTGGCGGGTCCTCCCCGAGCACTACGCCGTCTGCCGCGCCTGCGGCGAGCTGCCGCCCTGCCACCACGGGGAGTACCGATGGGAAGGCGGTCCCCGCTGGCCGGAGCAGGACGGCGGCATCCCGCTCATGGTGCCGGAGGGCTGCTGCATGGGGTGCGCCGAGCCGATCAGGCCGCGGGTGCGGACCGTGCGCTTCCCGGGCCCGAACCTCTGGTACCCGGACCTCGGGGAGGACACGGCCGTCTTCCACGCCCGCACGGCCTGCGCCGACCAGGTCGACCGCTACCGCATGCAGTGGCAGGCCGAGTACAACCCACGCTCCTCCACCCACCCCGCCACTCCCTCGTTCCCGGGTTTCGAGCACTTCGTACTCCCCCGCACGCGCCACGCGCCGGACGTGTCCCCGCACGACCGGCGGGCCCCCCAGGACCCGCACCGGCCGGAAGCGGAGGAATGCGCCTCCGTGACCGGCGACTTCGGCGCCTTCCCCGCCCCGTTCGACGGACGCCGGGCAGACCCGGGAACCGGCACACCACCGACCGCCCCACCGACCGCCCCGTCGGCACCCCCGGCCACGCCCGAGCCGGCACACCAGTCGGCACCCGCGGTCTCCGGCACACCCGCGGCGGACCCGACGGCACCGGGGCCCCTTCCCGCGGCCGGTACGAGCGTGCCCGCCACAGCGCCGGCCGAGGCGCCCGCGCCCGCGTCCCCTTCCCTCGAAGGCCTCGGGCCGGCCCTCCGGTCCGCGCAGGAACTGGACCTGGCACTGACAGGAAGCCCGTCCTTCCACAACGCCGAGCAGGCGGCCCGGGTGATCGAGGAACTCACCGCCGCGGTCCGCAACATCGCGCTCTGCCTGAACAACCCGGCCACCCGCGAACGCCCCTGACCCGCACTCCCCGGCCGGCAGGTTCCCGCGCAGGTACGTCGTCCGGCGTGGCCACCCGGATCATCACCTTGGCCGGCGTCCTCATCGGCGCCCTGACATCCCACTTCGCGACGGCCATGGCCGAGCGGACAAAGCTGCGGCACCTGATGGCCACCCGGTGGGACGAGCGGAAACTCGACACGTCCATCGGGTACGTGTCGTGCATCAAGGAGGTCCGGGGGGCCGCCATGGACGCCGGGCGGGCCCATGACCAGGGGAAGGACCCATCCGACGCGCTGACCGAGATGGAGGGGAACGAGAAGAGGAGAACGATCCTCTTCGAGACCTTCGTCCTGCTGAGCGACGACAAGGCCGCCACCGCCGCACACGCCGTCAACCAGCGGACCTGGGAACTCCTCGGAACAGCGCGCGTCCCCTCGAACGGGATGGCCGGACTTCGCCCGATCCCCTTGGTGGAGGCGCTGAACGTCCTCCATGAAGCAGCAAGGTCGGACCTGACGATATCCAGCGGCGCCCCCACCCACTGAAGCGCGCACGAGCACCACGACACACAACGGCCCCCGACCGTGCACCTGGTCGGGGGCCGTTCTCACTGCTCGTCGCGCGGAGGCGGTGGGATTTGAACCCACGGTGACATCGCTGCCACGACGGTTTTCAAGACCGTTCCCTTCGGCCGCTCGGGCACGCCTCCCCGCGCCGGCCGGTGATCGGCGGCGCGGGGACAAGGGTAACGGGTTCGGGGTCCGTGGGTGAGGTCAGCTGTCGCCCGTGCGGGAGCCCAGGGTGAGTTCCGTGGTGTGTTCCTTGCCGTCGCGCTCGTAGGTGATCGTGACCCCGTCGCCCGGCTTGTGGGTCCAGATCTCGCCGATCAGGGTGGGGCCGGAGTCGATGACCCGGTCGTCGAGCTTGGTGATGACGTCGCCGGGCTGCAGGCCGGCCTTGTCGGCGGGGCCGCCGGGGTCGACGGGCTCGGAGCCGCCCGCGCCCTGCTCGGTGATCTTCGCGCCGCCCGTCGCGTCCTCCAGGGAGACCGACGCGCCGATCTTGGCGTACACCGGCTTGCCCGTCTTGATCAGTTCCTGGGCGACGTACTTGGCCTGGTTGATCGGGATGGCGAAGCCCAGGCCGATCGAGCCGGCCTGCCCCGTGCCGAAGCCGCCGTTGCTGGTGGACTGGATCGCGGAGTTGATGCCGATCACGTTGCCCTGCGCGTCGAGCAGCGGACCGCCGGAGTTGCCCGGGTTGATGGACGCGTCGGTCTGCAGGGCGCTCATGTAGGAGGCCTGGCTGCCGCTGCCGTCGCTGGAGGCGACCGGGCGGTTCTTCGCGCTGATGATGCCCGTCGTCACCGTGTTGGACAGGCCGAAGGGCGCGCCGATCGCGATCGTCGAGTCACCGACGGCCACCTCGTCGGAGTTGCCCAGGGGAAGCGGGTTGAGGTCCGAGGGGGCGTTGTTCAGCTTGATGACCGCGACGTCGTAGCCCTGCGCGTGACCGACCACCTCGGCGTCGTACTTCTTGCCGTCGGGGAAGGTCGCCGTCACCTTGCCGCCGTCGACGGCCTCGGCCACGACGTGGTTGTTGGTGACGATGTGGCCCTCTTTGTCGAAGACGAAGCCGGTGCCGGTGCCGCCTTCTCCGCTGCTGCTCTCGGCCTCGATGGTGACCGTGCTCGGCAGCGCCTTGGCGGCCACGGCGGCGACCGTGCCCGGGTCGCGCTTCACGTTGCCGCCGCTGGTGGACGCCGAGACGGTCGTCGAGCCGTTGCTGTCGTTCTCCTTGGCCAGCGTGTAGCCGAGGCCACCGCCCGCGCCGCCCGCGACCAGCGCGGCCACCAGGACCGCGGCGAGCAGACGGCCGCGCCCGCCGCCCTTCTTCGGAGCCGGCTGCTGGTAGGAGGAGCCCCAGCCGCTCGAACCGTGCCCGGCACCGCCGTCGCCTTCGCCGCCACCGCCGTACGACGGGGTGGACGGCGGCGGGGGCGGGGGCCAGGAGGCGTCAGGGGTGGAGGAGGAAGGGGTGGGGTCCTGGCCTCCATGGGCACCCTGGCCTCCGTGGGCGCCGTGCGGGCCCCAGCCGGTCTCGCCCGCCGGGGTCTGGGGGCCGGATCCGTATCCCTGGTCCATGTTCTGTGCGGGTGCCTGCGGCGGTGCGGACGGGGCCGGGTCCGGAGCCGCTCCCGGGGCCGGGTGTCCCTGGGGCGCCGAAGCAGCGGGAGCATCCACCGGCGCGGGCGGCGGTGCGGACGGTGCCGGGGGTACCGCGGTGCCCTCGTTCTCGGTGCTCACAGCTTCTCTCCTCGATCCACGGCTGTTGTTGTCGGTCACACTCGGTCACGCTCGTTCACGCCCGTCCACGAGTCCGGCGCGACGCAGCTGTGCATGTCTCTTTGTATGACGTCAGCTTTTCCCACGGGCCGTCAGGGCACCATAAGCCGTTCCTGTGGGTCCGGAGCCATTCTTTATATAGGGCATTACTCACGTAAGGCACGCCATTCGATGCCTCCGACCGGACGGCGACACCGTTCACCCCACTCCGGGCACCCGTCTACCCGTGCACGGTGGCACCATGACGCGGTGACCCACGCACGGCAGCACCTGACCCAAGTCGTCGCGCACCGCGGGGCCTCCGAGGACGCCCCCGAGCACACCCTGGTCGCGTATCACAAAGCGATCGAGGACGGTGCGGACGCGCTCGAATGCGATGTGCGCCTGACCGCCGACGGTCATCTCGTGTGCGTTCACGACCGTCGCGTCAACCGTACGTCCAACGGGCGCGGTGCGGTGTCGGCGCTCGAGCTCTCCGATCTGGCCGCCCTGGACTTCGGCTCCTGGAAGAGCCGCGACGCCTTCGGGGGACCGCGCGTCGAGGAGCCCGACTGGGAGCACCGCCCGGAGGACAGGGAGGCCACCTCCGTCCTCACCCTGGAGCGGCTGCTGGAGCTGGTCTCCGACGCCGGGCGCCGGGTCGAGCTGGCGATCGAGACCAAACATCCCACTCGGTGGGCGGGACAGGTGGAGGAGCGGCTGCTGCTCCTGCTCAAGCGGTTCGGCCTCGACGCGCCCGCCGCCGCGGAGGACTCCCCGGTGCGCGTGATGAGCTTCTCCGCGCGGTCGCTGCACCGCGTGCGCGCCGCCTCGCCGACGCTGCCCACGGTCTATCTGACGCAGTTCGTCTCGCCGCGGCTGCGCGACGGACGCCTGCCCGCCGGCGTACGGATCGCGGGGCCCTCGATCCGCATCGTGCGCAGCCACCCCGCGTACATCGAGCGTCTGAAGCAGTCCGGGCACCAGGTGCACGTGTGGACCGTGAACGAGCCGGAGGACGTGGACCTCTGTGTGCGTCTCGGTGTGGACGCCATCATCACCAACCGCCCCCGCGCGGTGCTCGATCAGCTCGGCCGCTGACCGCGCGGCGCACCACCCGCCCCACCGGCCCCAGGAGCAGCGCGCACGAGTCTTGACCCCGTGCCCGATCCCGGCGCATCCTCACATCTCGGCCACAGCGACGAAATCCAGCCACACGGCTACGGGGAGTGCTCCGGCGCGTTCGGTGCGTATTCGATCGCTTGGAGTGCGTCACCGCTCACGGATCGACCGGTTTCCCGTTCGGGCCCATGGGGCATCCACACCGTGGCGTGGGGCGAAGGAGGTCTCGGGGGTGGCGTTGGTGGTGGCACAGGAGGTGCCCACGTCGTCGAGCATGGCCGTACCCCATGGCCCTGCGGGCGTGGGACAGGCGAGGCGCCGTATGCGCGCGCAGCTGCGCGACGGCGGGGTGGCGGACCCGGTCATCGACGACGCCGTACTGATTCTTTCCGAGCTGCTGAGCAACGCGTGCAAACACGGCCGGCCGCTCGGTGACGCCCTGGCCGGGGACGGGGACGTACGCGCCGCCTGGCGGGTGGACCCGTGCGGACGGCTCGTCGTGGAGGTCACGGACGGCGGTGGCCCGACCCGTCCGGCTCCGGCCACCCCGTCGGTCACGGCGCACGGCGGACGGGGGCTGAACATCATCACCGCGCTGGCCGACGACTGGGGCGTACGCGACGAGGTGCCGGGCGAGGTCACGGTGTGGGTCGTCGTCCACGACGACGTGTACGACCCGGACGCCGGAGCCGGGCACCGGCGCGAGGACTTCGCGGCACGGGTGACGGCGCCCGCGGTCTCCCGCATACCCGGGCTGGGCTTCGCGGACGTCTTCGACGACCTGGACTGAGGGCGGCCCCGGACGGGGAGACGGCGCCGGTCCGGCGCGGTGTCCTCGGTGTCCACAGATCGGCACGTCGTCCACAGGTTCCCGCCGGCCGTGGCGTGAACGGCTAGGCTCGCGCCCGTACGAGACGAGCCGTAACCGGGAGACACCCACGATGGCCAAGAAGCGACCCCAGACGAAGGCCAAGCGCCCGCAGCTCACGGACGGGCAGATCCCGGTCGTCGGCGCCCGCGAGCCCTGCCCGTGCGGCAGCGGCCGCCGTTACAAGGCCTGCCACGGCCGTGCCGCCGCGCACGCGGTGACCGAGCTGGTGCACCGCCCGTTCGAGGGCCTGCCGGGCGAGTGCGACTGGGTGGCGCTGCGTGAGCTGGTGCCGGCCGCCACCGTCGAACTGACGCTCAAGGGCGGCCTGCCCGAGGGCGTCCCGTCGGTCACGCTGGCCACGGTGCTGCCGATGGCCTGGCCCGCGCTGCGCCGCGACGACGGTTCGGTCCTGCTCGGCCTGCAGAACGACACCTCCTCCGGCGACATCAGCCGCGACCTCGCCGACACCCTGCAGCATGCGCTCACCGCCGACCCGGGCACCCCCGTGCAGGCCCGGCGCGCCCCCGCCGACGGTCCCCGGCTGCAGGAGCTGCTCGACCCCGAGAGCGCTTTCGAGCCGGTCGTGCACAGCGGGTTCGAGTTCTGGGTCCCGGACCCGGAGAACGCCACGCCGGAGGTCACCGCCTCCCTGGAGCGGGCCAACGCCGCGGCCATCCCGACCGTCAAGCTGTCGGGCGTGGACTCCGCGTACTGGTGCGAGACGCCCGAGAAGAACCATCTGCGGTGGGTCATGCCGCATCCCGAGGAGCAGCTTCTGGACGCTCTCGCGCGGCTGCACGCGGCGGGCGGCTCCTCCCTCGGTGAGGGCACCCGTCTCGTGGGCTCCTTCCGCGCTCACGGGCTCACCGTGCCCGTCTGGGACCTGCCCAGCGGGGTCGGCGCCGAGGACGTGGAGAAGCCGGCGGCCGAGTTCGCCGAGCGGCTCGCCGCCGCGCTGGCCACGGACGCGCCGCTGACCGCCGACGAGCGCCGCGCGCGCGGCGGTCTGACGAACCGCCAGGTCACGCTGAGCTGAAGTCCGGCCGCACCCCCCGGTTCCGCCGGCCGCCCGGCCGGCGGAACCGCCCTGTCACGCACCATCGGCCCGCTGCGCAACTCCCGGCGCGGGCAAGCCAGTCGGTGACCGGAAAAGCCGAGATCGAATTTGCGAACCGCCGATCTCTTGTTACCGTTCCAGTAGCCCGGTTGCTGGTGCATCCCCCGTCGCCAGCAACCGGGTCTCTGCGTGTCGGCCACCGCTCACGGAAAGCGGTCGCCCGCCAACCGCCCGTTGTCATAGGGGAGTTGATTCCGGAGCGCAACGGCTGCGGTCCCCTTACGGCGTCGGCCTCGACCACCCTGACCGTGCCGGCCCGGCGTCTCGCGTGGGGCAGCCCGTTCACTGCGCGGTGTGCCCGTCGCCGGATCCCAGCCGGATCCCATGAGGCCGGGTACGGCGTTCCAGGCCCGCCGGTGGCGTTGCGGTGGTGGGTCCGCGCCCAGAAGTCCTGCCCTCGCGCCGGCACACAGGTCCGCACCCCCATGCCGTCGGGGAAGGGGAGGAGAGCGCGGGACCACGCCGCACGGCGGCATCACGCCGTCGCCGCGCGCGGTGGGCCGTGCGGAACCGGTGCGGTCCCCGGGCCCGGACGGGTGGCCCTCGTCGGCGGCAGCGACCTCTTGACGTCCCACGCACGGCGGGCCGTACCGCGACCGGTCGGCCCCGCAGGCGTGATCCCCACCCCACCACGGCGGCACACAACCGCGCAGATCGCCACGGCGCCCGTGAGGCGCGCGGACACCCCGGTCCGGGCGGAGAGACCGCGCCCCGGCCGGGATGCCGTGCGCGCCCGCTACAGCTCGGGCGCGCTCACACCCGTACGAGTGAGGGCGTCCACCACGGCGTCCACCACCGCCTCGACATCGGGCACCCACGGCGAGGCGGAGCCGGGCAGCGGCGCCCGTTCCCAGCGGATCTCGCCCTGCGCGGTCCCGGACGGGGGCAGTGCGAGGTAGCCGCCCTCACCGTGGAAGCGGAGGGAGCCGGGGACGAAGTCCTTGGCGTACAGCAGCTCGCCCAGCTGCTCCATGGAGTACGGCTTCACCAGGATCGACCAGCGGGCCGGCGAGGCGACGACCGGGCCGAGCCGCATGCCGTGGCGGTCGAGCGCGGCGAGGGCGCGGGCGGCCGGCAGTGCGGGCAGGGACACCGCGCAGGGGGCCTTGCCGCCGGTGGCGAGGACGATCGGCGCCGTCGGCCGGTTCCCCCACCACCAGCGCACCATGCGCGCGTCGGTGGTGGCGGCGAGGAGGCCGGGGTCGAACGGGTGGGCACCCGGCACCGTGCACTCGGGGTCGGGGCAGGCGCAGCGGGACCGGCCCTGCGGGTCCGCCGCCACACCCGGGAGTACGGGCCACTGCCAGTCCGTGGCGAAGGTCAGGGCCGCGCCGATCAGATCGGGCCCTCCGTCGCCGCGCCGGGACAGGAGCCTGCGTCGCCTTCCGAGGATCTCGCGCATGAGCGCTCGTTCCTTTCCGTTGCACGCCTGGCAACACCGTGGTCCAGATCACGTCATGTGTCGATCACTTCACTGTGCGTACCTATGGGCGCATCACACCCCCGCGCCGGGCAGGGGATACCCCTATGGGCCGAGCACGGGCTGCCTCCGCGGCCGTTCCACCCGTACCGCGTCTATCAGAAGTACGGGCGTGGCGTGGGGGTGGCGAAGTCTGGCGTTTGCCGTCGCGCGTGGTTCTCTCCGCCTCCGCCACGGGAGGATGGGGCACGGTCGTCAGTGGTTAAGACGCCCGGGTCCGTCGCCAGGTTCCCGAGCGGTTCCCAACCGCCCCTGGCCTTCACCGAGTACGTACCCATCACGACCATTGTGACGCTCCGTCGAGCAGGGCCAGTCGACCGCAATATGCCTCCCCCTGAGGCAGTTTCAAGCCAACTTCATATTTCGGCAAGGGGTCTGCGGGGAGTTCTCTCCAGTCCCACGGACACCAGGAATCCCAGCAGGACAATGCTGGACATCTCCTCACGAGTACGTGTACATGTGGAGACACTGCCGGCGACGCAGAATGACATGGGGGTTTGCGATGCTTTTGAGCAGTACGTACCGGTCGGAAAGCCGGACACCATGAACGCTCCGCACCCTCCGAAAGTGGCCGGAATCGATTCAACGGTTCCCTCACCCGCACACACTGTCGCGTCCGTCACCGCGGGTACCTCCCCGGCTCCCCCGGCAAACCCCCAGAACGCGCCGGGCGCGCTGCTCCAGGACCGGCTCGCCGGCTGGGTCTCCGATCTCACGACCCTCCACGAACTCACCGAACGCCTGGCCCGCGCGAGCACGCTCGACGAGGCGCTCCGGGAGCTGCTGCGCGCGGGAGCCGCCCTGGTGGGCGCGCGGCGCGGGCTCGTCGCCCTGGAACCCGCCGACGGCCTCGGCCCGGCCACCACCATCGGCCTGGGACTGGCCCGCGCGGATCTCGGACACATGGAGACGGTGCCGCGCGGCTCACTGCCGTACGGCAGGATCCTCGACGGACTGCCCGGCGCCGACGACGGCATCGCCGAACCCGACCTGTTCGCCGAGAAGGGACTCGACCCCCGGCACCGCGAGGTCGCCGCCCGCCTCGGCTACGCCGCCAGCTTCACCCTCCCCCTCGTCACCGGGGCCGCCGGGCGCCTGGGCGCCGCGGTGTGGCTCTACGACGAGCCGGCCGAGCCGTCGGAGCGGCAGCGCCACCTCGTGGGCCTGTACGTCCGCCACGCCGCCGAGCACCTGGCCCGGCTCCTCGAACTCGAGCGCACGCGCGCGTGCATGACCACGATGGCCGAGGAACTGCTGCCCTCCCGTCTCCCCCGGGTCGCCGGCGTCCAGCTCGCCGCGCGGCACCGCACCTCCCCGCGCGGGGGCGGCGACTGGTACGACGCGCTGCCGCTCCCGGACGCCGCCCTCGGTCTCGCCGTCGGGTCCGTCACCGGGTCGGGACCCAGCGCGGTCGCGGCGATGGGCCGGCTGCGGGCGTCGCTGCGCGCGTACGCCGTGATGGAGGGCGAGGACCCGGTCGCCGTCCTGTCCGACCTGGAGCTGCTGCTGCGGCTCACCGAACCGGCCCGGTCGGCCACCGCCCTGTTCGGCTACTGCGAACCCGCGCTGCGCCGGATCACCCTGGCCGGCGCCGGGCACAGTCCGCCGTTGCTGCTCGGCGAGCGCCGCACCGAGTTCGTCGAGACGTCGGTCTCCGCTCCGCTGGGCATGCTCGCCTGCTGGGAGGCGCCGAGCGTGGAGGTCCAGGCGGAGCCGGGGGAGACGGTGCTGCTCTACACCGACGGGCTGCTGCACCGCACCGGCGACCCGACCGACCGCGCCTTCGCGCGGCTGCACACCGCGGCGGCGGGGGTGCCGAAGGCCCTGCGCCACGACCCCGGCGCCGTCGCCGACCACGTCCTGCGCGCGGTGCTGCCCGAGGCCGCGGACACGGCGGACTCCAGGGAGGACGTGGTGCTGCTGGCGGCGCGGTTCGAGTAGTCGTCCCGTCCCTCTCCGCCACCGGTCCGTGCCCCATTCGGCCGTTTCCGCCCGACCGTACGATGGGGGGTGGTCCAGTGCCGTATCAAGGAGGATGACCGTGGCCGAGGAGCTGCCGGAGACCCCGGAGACTGCCGAGGAAGAGCCCGTCAAGCAGCGCAAGAACGGCCTGTACCCGGGCGTGTCCGACGAGCTGGCCGAGAGCATGAAGAGCGGCTGGGCCGACACGGAGCTGCATGATCTGCGGCCGATCCCCCAGGCCGCCGAGACCGCCGCCCGCCGCGCGGCGCTCTCCGCCCGTTTCCCGGGTGAGCGTCTGGTCGTCCCCGCGGGCATTCTGAAGACGCGTTCGAACGACACGGAGTACTCCTTCCGCGCGTCGGTCGAGTACGCGTACCTCACCGGCAACCAGACCGAGGACGGCGTCCTCGTCCTGGAGCCCACGGCCGACGGCCACAAGGAGACGATCTACCTCCTGCCCCGTTCCAACCGTGAGAACGGCGAGTTCTGGCTGGACGGGCAGGGCGAGCTGTGGGTCGGCCGCCGGCACTCCCTCGCCGAGGCCGAGCAGCTGTACGGCATCCCCGCCTCCGACGTCCGCGAGCTGGCCGGCGCGCTGCGCGAGGCCACCGGCCCGGTGCGGGTGGTGCGCGGGTACGACGCCGGGGTGGAGGCGGCGCTGACCGACAAGGTCACCGCCGAGCGCGACGAGGAGCTGCGCGTCTTCCTCTCCGAGGCGCGGCTGGTCAAGGACGACTTCGAGATCGGCGAGCTGCAGAAGGCCGTCGACTCCACCGTGCGCGGCTTCGAGGACGTCGTGAAGGTCCTCGACAAGGCCGAGGCCACCAGTGAGCGCTACATCGAGGGAACGTTCTTCCTGCGCGCCCGCGTGGAGGGCAACGACGTCGGCTACGGCTCCATCTGCGCCGCCGGACCGCACGCCTGCACCCTGCACTGGGTGCGCAACGACGGCCCGGTCCGCTCCGGTGACCTGCTGCTGCTCGACGCGGGTGTGGAGACGCACACGTACTACACGGCCGACGTCACGCGCACGCTGCCGGTCAACGGCACGTACAGCGAGCTGCAGAAGAAGATCTACGACGCCGTGTACGACGCCCAGGAGGCCGGTATCGCGGCGGTGAAGCCGGGCGCCAAGTACCGCGACTTCCACGACGCCGCCCAGCGCGTGCTGGCCGAGCGGCTCGTCGAGTGGGGCCTGGTCGAGGGCCCGGTGGAGCGGGTGCTGGAGCTGGGTCTGCAGCGCCGCTGGACGCTGCACGGCACCGGTCACATGCTCGGCATGGACGTCCACGACTGCGCCGCCGCGCGGACCGAGACGTACGTCGACGGCACGCTGGAGCCCGGCATGGTGCTCACCGTCGAGCCGGGTCTGTACTTCCAGGCCGACGACCTGACCGTGCCCGAGGAGTACCGCGGCATCGGTGTCCGCATCGAGGACGACATCCTCGTCACGGCGGACGGCAACCGGAATCTGTCCGACGGGCTGCCCCGGCGGTCGGACGAGGTCGAGGCGTGGATGGCGGCCCTGAAGGGCTGACGTACCGCGCGACGGCCGGGCACACGCGCGTGCCCGGCCGTTCCCGTCGCCGCACCGCGACTCGCTACACCGCGACTCGCTACACCGCGACGAGCGGGGCGTCCTCGCGCCACTTGAGGATCTTGTCGAAGCTCACCACCGCGCCGCCGCGGCCCGGCTTGTTGCCGATGTGGACGTGGTCGGCGAGCTCCCGGATGAGACACAGGCCCCGTCCGTGCTCCGCGTCGGACGGCGCGGGACGGGCCGGCGGGCGGGGGCGGCTCCCGGTCGCGCCGGGGAAACCGGGGCCCGCGTCGGCGACCTCGATGCGGCACTTCTCGCCGTCGAGATAGGCGGTCACCCGGAACGCCTCCGAGGTGCCGCCCCGCGCGGTGTCCCCGCCGTGCTCGACCGCGTTCGCGCAGGCCTCGCTGAGGGCGACGGAGAGGTCGTAGGAGATGTCGGGGTCGACGCCCGCGGTCTCCATGGTGCCGAGCAGCAGGCGCCGGGCGAGCGGCACGCTGGCGGCGTCGCGCCGCAGATGGAGTGACCACCAGATGCTCATGCTCCAGCCTCCTGGCTGCGGCTCGACATACCGTTACGTATTGCCCTGAGTTCTCATCTGTAAGCGTGGAGTTGACGTGACACCGCCCATATGGCGGGTGTGCCGTGGATACGATCGGTGTATGTGGGGCATGTCGTAGCAGATGTGATCTTCCGGTCGTACCTCATCTTGCGGACCTGCCGTACGACGGCCGGTGGGCCGGTGCGATGATGAGCGCGCCATGTCTGCCCCCCACCCGTGTACGACACGCTCCGGACGAGGCCTCCGGATCCTGCGGGCCGCGGTGTTCGCCGCGGTCTGCGTCGTGCTGGCCGGGGCAGGGCACACGCTCGCCTCCTGCACCGCCGTACCGCTGTGGACACTGGGCGCGGGCTTCCTCGGGGCCCTCGCGGTCGCCGCGCCGCTCTCCGGACGCGCGCGGTCGCTGCCGGGTATCGCGGTGCTGCTGGCCTGCGGCCAGACGGCCCTGCACACACTGTTCGGCCTGGGGCAGCACGGCACGCCCGCCACGGGTTCGTCGTCCGCGCTCTCCGACGCCGCACTGGTCGAGCGGGCCGCGCGGCTGCTGTGCGGGACCACCGCGGCGGAACTCAGCCCCGCGCAGGCCGAGCGCGTCCTCATCGACGCGCGGGTCCACCACGTCGGGGCCGCCACCCACGCGGAGACCGCCGCGGACGCCCCGGCGTCCCTGCTGCCGTCGCTGCCGATGCTGCTCGGCCACGTCCTCGCGGCGCTGGCCGCGGGATGGCTGCTGCGCCGCGGTGACCTGGCCCTGCTGCGGCTGGCCGAACTGTCGGCGCACGGTGTCGCCGAAGGCGCCCTCGTACGGTCGCTCCGCGCGGCGCTCGCCCTGGTGCGTGCCCTGCGCGCCGGGCTCCCGGGAGCACCGGAAGGGACCCCGTGCATGGCGCGCACCGCGCTGCTCGCCCCTCTTCCGCCCCGTTCCGCCGGACTGCACCACACGGTGATCCGCCGGGGCCCGCCGGCCGCCGGCACCGCACTCGCTCTCGCCGCCTGACGCGAGGCGACCACCACTCCGGGTTTTCGGCCGAGGAGCCGAGGAGAGGGGCGCCGGCGTGCGGCACGCGCGCGTGCGGCCGCTTCCGTGTGCGCCCGGCCGTCCTGCCCGAAGGGCCCCTCCGGCCGTACGCGCGGCACATCCCTCACCGTCAGTGAAACCTCAACCGAAGCGGAGTGCTTCTGCCATGAAGGCTTCCCGTATCGCCGCCGCCGGCGCCGTCGCCGGTGTCGCCGTCCTCGCCGTGTCCACCCCCTCCTTCGCGCACGTCAGCGTGCAGCCGGAGGGCGAGGCCGCGAAGGGCGGCTACGCGGTCGTCGACTTCAAGGTCCCCAACGAGCGGGACAACGCCTCGACCACCAAGCTCGAGGTCACCTTCCCCACGGACCACCCGCTGGCGTCCGTGATGCCGCAGCCGGTCGAGGGCTGGGACGTCAAGGTCACCACGTCCAAGCTGGACAAGCCGCTGGAGATGCACGGCAAGAAGATCGACGAGGCCGTCTCCAAGGTCACCTGGACCGCCGAGGGCGACGGCATCGAGCCCGGCTTCTTCCAGAAGTTCCCGGTGTCCGTCGGCACGCTGCCCGAGGACGCCGACGAACTCGTCTTCAAGGCCCTGCAGACGTACTCCAACAAGGAGGTCGTCCGCTGGATCGAGGTGCCGCAGGAGGGCCAGGAGGAGCCCGAGTACCCGGCCCCTGTGCTCACCCTGTCCGAGGCCTCCGAGGACGGCCACTCCCACGGTGCCGCGGACGACGACAAGGCCTCCGACGACGCCGCGGCGGCCGAGAACGCCTCCGCCCGGACCTCCGCCTCCGACGACGAGGGCGACTCCGGCGGCACGGACACCACCGCCCGCGTCCTGGGCGTCGTCGGCATCGTGGTCGGCGCCGCGGGCGTCGCCTACGGCGTCCTCGCCGGTCGTCGGCGCACCACCGCCTGACCACCTTTCTCTTCTTCAACGGCGCGCACCGGGCCGCCCACGGCCCCGTGGTCTCCCGGTGCGCGCCGGAGCACTCACCTCTCAGGACCATTCATGCGCAAGAAGACCTTCGCGGCCGCGGCCCTGCTCGCCGTCGCCTCCCTCACCCTCTCCGCCTGCGGGAGCGGGTCCGGCGGCAGCGGCGACCCCGTCGCCGTGGTGTCCGAGGAGGCCGGCGCCCAGAAGGCGGCCACCGTCCTCGACAAGCCGTTCGAGAAGCCGGACCTCGTCCTCACCGACACCGACGGCGAGGAGTACGACCTCCGCGAGCAGACCGCGGGCCGGCCCACGCTGATCTACTTCGGCTACACGCACTGCCCCGACGTCTGCCCGCTGACGATGAACAACCTCGCCGTGGCCAAGAAGCAGCTGTCCCAGGAGCAGCAGGACGAGCTGCGGATCGTGTTCGTCACCACCGACCCGGAGCGTGACACCTCCGCCGCGCTGGGCGAGTGGCTCAAGGGCATCGACTCCCAGGTCGTCGGCCTGACCGGCGACTTCGACACCATCCAGGCCGGTGCCCGCACCCTCGGCATCTCGATCGACCCGCCGCGCAAGGACGACAACGGCAAGACCGTCTCCGACCACGGCACCCAGGTCATCGCCTTCTCGCCGAAGACCGACGGCGGGTACGTCCTCTACGGCGAGGACGCCACCGTCGAGGACTACACCAAGGACCTCCCCAAGATCATCAAGGGCGAGAACCCGTGAGGCGCCCGGCAGCCGCGGCCCTGGTCGTCGCCGGGGCGCTGGCCCTGGCCGGCTGCGGCGGCTCGGACGGCGGTGCGGCGGAGCTGTCCGTCGGCTCCGCGTACATGCCGCAGCCGGTCTCCGACATGGCCGCCGGCTTCCTCACCATCACCAACGACGGCGCCTCCGCGGACCGGCTGACCTCGGTCAGCAGCGACATCGCCGACCAGGTCACCGTGCACGAGACCGTCGACGGGGCCATGCAGGAGGCCGAGGCCCTCGACATCCCGGCCCACGGCAGCCTGGTGCTGGAGAGCGGCGGCAGCCATCTGATGTTCGAGCAGCTGAAACGGAAGCCGAAGCAGGGCCAGAAGGTCTCCGTCGAGCTGCGCTTCGCCGAGTCGGACCCCGTCACGGTCGAGATCCCGGTGAAGCCCGCCACCTACACCCCGAAGACCGGACACTGAGGGAGACACCCCTGTGACCCAGACCACCGCCCCCCGCGTGCGGACCCTGGTGCTGCTGCTCCTGGCGGTCATCGGCGCGCTCCTCGCCGGAGCCGCTCCCGCCTCCGCGCACGCCGCGCTGACCGGCAGCGATCCCGGGCAGGGGGCGGTGGTCGACACGGCGCCCACCCAGGTCTCGCTCACCTTCTCCGAGCAGATCGCGGTGAGCGCCGACGCCGTGCGCGTCCTCGACCCCAAGGGCAAGCGGGTCGACAAGGGCGACCCGGCCAACCTCAGCGGTACGACCTACACCGTGCGGCTGCTCAGCGGGCTGCCCGACGGCACCTACACCGTGGCCTATCAGGTGGTGTCCGCGGACAGCCATCCCGTCGCCGGTGCCTTCACCTTCTCCATCGGCGCCCCTTCCGAGACCTCCGTCTCCGCCTCCGCGCAGGCCTCCGACGACGGCCTGGTCGGCCGGCTGTACGGCATCGGCCGCTACGTGTCGTACGCCGGCTTCGCCGTCATGGCCGGCGGGGCCGCCTTCGTGCTCGCCTGCTGGGGACGTGGCGCCGGGGTGCGGGCGGTGCAGCGGCTGGTCGTCTCCGGATGGCTGGCACTCACCGCGGCCACGCTCGCGCTGCTGCTCCTGCGCGGCTCCTACACCACCTCCGGGGCGTTCGGCGACGTCTTCGACCTGTCGCTGCTCGGGGACGTGCTCCAGACGAAGACCGGCGCGGCACTGGTGTCCCGGCTGCTGCTGCTCGCCGCGGCGGCCCTGTTCATCGCGGTGCTGTTCGGCGCCTATGCCCGCCCCTCGCCCACCACCCTGACCGACGGCGCCACGCGCCGGCAGACCGATTCAGGGGAGGCCGAGGAGAAGCGGGACCTGACCTTCGGACTGGCGATCGGCGGGATGGTCGTGGCGGCCGGGATCGCCGCGAGCTGGGCCATGTCCGAGCACGCCTCCCAGGGACTCCAGCCGGGTGTCGCCATGTCCGTCGACGTGCTCCACCTGCTGGCCGTCGCCGCCTGGCTCGGCGGACTCACCGCCCTGCTCGTCGCGCTCTACCGGGCGCCCGCCGACACCCCGGTCGACCGGGACGCCGTCCAGCGGTTCTCGCGGCTCGCCTTCGGCAGCGTGGTGGCGCTGGTCGTCACCGGCGTCTACCAGAGCTGGCGGCAGCTCGGCTCCTGGTCGGCGTTCACCGACACCCGGTACGGGCAGCTGCTGCTCGCCAAGATCGGGCTCGTGGCGGTGATGGTCGCGATCGCCTCGTTCTCGCGACGCTGGACGGCGCGGCTGGCGGAGGCGTCGGCCCCGGCGGCGCGCGAGGAGGAGAAGGAGAAGCAGCCGACAGGGGCAGGCAGAGCCACCGGGGCCGAAAAGGGCGGCGACGCCCGGGCCGCTCAGCTCGCCCGGCAGCGGGCCGCGATGGAGAGCGCCCGGCAGAAGCGGCTGCGCGACGCCGACCCCAACCGCTTCGGTCTGCGCCGCTCGGTACTCGCCGAGGCGGGCGTCGCCGTCGTCCTGCTCGCCGTCACCACCGTGCTGACGCAGACCGAGCCGGGGCGCACCGAGCAGGAGGCCGCGGCGGCCACCTCCGCCTCGTCCCCGTCGTCCGCCCCGACCGGCCAGGGCACCGGCGCGGTGACGCTGGACATGCCCTTCGACACCGGCGGTGAGAACGGCAAGGGCGTCGTCACGGTCGACCTCGACCCCGCCCGGGTCGGCGACAACGACATGCACGTCTATGTGGAGGGCCCGGACGGCCAGGCCGTCGACATCCCCGAGGTGAAGGTCGCCTTCACCCTCTCCGCCAAGGACATCGGACCGCTGCCCGTCGTCCCCGACCACATCACCACCGGACACTGGTCGGCGAGCGGAGTACAGATCCCCATGACGGGCGACTGGAAGGTCGAGGTGACCGTGCGGACCTCCGACATCGACCAGGTGACCGTCTCGAAGAACACGAAGATCGGCTGAACCACCATGGCTGACCAGACCCTTTCGCAGGCCCGGACCCCCGGGGCACCCCAGGAGGAGCCCGGGGACCGGACCACCGGGAACGGCATCTCCCGGCGCCGGCTGCTCGGCACGGCCGGTGCCACCGGGCTCGTCCTCGGGGCGGCGGGCGGGACCGCGGGATACGCGGCGGCGCCCGCCGGAGCCACCCCGCTGACGTCGGTGGGCGACAGCCGGGTCGAGTTTCACGTGAAACATCAGCCCGGCATCACCCAGCCGCTCCAGGCCCGCGGCCATCTCATCGCCTTCGACCTCGCCCCCGGGGCCGGACGCAAGGAGGCTGCCGCCCTGCTGCGCCGCTGGTCGGACACCGCCCGCCGGCTGATGGCGGGCGAGGCCGGCGCACAGGACGACACCGGCGTGGCCCGTGACGCCGGCCCCTCCTCACTGACCCTCACCTTCGGCTTCGGCCACAGCTTCTTCGCGCGCACCGGTCTGGAGAAGCAGCGCCCGGTCGCCCTGGACCCGCTGCCCGACTTCTCCTCCGACCACCTCGACAAGACCCGCAGCGACGGCGACCTGTGGGTGCAGATCGGCGCCGACGACGCCCTCGTGGCCTTCCACGCCCTGCGCACCGTCCAGAAGGACGCGGGCTCCGCGGCGAAGGTGCGCTGGCAGATGAACGGCTTCAACCGCTCACCCGGCGCCACCGCTCACCCCATGACCGCCCGCAACCTGATGGGCCAGGTCGACGGCACCCGTAACCCCAAGCCCGCCGAGTCCGACTTCGACGAGCGGATCTTCGTCCCCGGAAAGGGCGAGCCGGCCTGGATGGCGAACGGCTCCTACGTCGTCGTACGTCGTATCCGCATGCTGCTGGACGACTGGGAGAAGCTGCCGGTCAAGGAGCAGGAGAGCGTCATCGGGCGCCGCAAGTCCGACGGGGCGCCGCTGTCCGGGGGCACCGAGACGTCCGAGATGGACCTGGAGAAGACGGATTCCCGGGGCAACCTGGTCGTCCCGATCAACGCCCACGCGAGGATCACCCGGCCCGACCAGAACGGTGGCGCCGCCATGCTCCGCCGCCCGTTCTCGTACCACGACGGCATCGACGCGGACGGGGCGCCGGACGCGGGGCTGCTGTTCATCTGCTGGCAGGCCGATCCGCTGCGCGGCTTCGTGCCGGTGCAGCGCAAGCTCGACCGGGGCGACGCCCTGACGCCGTTCGTCCGCCACGAGGCGAGCGGGCTGTTCGCGGTGCCGGGCGGCGCGGCGGAGGGAGAGTACGTGGGGCAGCGCCTGCTGGAGGGGTGAGAACCGTCCTGTGTCACCCCTGAGTGCTCTGACGGAGCTGCCGTCGGCCGGGGCCCATTAGGGTGAGGTCATGCCAGCGAGCTATGCGTATCTCGGACCAGAGGGCACCTTCACCGAAGTCGCCCTGCGCACGCTTCCCGAGGCGGCCACCCGTGAGCTGATCCCGTACGTGTCCGTGCAGTCCGCGCTCGACGCGGTGCGCGTCGGCGAGGCCGAGGCCGCGTTCGTCCCCATCGAGAACTCCGTCGAGGGCGGTATCACCACCACCCTCGACGAACTGGTCGCGGGCACCCCGCTGATGATCTACCGCGAGGTGCTGCTGTCGATCACCTTCGCACTGCTCGTCCGGCCGGGCACCAGGCTGTCGGACATCAAGACGGTCACCGCCCACCCGGCCGCCCAGCCGCAGGTCCGCAACTGGCTCAAGACGCACCTCCCGGACGCCGCCTGGGAGTCGGCCGCCTCCAACGCGGACGGTGCGCGGCTGGTCCAGGAGGGCCGGTACGACGCCGCCTTCGCCGGTGAGTTCGCCGCCGCCCGGTACGGCCTGGAGGCCCTGGAGACGGAGATCCACGACGCGGAGAACGCCCAGACCCGGTTCGTGCTGGTGGGCCGCCCCGCCCGGCCCGCCGCGCCCACGGGCGCCGACAAGACGTCCGTCGTGCTGTGGCAGCGCGACGACCACCCCGGCGGGCTGCGTGACCTGCTGGGCGAGTTCGCCACCCGTGGCATCAACCTGATGCTGCTCCAGTCCCGGCCGACCGGTGCCGGGATCGGCAACTACTGCTTCTGCGTCGACGCCGAGGGACATATCTCGGACCGCCGGATGGCCGAGGCGCTGACGGGGCTCAAGCGGATCTGTCTGCAGGTGCGTTTCCTCGGTTCGTACCCGCGTGCGGACGTACGTCCCGGGGAGGTACTGCCGCCGTTCCCCGGGACGTCGGACGAGGAGTTCGCGGGGGCGGCGGACTGGGTCGCACGGTGCCAGGACGGGCGGTTCTGACAAGACCGGCCGGTCCTACCTGCTGATTTTCGTTATCCACAGGAGTTATCCACAGGTCCGCTTCTCCATCTGGGGACAAGTCGACACCGAATCCCCATCCAGTCGACAAATCGCTCCACAGCGCATGGCCTTGTTCATCACCCCGCACATCCTCCTTCGTCCACCCTTTTCCTTTGGTCAACCCTTTGGGATGAGCCTTTTCCACTCAAAAGTGGGGAGGAGGGGAGTTTGTCCTGGGAATCCTCGGCTTTGATCAGACGTTTCGGAGCGATCAATTCCGAAGTCCACAGACCTTCCCCACACCCTGTGGATAACTCCCCGAGAGTGTGGATACCTGTGGACAACCGAAGCCCAAGTTCCGCGCCGCGCAAGGAATCCCGGTCAACCGGCGTCCCGCGAACTGACCCGTTCCAGGGGGAGCACCTCATTCATTGACCTTGCGGAACATTCTGCGCAATTCCCTCATAACGGCACGTGCGTCGCCGCACCGCAATAGTGAGTCGTGAGGCGTCACCCCGCACCGGTAGCCTTGACCGCGTGATTGACCTTCGCCTGCTTCGTGAGGACCCCGACCGTGTGCGTGCTTCGCAGCGCGCCCGTGGAGAGGACGTCGCGCTCGTCGACGCCCTCCTGTCTGCCGACGAGCGGCGCAGGTCGTCCGGCGTCCGCTTCGACGAGCTGCGCGCCGAGCAGAAGTCGCTCGGCAAGCTCATCCCCAAGGCGGCCGGTGACGAGAAGGCCGAGCTGCTGAAGCGGGCCGGCCAGCTCGCCGCCGACGTCAAGGCGGCCGACGCCGACCGCGACACCGCCGCGAGCGAGACCCAGGAGCTGCTGCTCAGGCTGAGCAACCTCGTCCACCCCGACGTGCCCGTCGGCGGCGAGGAGGACTTCGTCACGCTGGAGACGCACGGCGACATCCGTGACTTCGACGCCGAGGGCTTCGCGCCCAAGGACCACCTGGAGCTCGGCCAGCTCCTCGGCGCCATCGACGTCGAACGCGGCGCCAAGGTCTCGGGCTCCCGCTTCTACTTCCTGACCGGCGTCGGCGCACTGCTCGAACTCGCCCTGGTGAACGCCGCGATGGCGCAGGCCACGGCCGCCGGCTTCACGCCGATGCTGACCCCCGCGCTGGTGCGCCCCCAGTCGATGGCGGGCACCGGCTTCCTCGGCCAGGCGGCCCAGGACGTCTACCACCTCGACAAGGACGACCTCTACCTGGTCGGCACGTCCGAGGTGGCGCTGGCCGCGTACCACATGGACGAGATCATCGACGCCGACCGGCTGCCGCTGCGGTACGCGGGCTTCTCGCCCTGCTTCCGCCGCGAGGCCGGTTCGCACGGCAAGGACACCCGGGGCATCTTCCGCGTGCACCAGTTCGACAAGGTCGAGATGTTCTCGTACGTCACCCCGGAGGACTCCCAGGCGGAGCACCAGCGGCTGCTGGAGTGGGAGAAGCAGTGGCTGACCTCGCTGGAGCTGCCGTTCCGCGTGATCGACGTCGCCTCGGGCGACCTGGGCTCCTCGGCCGCGCGTAAGTACGACTGCGAGGCGTGGATCCCGACCCAGGGCAAGTACCGCGAGCTGACCTCGACCTCGGACTGCACCGAGTTCCAGTCGCGCCGGCTGTCGATCCGCGTCCGTGAGGACAAGAAGGTGCGCCCGCTGGCCACGCTCAACGGCACGCTGTGCGCCGTACCGCGCACGATCGTGGCGATCCTGGAGAACCACCAGCAGGCCGACGGCTCCGTGCGCGTGCCGGAGGTGCTGCGTCCGTACCTGGGCGGCCGGGAGATCCTGGAGCCGGTCACCAAGTGAGCACCACCCCCGCGCCCTTCCCGTACCGGCTCATCGCCACCGACCTCGACGGCACGCTGCTGCGGGACGACCACTCGGTCTCCCGCCGCACCCGTGACGCGCTCGCCGCGGCCACCGCGGCGGGCGCCGCGCACATCGTCGTCACCGGCCGCGCGGTGCCCTGGACCCGTCCCATACTCGACGACCTCGGCTACGAGGGCCTCGCCGTCTGCGGCCAGGGTGCCCAGGTGTACGACGCCGGGGCGCACCGCCTGCTGACGTCGGTGACCCTGGACCGGCAGCTCGCCGGAGTGGCGCTGGCCAAGATCGAGGCGGAGACCGGCCCGCTGTACCTGGCGGCGAGCCGCGACGGCCTGGACGGCGAGGTGCTGGTCGGTCCCGGTTACGAGGTCGTCGGCGCCCTGCCCGCGACCCCGTTCACGGACGCGTCGGACCTGTGGACGGCGCCCCTGAACAAGCTGTACATCCAGCACCCGACGCTGACCTCGGACGAGCTCGCCGACGCGGCCACCCGCGCGGCGGGCGGGTTCGTCACCGTCACCATGGCGGGCGAGGGCATCGTCGAACTGCTCCCGCTCGGCCTGTCCAAGGCCACGGGGCTGTCACTGGCGGCACGCCGACTGGGCATGAAGGCCGCGGAGACGATCGCCTTCGGCGACATGCCCAACGACATCCCGATGTTCGCCTGGTCCGCCCACAGCGTAGCCATGGCCAACGCCCACGAGGAACTGAAGGCGGTAGCCGACGAGGTGACCACCTCCAACGAGGAGGACGGCATCGCGGCGGTCCTGGAACGCCTCTTGCCCTAGGTGCGGGCAAACCGTGCCTCCCCCAGTGCCTAAAGGGCCTGGGAGGTGCCCCCAGCGGCACGGGTGGGCGGTGGGGGCCCCTCCCGCTCATGGGGGCCCCTCCCGCTCGAGCGAAGCCGAGAGTGGGGGAGAAGCCGAGAGTGGGGGAGGCACCTCGCAGCGCCGAGTTGCGCAGCCCACCCCCGCCCCGCCACAACAAAGCAGGGAAGGGCGGCCCACGCGACAGAGATGCGCGTGCTCGAAGCGGCCGCCCCGGGCAGCTCCCGTACTGGCGGACTCAACGGAGCAGTAGGGACGACTCCGGAGTCAGCCACGGGCTGCCCTGACAGGAGTGGGACGTGCCGTGCATGGACACCGTCCCGCTCCCCTCCCAGCAGATGACGCCGGACTTTCCCGGCGATGCGGACACAACCACTCTGCCCGCCGAGAATGCCCGGCGCCACCGAATAACCCGGCGAGGACCGTCTACTCCTCCCCGGCCAGCGTCAGCGACCGCAGCTTCTGCCCGGCGTACCACGTCGCCAGCACGGTCACCGCGACCAACAGCACCGTCGCGGTCGTCAGACCCACGTCCGAGGTGACCAGGTCACCCCCGGAGACCTTCTGCGCCACCGCCAGCGACCACTGCTGGACGCTCAGCGTGCGCGCCCCCGGCACCAGGGAGCCGAACAGCGCCTCCCAGACCAGCGCGTAGACCAGCCCGAACACCACCGCGTGCCGCGAGACCGTGCCGAGCAGCAGGAAGAGCGCCGCGTACGCGATGGAGGCGACCAGCGCGGCCACGGTGTAGGCGACGGCGACCTGCTGGCCGTTGCCGTTCAGGATGAAGCCCGCGATCAGGGTCGGCACCGCCGAGAACACCATGGTGACGGCGATCGCGACGATCAGCTTGGTGTAGATGATGGTCGGCCGCTTGATCGGCTTGGACAGCAGGTACACCACCGAGCCGTCGTCGATCTCGGGACCGATGGCTCCGGTTCCGGCGATGACACCGATGATCGGCACCATGGTGGCGAGCGCGAGCCCGCCGAGGACGTCGGCCGCGGTCTGGTCGTCGGCGCCGGCGAGGGCGCGCACCGCCAGGGAGATCGCGATCAGCAGCAGGGGCAGGGCGCCCAGGATGAGGGCCCGGCGACGGCCGAGCAGGGCCCGGTAGGTGAGCCGGGCGACTGTGGGGTCGTACATCTTCGGCCTCCTACGCGGCGACGAGATACGAGAAGACGGACTCGAGGGACTCGTCGGACGGCGAGACCGTGAGCAGCCGGATGCCGTGCTCGCGCGCGACCTTCGGCAGCAGGGCGGTGAAGCGGCCGAAGTCGACGGCCTGGATGCGCAGCGCGCCCTCGGCGTGGTCGACCTCGATGCCGGACGTCGACGGGTCGGCGATCAGCGCGGCCGCGAGGGCGCGGTCGTCGCTGGAGCGCACCAGGTAGCGGTGCGGGCGGTCCGTCATCAGGCGGCGGATCCTGCGGAAGTCACCGCTGGCCGCGTGCCGGCCGGCGACGACGACCTCGATGTGCCAGGCGAGCTGTTCGACCTCTTCGAGGATGTGGGAGGAGAACAGCACGGTGCGGCCCTCGTCGCCCATCCGCCGCAGCAGGTCCATCAGCTGCATGCGCTGGCGCGGGTCCATGCCGTTGAAGGGCTCGTCGAGGAGGAGCAGCGACGGCTGGTGGACCAGCGCGGACGCCATCTTCACGCGCTGCCGCATGCCCTTGGAGTAGGTGGCGATCTTGCGGTCCTGCGCGTACTCCATCTCGACCGTGGCCAGCGCCTGCTGGGCGGCCTTGGCGCCCAGACCGTGGAGTTCGGCGTTGGCGAGGACGAATTCGCGGCCGGTGAGGAAGTCGTACATCGCCTCGCGCTCGGGGACGATGCCGATGTGCCGGTAGATGGCCTCGTTGCGCCACACCTGCTGTCCGTCGAGGGTGACGGTGCCGGTGGAGGGGGCGAGGAAGCCGCCCATCATGTTGATGAGGGTGGACTTCCCGGCGCCGTTGGGGCCGAGCAGGCCGGTGACGCCGGGACCGATGGTCATGGTGATGTCGTTGACGGCGACCACGTTGCCGAACCAGCGGGAGACGTGGTCGATGCTGAGCGTGGTCACAGTCCCACCTTCTTGTAGCGACGCACCAGGAGGCCGTAGCTCGCGGCGATCAGGCCGAGGGTGAACAGGACGTAGACGACGCCCTCGGCGTTGCTCGGGCCCACCCCGCCCGGGAAGGCGGAACTCGCGCCCAGGAAGGCGGACTGCACGCCGTCGATGAGGGTGATCGGCGAGAACAGGCCGATCCAGGCGATGCCGTCGCCGCTGTTCTGGGTCTCCGCGATCGCCTGGAGGGTGGAGACCGCACCGTAGGAGATGGTCAGTACGGCGATGACGGCCGCGATGCCGAAGCCGCGGCGCGGGGTGACCGAGGCGATGACCAGGCCGATGCCGGCGAAGAGCAGCGAGAGCAGTGCCACGGAGACGAGTCCCTGCGCGAATCCCTTGGTCTGGTCGGTGAAGTCGAGCTTGGCCAGCAGCGCGCCGATGTACAGCACCAGCAGGGGAGCGGCGGTGAGGATGAACAGGGCCGACGCCAGCGCGGCGAACTTGGCGCGTACGTAGTCGGCGGTCTCGATGGGCCGCGAGAAGTACAGCGGTACGGTCTTGAAGCGCAGGTCGCGGGAGACGGACTGGGGTGCCTGCGAGGCGACGTACAGGCTGATGACGGCCTGCATGACGATCGCGTAGCGCGTGTAGTCGAGGGGCAGTTCCTTGGCCTTGGTGGCGACGGCGACGGCCACCATGATGGCGGCGGGCACGCACATCACCACGAACAGCAGCATCGGCAGCACCTTGGACTTCACCGAGCGGCCGAGGCCGTAGGCGCCGCGCAGGGACTGCGAGAACAGCGAGAGCCTGGCGTAGGAGCGGCCGAGGCGGGGGCCGTCGTAGGAGCGGTAGCCGATGTTGTGGATACGGGTGTCACCCGATGCAGTGGCTGGTGTCTGCGAGGACTGCTCAGTTGCCATGGCCGACCGCCTCCTTCCGCTGCGCGTCGTTGTCCGTGTCGTCCTTGAAGACCTCGGAGATGTGGTGCCGGCGCTGTTCCATGCGCACCAGGCCGAGGCCGAGGTCCGCGATGACGTCCCGGACCAGGTCGTAGGTGTCCTCGCCCTGCGCGGTGAGCAGCAGGATGTGTCCGGCGCCCGGCAGTCCGCTGCCGTCCTCGACGGTCACCCCGCGCGCGTGGAGCGCGTCGCGCACCGCGCGGGTGCCGTCCGGGTGCTCGTCGGTGTCGGTGACCTCGATCGCGAGGGTCGTGGTGTTCTGGGTGAAGTCCGTGGTGGAGCTGGAGCGCAGCAGCTTGCCGCCGTCGACGACCACGACGTGGTCGCAGGTGCGCTCCAGTTCGCCCAGCAGGTGGGAGGTGACCAGGACCGAGATGCCGAAGTCGGTGTGGATGCGGCGGATCAGGCCGAGCATCTCGTCGCGGCCGACCGGGTCGAGGCCGTTGGTGGGCTCGTCCAGGAAGACCAGCCGGGGGTCGTGCACGAGGGCCTGCGCGAGCTTCACCCGCTGCTTCATGCCGGTGGAGTAGCCGCCCATGGGGCGGTAGCGCTCCTCGTAGAGGCCGACGTGGCGCAGGGTGTCCGCGGTGCGCTCCCGCGCGGCGGTGGGCGGCAGGCCGGACATGCGCGCCATGTGGACGACGAACTCGGTGGCCGAGACGTCCGGCGGCAGGCAGTCGTGCTCCGGCATGTAGCCGACCCGTTCGCGGATGGCGGCGCCCTCGGTGGCGACGTCGAGTCCGAGCACTTCGGCGCGGCCCTCGGTGGCGGGGGACAGACCCAGCAGGATCTTGATCAGTGTGGACTTGCCGGCTCCATTGGCTCCGACGAGTCCGGTCACACCGGGCCCGACGTCCACGGAGAGCCGGTCAAGAGCGGTCACCCGGGGGAACCGCTTGCTCAGGCTTTCGGTCGCGATCACAGTCACGTCCATGACACTAGTGACCCGTACCACTCCGGTCGTCAGACCGGAGAGCCGTCTTGGTGTCCGTCTGGAGTCGTACGGGCCCGTAGGGGAGCCCTGCCTGAGAGTTATGCACAGGCTCCGGGGCACCGTTGACGGGCTCTGCGACAACTGCCACATTCGCCGGTGTGACGGGACTGAGGGGGGCGCGGGAGCGCCGGGTGCGTACGGGCGGGGTCGAGCTGTGCGTGGCCGAGCTGGGTGAGCGCGGGCGGCCGACGGTCGTCCTGGTGCACGGCTACCCGGACAGCAAGGAGGTGTGGTCGGAGGTCGCGTCCCGGCTCGCCGAGCGTTTCCACGTCGTGGCGTACGACGTCCGGGGCCACGGCCGGTCCACGGCGCCGCGCCCGCTGCGCGGCGGGTTCACCCTGGAGAAACTGACCGACGACTTCCTGGCCGTCGCCGACGCGGTCAGCCCGGACCGGCCGGTGCATCTGGTGGGGCACGACTGGGGTTCGGTGCAGTCCTGGGAGTTCGTCACGGTCGGGCGCACCGCGGGGCGGATCGCCTCCTTCACCTCGATGTCGGGGCCGTCGCTCGACCACTTCGGGCACTGGATCAACCGCCGTCTGAAGCGGCCCACCCCGCGCCGGGTCGGCCAGCTGCTGGGCCAGGGCGCCAAGTCCTGGTACGTGTACCTGCTGCACACGCCCGTGCTGCCCGAACTCGCCTGGCGCGGCCCCCTGGGCAGACGCTGGCCGCGGATCCTGGAGCGCGTCGAGAAGGTGCCCGCCGGCGGCGGCTACCCGACCCCGTCCCTGCCGTCGGACGCGGCCCACGGGGCCTGGCTCTACCGGGACAACGTGCGTCCCCGGCTGCGCAGCCCGCGCGCGGACGCCCACGCGCACGCGCCCGTGCAGCTCATCACGCCGCTGGGGGACGCGTTCCTCTCGGAGCGGCTCCACGAGGACCTGGAGCTGTGGGCGCCGCGGCTGACCCGGCGGACGCTGCCGGCCGGGCACTGGATCCCGCGCACCCGCCCCGACCTGCTGGCGACGTGGATCGGCGAGTTCGTGGCGTCCGTGGAGGACGGCCGGCCGGAGGTGACGGCTCCGGGCCGGTACGCCGACCGCTTCGGCGGGCAGCTGGTCCTGGTCACCGGGGCGGGCAGCGGGATCGGGCGGGCGACCGCGCTCGCCTTCGCGGAGGCGGGCGCGCGCGTGCTGGCGGTCGACCGGGACGCGGAGGCCGCGGCCCGTACCGCCGGGGAGGCCCGCGGTCGCGGAGCGGCGGCGGCCTGGGCGGAGACGGCGGACGTGTCCGACGAACAGGCCATGGAGAAGCTCGCCGAGCGGGTCACCACCGAGTACGGCGTGGTGGACGTCCTGGTGAACAACGCCGGCATCGGGCTGGGCGGCTCCTTCTTCGACACCACCCCGGAGGACTGGAGGAAGGTCCTCGACGTCAATCTGTGGGGGGTGATCCACGGCTGCCGGCTCTTCGGACGGCGGATGGCCGAGCGCGGACAGGGCGGCCACATCGTCAACGTCGCCTCGGCGGCGGCGTTCCAGCCGTCCAGGGCGCTGCCCGCCTACAGCACGTCCAAGGCGGCGGTGCTGATGCTGAGCGAGTGCCTGCGGGCGGAGCTGTCGGGCCGGGACATCGGTGTGACGGCGGTGTGCCCCGGGTTCGTGAAGACCTCCATCACCTCCACCGCGCGCTTCGCGGGCGCGGACGCCGAGGAGGAACGGCGGCTGCGGAGGCGGGCGGCCCGCCTGTACGGGCTGCGGAACTACCCGCCGGAGAAGGTCGCCGCCGCGATCCTGCGGGCGGTGGCGCGTGACGAGGCGGTGGTGCCGGTCACCCCGGAGGCGCGGACCGCGTACGCGCTGTCGCGGTGGATGCCGGGGGTGCTGCGGAGGATCGCGCGGGTGAAGCCGCCGGTGTGAGGGTGGCCGGTGTGAGGCCGGTCGGTGTGAGGCCGGTCGGTGTGAGGCCGGTCGGTGTGAGGCCGGTCGGTGTGAGGCCGGTCGGTGTGAGGCCGGTCGGTGTGGGGATGGTCGGTGTGGGGATGGTCGGTCTGAGGTCGGTCTGAGGTCGGTTGTCCACAGCGGGCGCCAATTCCCCTGTGGATAAACACACTTGGCTGTGGATCAAACCTCCGGAGCTAAATCGATCGCGTGATGCGCGTCTCTCCCGGCAATCTGAACGGATGGATGAAAGACGCACCGTGAAGGTGTCGAAGTACCTCTCCAAGCATCTGCGCCATCAGCCCGAGAGGATCGGGCTCGCCCTCGACGAGGGCGGCTGGGTCGAGATCGAGGCGCTGATCGCCGCGGCGTCCGCGCACGGCTTCCGGTTCACCCGGGAGGAACTGGACCACGTCGTCGCCGCCAACGACAAGCGGCGCTTCGCCGTCGAGGGCACCCGGATCCGCGCCAGCCAGGGCCACAGCGTCGAGGTCGACCTCGGCCTGGCACCGGCCGTCCCGCCGCCGTACCTGTACCACGGCACCGTCGCCCGGAACCTGGAGGCGATCCGTGCCGAGGGGCTGCGGCCCATGAACCGGCACGACGTGCACCTCTCCGCCGATCGCGGGACGGCGACCCGCGTCGGCGCCCGCCGGGGCCGCCCGGTCGTGCTGTCCGTGGACGCGGCCGCCATGCACCGGGACGGCCATGTCTTCCACATGAGCGCCAACGGCGTGTGGCTGACCCGGGCCGTGCCGAGCCGGTATCTGCGGTTTCCCGCGAGCCACTGAGGCGGAACACGGACGGCGTGATCGTTTCACGTGAAACACGGCTCGCCGCATAGGCTCGGTGGTATGACTCTGCGCCTGAGCACCGTGATCCTCCCGTACCGCCGCTGGCACGAGGGCAGCCGTTCGGCGTGGGTGCGTGCCGAGGAGCTCGGCTTCCACACGGGGTACACCTACGACCACCTGTCCTGGCGCACCTTCCGGGACGGCCCCTGGTTCGGCGCCGTTCCCACCCTGACCGCCGCCGCGGCCGTGACCGACCGGATGAGGCTGGGCACGCTGGTGACCTCGCCGAACTTCCGGCACCCGGTGACCCTCGCCAAGGAGCTCATCTCCCTCGACGACATCTCCGGTGGGCGCGTCACACTCGGGATCGGCGCGGGCGGCACCGGCTTCGACGCCACGGCGCTCGGCCAGGAGCCCTGGACACCCCGCGAGCGCGCCGACCGCTTCGCCGAGTTCGTGCCGCTGCTCGACCGGCTGCTCACCGAGGACTCGGTGTCGTACGAGGGTGATTTCTACGCGGCGCACGAGGCGCGCAACATCCCGGGCTGTGTGCAGCGGCCCCGGCTGCCGTTCGCCGTGGCGGCCACCGGACCGCGCGGACTGCGGCTCGCGGCACGCCACGGGCAGGCCTGGGTGACCACGGGCGATCCCCGGCTGTACGAGAACGGCACGCCCGAACAGTCGGTTCAGGCCATTCGCGGCCAGGCGGAGAAGCTGGCCGACGCCTGCGCCGAGCTCGGCCGGGACGTGACCGGGCTGGACAAGATCCTGCTCACCGGATTCACCCCGGACCGGGGCCGTCCGCTGGAGTCCCTGGACGCCTTCGTCGACTTCGCGGGCCGCCACGCCGAGCTGGGATTCACCGAGATCGTGATCCACTGGCCCATCCCCGACTCGGACTTCGCCGCGGACCAGAAGGTCTTCGAACGGATCGCCATGGAGGCGCCGGCGCAGCTGCGGTGACCCCGGCTGCCCCGGGGCGCGGGAAAGACCGCTGGTGACAGCGGTAACCACTCAGATGTGCGGAGTCCCGCACGGCCGTGCGGGCATATGCGGAACAATGGCCGGGTGACCTCAGCGACCCGACAGCCCGAGACCCAGGCAGCCCCCACTCGACCGCGGCTCATCGCCACCGACCTCGACGGCACCCTGCTGCGCGACGACAAGTCGGTGTCCCCGCGCACCGTCGCCGCGCTCGCCGCCGCCGAGGAGGCGGGCATCGAGGTCTTCTTCGTCACCGGCCGCCCGGCCCGCTGGATGGACGTCGTCAGCGACCACGTCCACGGCCACGGCCTCGCCATCTGCGGCAACGGCGCGGCCGTCGTCGACCTGCACGGCGGCCCCGGCGCGCACCGCTTCGTGAAGGTGCGCGAGCTGCCCCGGAAGAACGCGCTGGACGCCGTACGGCTGCTGCGCGAGGCGGCGCCGGGCACGGTGTACGCCGTGGAGCAGACCTTCGGCTTCAACCAGGAGCCGGCGTACCCGAAGCTGCACATGGAGGTCCCGGACACGCTCGCTCCCGCCGAGGAGCTGCTGGCCCCGGACTCCCACACCGCCGGCGAGCCGGTGCTCAAGATCCTCGCCCACCACCCCGAACTCGACCCCGACGCCTTCCTGACCCTGGCCCGGCTCGCCGTCGGCGACCGTGCCAACGTCACCCGCTCCAGCCCCAGCGCCCTGCTGGAGATCAGCGGCCCCGAGGTGTCCAAGGCCAGCACGCTCGCCCTGTGCTGTGCCGAGCGCGGCATCTCGCACGAGGAGGTCGTCGCCTTCGGTGACATGCCGAACGACGTCGAGATGCTGACCTGGGCCGGCCGTTCCTACGCGATGGGCAACGCCCACCCGGACGTGATCACCGCCGCCTCGGGCCGCACGGTCGCCAACAACGACGACGGGGTGGCCGTGGTGATCGAGCGGCTGCTGAACGAGCACCCGTAGCTCAGAGCGACACCCCGTGCCGCGCCAGCCACGGCACGGGGTCCACCGCCGACCCCGTCTCCGGCGTGACCCGCACCTCGAAGTGCAGATGCGGGCCCGTGGAGTTGCCGCTGGTGCCGGACTGGCCGATCCACTGTCCGGGCGTGACCCGCTCCCCCTGGTCGACGGCGACGGCCGCGAGATGGGCGTACTGCGTGTGGTAGCCGCCCGCGTGCCGGATCACGATCTCGATGCCGAAGGCGCCCCCGCAGGACACCTTCACCACCTCCCCGGCGCCCGCGGCCCGCACCGGCGTGCCGATCGGCACCGCGAAGTCCTGCCCGGTGTGCCGGTTCGCCCACCGGGCGCCGCCGCTGCCGTAGGAGGCGGACAGTTCGTACGTCTCCACCGGCGCCACCCAGCTGGTGGTGAACCGCGTCCTGGGCTGGTCGAGACGGACCGCGCCGCGGCAGGCGCCGGCCGCGACGGAGGCGTCCGCCTGGCCCTGGAGCTTCCACCGCGCCGCTTCGAGTTTCCGCTCGATGTCCCGCCGCAGGGCGGCGAGCTCCGTGTTCCGCTCCTCCAGCCTCTGCCGTGCCGCCGCGGCCTTCGCCTCGTCTCGGGCGAGCCGGGCCTCGGCCCGTTCGCTCCTGCCGATCGCCTTGTCGAGCGACATCTCCGCCTGCCGCACCACCCGCTGACCCCGCATCAGCTCTTCGGGGTCGTCGGCGAGCAGCATGTGCGCGGTGAGCGGCAGCCCGCCGCCGTCCCGGTACTGGGAGCTCGCGATCCGGCCCAGGTCCTCGTGCAGCACGGCCGTCTCCCGCCGCTCCCGGTCGAGCCGCTCCTCCAGCCGCTGCCCCTTGGCCCGCTGCTCCTCGGCCTCGCGTCGGCCGGCCTCGTACCGCTCCGTTGCCGCCGCCGCCTCCTCGTACAGCCGCGCCACCTCCGCGCTGACGCCGGACGCGGAGCCGTGACCGGGGGCGTGGTCGCCGTCGGCGGGCCGGGCGGCGAGCACGGCGAGCGCGCACAGCAGCACGGCGGTGAGCAGCGGATGGCGGCGGGTGAAGCGCATGACTGCGATCCTGTCCCCCGCCCCGGCGCACGGTCCTGTTCATGTCGTACACATGGGGGACCACTGGCCCCGTACGGACCAGCGATACCGCCGAACAGCCGTCTTCTCCGCCGCGCTTGACGTCCCGTCACGCGGAGTGCGTCCACCGGGCTAGCGTGCCGCCACCAGGAGTCCGGCCTGCTCCTCCCGGCGCGCCATCGCCCGCAACGGACCGGCAGCGGCCACCAGTCCGGCGTACGGACCGCGCTGCACCACCCGTCCCTCGTCCAGCACGACCACCTCGTCCACCGCCTCCAGACCGGCCAGCCGGTGGGTGATGAGCAGCGTCGTACGGCCCTCGGTGGCGGCCAGCAGGTCGGCGGTGAGCGCGTCGGCGGTCGGCAGGTCGAGGTGTTCGGCGGGTTCGTCCAGCACCAGCACGGGGAAGTCCGCGAGCAGCGCCCGGGCGAGCGCCAGCCGCTGCCGCTGCCCGCCGGACAGCCGCGCCCCGTGCTCGCCGACGAGCGTGTCGAGCCCGTCGGGCAGGCCGTCGGCCCACTCCAGCAGCCGGGCCCGGCGAAGAGCGTCGCGCAGCTCGTCCTCGGTCGCGTCCTTCCTGGCGAGCAGCAGGTTCTCCCGTACCGAGCTGTTGAAGAGGTGCGCGTCCTGCGCGCACAGTCCGACCAGCCGCCGCACGTCGTCGCCGTCCAGGGCGTACGCGTCCACCCCGGCCAGGGTGTAGGCGCCCGCGTCCGGGTCCAGGAACCGCAGCAGCGCCTGCGCGAGGGTCGTCTTCCCGGAGCCGGACGGGCCGACCACCGCGATCCGGCGGCCCCGTTCCAGCGTCAGGTCCACCCCGGCGAGCGCGTCCCGGTCCTGCCCGGGGTGCCGGGCGGCCAGCCCCTTGACCACGAGCGGGAACGGCGACGCGGGCGCCTGCCGGGGGGCCTCCGGCTCCCGTACGGGCACCGGGGCGTCCAGGACCTCGTACACGCGCTCGGCGCTCCGGCGCACCCGCTGCCGGTACTGCACGGCGAGCGGCATCCCGAGGACGGCCTCGAACACGGCCAGCGGAGTGAGGACGACGACGGCGAGGGCCACACCGTCCAGCCGGCCGGCGGCCACGGCCTGAACGCCGACGAGGGCGGCGCCCGCGACGGTCAGTCCGGAGATCAGCGCGGTGAGCCCGTCGCCGAGCGCGATGGCGGTGGCGGCGCGCGAGGCGATCCGGGTGAGCGTGCCGTCGGCCCGGCGCGCCTCCGCGGCCCGTGCGGGCAGGGCACCGGAGACGGTCAGCTCGGCGGTGCCGGTGAGCAGGTCGGTCACGCGGGTCGCGAGGACGCCCCGCGCCGGTGCCAGCCTGCGCTCCGCGCGCCGGGCCACGGCACCGGTCAGCAGGGGCACGCCGGAGCCCGCCGCGAGCAACCCGGCCGCGAGGACGGCCCCGGCCTCGGGCAGCAGCCAGGCGGTGAAGCCCACGGACAGGGCGGAGACGGCGACGGCCGCACCGGCCGGCAGCAGCCAGCGCAGCCAGTAGTCCTGGAGCGCGTCCACGTCGGAGACCAGCCGGGAGAGCAGGTCGCCCCGGCGGGCGCCGCGCAGTCCGGCGGGCGCCAGCCGCTCAAGGCGCCGGTACACCGCGACCCGGGTGTCGGCCAGCATGCGCAGCACGGCGTCGTGCGACACGAGCCGCTCGGCGTAGCGGAACACGGCCCGGCCGATGCCGAAGGCGCGGGTCGCCGTCACGGCCATCATCAGATACAGCACGGGCGGCTGCTGGGAGGCCCGGGAGATGAGCCACCCGGAGGTCGCCATGAGCCCGACGGCGCTGCCCAGGGCGAGGGTGCCGAGCAGCAGCGCGAGGGTGATCCGCCCCCGCCGGGCGCCGGACAGGGCACGGACTCGGGCGAGGACACCGCCCGGGACCGTGTCCGCCTCGGACCCGGCGGGTTCGCTGACCGGCGCAAAAGCGCCTTCTGCGGCCGACGCGGGGCTGGCCGCCCGGTGTACGGGCTCCCCGTGGACGCCCGCGGGAGCCGGTTCCGCGAGCCGCACCACCCGGTCCGCGACGGCCAGCAGCGCCGGCCGGTGCACCACGAGCAGCACCGTCCGTCCGGCGGCCAGCCGCCGCACCGCCGCCACGACATCGGCCTCGGTGGCGCCGTCCAGCGCGGCCGTCGGCTCGTCGAGCAGCAGGACGGGCCGGTCCGCGAGGAACGCACGGGCCAGCGCGAGCCGCTGCCGCTGCCCGGCCGACAGTCCCGTTCCGTCCTCACCGAGCACGGTTTCGGCACCGTCCGGCAGCGCGTCCACGAACTCCAGCGCCCCGGCGTCCCGCAGGGCGCGCCGCACGGCGTCGTCGTCCGCGTCGGGCCGGGCCAGCCGTACGTTCTCGGCGATCGTCCCGGCGTACAGGTGCGGCCGTTGCGGCACCCACGCGACGCGGCCGTGCCACTCGGCGAGGTCGAGTCCGGCGAGGTCGGCTCCCCCGATCCGCACCCGGCCCCCGGTGGGGCGGACGAACCCGAGCAGCACGTTCAGCAGGGTCGACTTGCCCGCGCCGCTCGGTCCGACGAGCGCGACCGTCTCCCCGGGGGCGACGGTGAAGGACACGTCCGTCACCGCGTCCGTGGACCGGCCGGGGTGGCGGACCGTCACGTCCTCGAAGGCGAGGGCACCCGTCGGCACCGCCGCCGTCCCCGGCGCGGGCACGGGCGTCTCCAGTACCGAGAAGATGTCCTCGGCCGCTCCCAGCCCTTCCGCCGCCGCGTGGTACTGGGCGCCGACCTGCCGCAGCGGCAGATAGGCCTCGGGCGCCAGGATCAGGACGATCAGACCGGTGTAGAGATCCAGCTCGCCGTAGACGAGCCGCATGCCGATCGTCACGGCGACCAGCGCCACCGAGAGCGTGGCGAGCAGTTCCAGCGCGAAGGAGGAGATGAAGGCGATCCGCAGCGTCCGCATGGTCGCCCGCCGGTACTCGGCGGTGATCCGGCGGATCGACTCCGCCTGCGCCTTGGCCCGTCCGAAGACCTTCAGCGTCGGCAGTCCTGCGACGACGTCCAGGAAGTGGCCCGACAGCCGGGACAGCAACAGCCACTGACGGTCCATCCGGGACTGGGTGGCCCAGCCGATCAGCACCATGAAGACCGGGATGAGCGGCAGGGTGCCCACGATGATCGCCGCCGAGACCCACTCCTCGGTGACGATCCGCGCCAGCACCGCCACCGGGACGACCACCGCGAGTCCCAACTGGGGGAGGTAGCGCGAGAAGTAGCCGTCGAGGGCGTCGACCCCGCGGGTGGCCAGGGCGACCAGCGATCCGGTGCGCTGACCGTCCAGCCACCCCGGTCCCAGCGCCGTCGCCCGCTCCAGCAGCCGCCCCCGCAGCTCCGACTTGACCGCGGCGCTCGCCCGGTGCGCGGCCAGCTCGGTCAGCCAGCCGACCAGTCCGCGGCCGGCCGCGACGACGACGAGAAGCAGCAGGGGGGTGCCGAGTTCACCGGCGGACAGTCCGTCCTGGAACGCGCCCACCACGATCTCGGCGATGAGCATGGCCTGGGCGATGACCAGCACCGCCCCGAGGGCCCCCAGGCCGACGACCGCCGCCAGGAAGCCACGGGTGGCACGGGCGTACCGGAGCAGGCGCGGATCGATCGGTTTCACGTGAAACACACCTCAGTGCACGGGATCGGCGATGTGCTGGGTGCCGATCCGCTTGCGGAACACCCAGTACGTCCAGCCCTGGTAGAGCAGCACCACCGGTGTGGCGATCACCGCGAGCCAGGTCATGATCTTCAGGGTGTAGGGGCTGGAGGAGGCGTTGGTGACGGTCAGGCTCCAGTCGGCGTCCAGGGTGGACGGCATGACGTTCGGGAACAGCGTCAGGAAGAGCATCGCCACCGCGGCCACGATGGTGAGGCCGGACAGGGTGAACGACCATCCTTCGCGGCCCGCCTGGTTCGCCAGCAGGGCGGCGACCAGTGCGGCGACCGCCACGACCAGCGCGACCAGGCTGGTGCCGTCGCCGCGGTCGGCCTGGGTCCACAGCAGGAAGGCCGACGCCAGTACGGCGGTGACGAGACCGACGCGCAGGGCCAGCCTCCGTGCCCGCTCCCGGATCTCACCGACCGTCTTCAGGGCCGTGAAGACCGTGCCGTGGAAGGTGAACAGCGTCAGCGTGACCAGGCCGCCCAGCAGCGCGTAAGGGTTGAGCAGGTCCCAGACGTTCCCCACGTACTCGAACTCGGCGTCGATCTTCACCCCGTGCACGATGTTCCCGAAGGCCACGCCCCACAGGAAGGCCGGGAGCAGCGAGGTCCAGAAGATCGCCGTCTCCCAGTTGCGCTGCCAGTTCTCCTCCGGCCGCTTGGCCCGGTACTCGAAGGCGACACCGCGGACGATCAGACAGACCAGGATGAGCAGCAGCGGCAGGTAGAAGCCGGAGAAGAGGGTGGCGTACCACTCGGGGAAGGCGGCGAAGGTCGCGCCGCCGGCCGTGAGCAGCCACACCTCGTTGCCGTCCCAGACGGGGCCGATGGTGTTGATCAGCACCCGCTTCTCGGCGCGGTCGCGGGCGAGCAGCCGGGTGAGGATGCCGACCCCGAAGTCGAAGCCCTCCAGGAAGAAGTAGCCGGTCCACAGGACGGCGATCAGGACGAACCAGACGTCGTGCAGTTCCATGACGGTGCAGCTCCCTCGGCCTAGTACGAGAAGGCCATCGGCTTGTCGGCGTCACGGACGTCGCCGCCGAGCTTCGTGGGCGGGTTGAGGTCGGAGTCACTGAGCTCGGGCGGGCCCGCCTTGACGTACTTGGCGAGCAGCTTGACCTCGATGACGGCCAGGACGGCGTAGAGCAGGGTGAAGACGGACATCGAGGTGATGACCTCGGCCGTGGAGACACCGGGGGAGACCGCGTCCTCGGTCCGCATCACTCCGTAGACGACCCAGGGCTGCCGGCCCATCTCGGTGAAGATCCAGCCCCAGGCGTTGGCGATCAGCGGGAACGCCATGGTCCACAGCGCCAGGAGCCAGTAGAGGCGGGTGAGCCGGGAGCCGAGGGGCCGCTTCAGCAGCACCAGGCGCGGCACCTCGTCCTCGCCGGTGCGGTGGGCGGCCGGGAGCAGGAACTTCTTGCGGGTGAGCCACAGCCCGAGGAGGCCGAGCGAGAAGGAGGCCATGCCGAAGCCGATCATCCAGCGGAAGCCCCAGTAGGCGACCGGGACGATGGGCTTGTAGTCGCCGGGGCCGAACTTCTCCTGGAGGGCCTCGTTGGTGTCGTTGATGCCGGGCACGTACGACTCGAAGTCGCTGTGGGCGAGGAAGGACAGCAGGCCGGGGATCTCCAGGGCGACCTTGTTGTGGCCCTGGTCGACGTCGCCGTAGGCGAACACGGAGAACGGCGCCGGTTCCTCGCCGTCCCACAGGGCCTCGGCTGCGGCCATCTTCATCGGCTGCTGCTCGTACATGACCTTGCCGAGGGTGTCGCCGCTGATCGCGGTGAACAGTCCGCCGACGGCCAGGGTGACCAGGCCGAGCCGGAGCGAGGTCCGCATCACCGGGATGTGCTTCTTGCGCATCAGGTGGAAGGCGGCGATGCCCACCATGAAGGCGCCGCCGGTCAGGAAGGCCGCCGAGAAGCTGTGGAAGACCTGGTTGAGGGTGGTGTTCTGGGTGAGCACCAGCCAGAAGTCGGTGAGCTCGGCGCGGCCCTTCTCCTCGTTGATCCGGTAGCCGACCGGGTGCTGCATCCAGGAGTTGGCGGCGAGGATGAAGTACGCCGACAGCAGGGTGCCGATCGAGACCATCCAGATGCAGGCCAGGTGGATCCTCTTGGGCAGCTTGTCCCAGCCGAAGATCCACAGCCCGATGAAGGTGGACTCGAAGAAGAAGGCGATCAGGGCCTCGAAGGCGAGCGGGGCACCGAAGACGTCACCGACGAACCGCGAGTAGTCGGACCAGTTCATGCCGAACTGGAACTCCTGCACGATGCCGGTGACCACCCCCATCGCGATGTTGATCAGGAAGAGCTTGCCCCAGAACTTCGTCGCCTTGAGGTACTTCTCCTTCTCCGTGCGCACCCAGGCGGTCTGCAGCCCCGCGGTGAGGGCGGCGAGGGAGATCGTCAGGGGAACGAAGAGGAAGTGGTAGACGGTGGTGATACCGAACTGCCATCGCGCCAGGGTCTCCGGCGCCAGAGCCAGATCCACGTCGTCGCTCCTTACTTCGCCGTGGTCGCGGCGGCCTGCTTGATCCCGTTCGTCCCCGACATCTCGGAGGAAAACGGGATGCGCTTGTGAACGCGTTCACATTCACAAGCAATTATGACCTACTGCTTTTCTGACCGGGAAGGGGGGTCCCCTGTGACGTCAACCCCTCTGCGCGCGCTTCCGGCACACACGAAGGCGGCCGACGGGCAAGCCGCCGGCCGCCTGGACGTACGCGCCGGTCAGAGCTGCCTGCGGAAGCCTTCCGTCACCTTCAGGAAGATGTCGTTCGCCTCGGTCTCGCCGACCGTGACCCGCACGCCCTCCCCGGGGAACGGCCGGACGACCACGCCCGCCTGCTCACACGCCTGCGCGAACGCCGCCGTGCGCTCCCCCAGCCGCAGCCAGACGAAGTTGGCCTGGGTCTCGGGCACCGTCCAGCCCTGGTCCCGCAGCGCGTCCATCACGCGGTTGCGCTCACAGACCAGCGAGCCGACCCGGCCGATCAGCTCGTCCTCGGCACGCAGCGAGGCGATCGCCGCGTCCTGCGCGATCTGGCTCACCCCGAACGGCACCGCCGTCTTGCGCAGCGCCGCCGCCACCGGCTCGTGGGCGATGGCGAAACCGACGCGCAGCCCCGCCAGGCCGTACGCCTTGGAGAAGGTCCGCAGGACGCAGACGTTGGGCCGCTCGCGGTAGATCTCGACGCCGTCCGGCACCTCGGTGTCCCGGATGAACTCGCGGTAGGCCTCGTCGAGCACCACCAGGACATCACTCGGCACCCGGTCGAGGAAGCGCTCCAGCTCGGCCCGCCGCACGACCGTGCCGGTCGGGTTGTTGGGGTTGCAGACGAAGACGAGCCGGGTCCGGTCGGTGACCGCCTCGGCCATCGCGTCCAGGTCGTGCACATCGCCCGGGGTCAGCGGCACCTTGACCGAGGTGGCACCGCTGATCTGCGTGATGATCGGGTACGCCTCGAAGGACCGCCAGGCGTAGATCACCTCGTCGCCCGGGCCCGCCGTGGCCTGCACCAGCTGCTGGGCGACACCGACCGATCCGGTGCCGGTGGCCACGTGGGACACCGGGACGCCGAAGCGCTCTGACAGCTCGGCCATCAGCGCCGTACAGGCCATGTCCGGGTACCGGTTGAAGGAGGAGGCCGCGGCCGTCACGGTCTCCATCACGCCCGGCAGCGGCGGATAGGGGTTCTCGTTGGAGGACAGCTTGTACGCCACCGGTCCGTCGGCCGCCGCCGGCCTGCCCGGCTTGTACGTGGGGATCCCCTCCAGCTCGGCACGCAGCTTGGGGCTCGTCTCGCTCACCGCAGTCCTCCTCGCGAAGACCGGCGGCACCCGTGTCCGCCGCCGACATCCAATACTGCTCACCTTAAGAGGATTCGCCGCCGCTGCGTAGAGGAGCGGCGGACGCTCACGCCTGCCTCGTACGTCACAGCGGCAACAAGGGCAACGTAACCCGAAGGTGTACGAATGGCGTGCGGGCCAGGGGCGCGCTGTACATATATCTACGCGCCGGTGGCTTGCGCCGTGGCGCGCGTCCCCCGTGCAGGTGAGTTGAGACCTCTTCGCAACATCGCACCCACGGCAGGCTCGCATGCGCCGACACGCCAGCTCCTGGCATGGGAACGTTCAACGTCCTTTACTTCCAAGGTAATTGGCTCTAAATGATCATGCAGAAACGTGCCTGTCAATACGTGCATATGCGTCCGCCCTACCCCACCGCATGAGCCCTACTATCGGCTCGCCATGACAGCAGCAGGGAAGCACCAGGTGAGCCGCGCGGATACCTCACGCCGAGGCAGCCGGCCGGAACGAGCGGGCATCAGGGACGTGGCCGCCGCCGCCGGAGTCTCCATCACGACCGTCTCCGACGCCCTCAACGGCAAGGGCAGGCTCCCGGACGCCACCCGGCGCCACGTCCGCGAGGTGGCCGACAGACTGGGGTACCGCCCCTCGGCCGCCGCCCGTACGCTCCGCACCGGGAAGTCCGGACTCATCGGCCTGACCGTGACGACGTACGGGGATGAACCTTTCACCTTCACCGAGTTCGCGTACTTCGCCGAGATGGCGCGCGCCGCCACCTCCGCCGCGCTCGCCCGCGGCTACGCCCTCGTCATCCTGCCCGCGACCTCCCGCCACGACGTGTGGTCCAACGTCGCCCTGGACGGCACGGTCGTCATCGACCCCTCCGACCAGGACCCGGTCGTCAGCGAGCTGGTCCGCCAGGGCTTACCGGTCGTCTCCGACGGCCGCCCGGCCGGCTCGCTGCCGGTCACCGCCTGGGTCGACAACGACCACGAGGCCGCCGTGACGGGCATCCTCGACCACCTCGCCGACGCCGGCGCCCGCCGCATCGGCCTGCTCACCGGCACCACCACCGACACGTACACCCACCTGTCGACCACCGCGTATCTGCGCTGGTGCGAGCGCGTGGGCCAGGACCCGGTCTACGAGGCCTACCCGGCGCACGATCCGTGCGCGGGCGCCGTCGCCGCCGACCGGCTGCTCGCCCGCCCCGACCGGCCCGACGCCGTCTACGGCCTGTTCGATCCGAACGGCACCGACCTGCTCGCCGCCGCCCGCCGTTACGGCCTGCGCGTCCCGGACGACCTGCTGCTCGTCTGCTGCAGCGAGTCCACGGTCTACGCCAACACCGAGCCGCCCGTCACCACGCTCTCCCTCAAACCGCGCCGCATCGGCACGGCGGTGATCCAGCTGCTCATCGACGCCATCGAGGGGGTCGACTCGGACCAACCGGTGGAGCAGGTCATACCGACCGAGCTGATCGTGCGGACCTCCTCGCAGCGGCGTCCGCCCCGTACGACGGTCAGTCCGCCGAGGTCGCCGAAGGGGTCGTGAGGCGGAGGCCCGCGTGGGGGCCCGTGTGGGGGTGCGTCGTGGGGCCGGGGGTGTGGTGCGGCGAGGCCGCCGCAGTCGGGCCCGTACCGTGCTGCCGCAGTGAACCGGGGTGGGGACCGGGTAAGCGGCGGCCTCCGCCGCACCACCACACCCCACTCCCGCGGATGGGCGCCTGCGGGAGCCCCGGTGGTCGGGATGCGGGGGCGCCACGGTGGGGCGTATCGCGGTCGGAGCGTGGAGCTTCCGCTTCCGGAGGGGGGAAGCGGCAGTTCCGCGGCGACCCGGAGGAGAGGAAAGAAAGGGCTCTCCGGTCGCCCCTCCGGGCGAAACAGGCGGGCCCCCGGAACACGATGGTGGCCGGTCACTGGCGGAAGCGCGCGGCAGGGGCGAGTCCAGGGCGGACGAAGACCGCCTCAAACGGGGCGAAAGCCGCGGTGAACCGGAGTCTTGCTCTGATTCACCACCCCTGGGTCATCACACGGCGCGATCCGCATTCCTATGATGGGCCCACGACACCGCGGGCCGCTGCGACCAGGCAGTCCGACGCGGTGCAGAAGCGGCGCGATGGTGGAGGGGTCGATGACTCAGGGGGCCGGTCAGGGACCCGAGGTGGAGCGGACGGCGACGTTGCGCGACTTCCGGGTACCCGCGTACGTCCACGAGACCGGTCCGTACGCCCAGAGCACGCACCCCGGCGACGTCGTCCCGCCCTCCGAGGAGACCTACCCGGAGGGATACACACCCACCCAGCGGGACCTCCCCATCATCAATCGGGGTGACACTGTTCAGGTGACCGTCGACCCCGCGTCCGCCCCCGCCCCGCAGCCCGCCACCGGCCAGGGACCGCTGTACGTGGTCGGCGACGTCCACGGCTACCTCGACGAGCTGGTGGCCGCCCTCCAGGAGCAGGGCCTGCTCGACCCGGCGGGCCAGTGGTGCGCCGGCACCGCGCGGCTGTGGTTCCTCGGCGACTTCACCGACCGCGGCCCGGACGGCATCGGCGTCATCGACCTCGTGATGCGGCTGTCCGCCGAGGCCGCCGCCGCCGGCGGCTACTGCAAGGCCCTCATGGGCAACCACGAGCTGCTGCTGATCGGCGCCAAGCGGTTCGGCGACACCCCCGTCAACTCCGGGGCCGGCACCGCCACCTTCCAGGCGGCCTGGCTGCTCAACGGCGGGCAGAAGACCGACATGGACCGCCTCCAGGACCACCACCTGCAGTGGATGTCCCGCCTCGACGCCGTCGAGGCGGTCGACGGCCATCTGCTGCTGCACTCCGACACCACCGCCTACCTCGACTACGGCCGCTCCATCGAAGAGGTCAACGACACCGTCCGCGAGACGCTCACCCGCAACGACGCCGACGAGGTCTGGGACCTGTTCCGCAAGTTCACCAAGCGGTTCTCCTTCCGTGACGAGGGCGGCGCCGACGCGGTGCGCTCCCTGCTGGATACGTACGGCGGCACCCGGGTCGTTCACGGCCACAGCCCGATCCCCTATCTGACGGGTCAGGTCGGTTCCGAGGACGACGAGGACGACAGCGGCCCCGTGGTCACCGGACCTCATGTCTACGCCGACGGACTCGCCATCGCGATGGACGGCGGGGTCACCATGGCCGGAAAACTGCTGGTCCAGCAACTGCCGCTGGGCGTCTGACGGTTCAGCGGGCCGTGACCGTGCGGCCCGAAACCGCCCCGTGCACGTGCCAATTTCGGTAAACCCCCTGTCACCGCGCGCCGTCACCGCTCTACCATCGGCTTATCCGTAGCAGGCTCCCCTCCGTTTCTGCCCGACGGCTCGTCAGCATGCCGAGCCCCAAGCCCTACGGAGCATCGGGGGATGCACATGAACAGCGTTCCGCAGCACCTGCTGAGCGAGGACCGCCGGGAATACCAGCGGATTCTCGATGAGGCGCTGCGCTCCGCACCACACCACCCGGAACTGGCCGCGGTCGGACAGCGGCTCAACTCGGAACAACTGCGCACGATGGCACTCGACGCCACGGCGATCATCACGACGGCCGCGGCGACCGAGTACCAGCACTATGTGAAGGTCCGCGAGGAACGGCGCCGGCCACCGGAGTCGTCCACCCCGTCCGTCCGTGAGTCCGGCCCCACCGAGCCGGGCACGAACGCGATGGGGCTCGCCGCCACCATGGGAGAGGTCGCCGAGACCACCGGGGCCGGCGCCCTCGCCGTCGTCGCCGTCCTGGCACCCGTCCTGGCCGGAACCGCGGCCGCGATCTTCCTGCTCGTCGGCTACGTCCTGCGGATGCTCGACCCCGACGCCGCGTTCGCCCGGACCATGCTCACCACGGGGTGGGTGTTCGGCGCGGTGACGGCGGTCGCCATCCTCGTCGCCGCCGTGGGCCTGCTGCTCACCGCACTGCGCAACAAGCCCTCGGCGCTCGGCAGGTCGTACGACGAACTCGACGGGGAGGTGGCCCTGGCCAGGGACGCCTGGCGCGATGCCCTGCTGGAGCGGGGGATCCTGCCGTTCCTGCGGGACGCGCTCACCGACCCGGCGACGGTCACCGCGCTGCAGCACACGGCACCGCCTCCGCCGACCAGCCGTATCCCGCACCTGGGGTACGGCCGGCCGGGCTTCTCCAGCCCGGAGGAGGGAGCGGCCCGTGGCACACGGCCGAGCTACTCCAGCCCGGACTACTCGAGCCCGGACTTCGGGGGACCGGAGCACCGGCCGGAGTAGCCGGGCGGCCCGTCCGTCGGCTTGCGCTCTCCGTACCGGAGGCGCGAGCCGGATGGACGGATCCGACGACGGGCCGGACGGCCGGGCCGGGCCGGGCCGGGTCTCAGAGGATGCCCGCCCGTCCCGCGGCCGTGATCCACTGCGGGAACTCGGAGAGCAGACGGTCGTACAGCTCCGCGTCCGGCACGGTGCTGATGTCGTCGACGGCGAAGAACCCGACGTTGTCGACACGGCGTCCCGGCAGCGTGTCGAACCGCTCCAGCACGCCGTAATTTGACTTTCCCAGCCCCACGAACTGCCAGAAGACCGGTTCCTCCACCGCCTCACGGAGCTCGCGCTCGATCTCCTTGTTGCGGTAGACGCCGCCGTCGGAGAAGAACAGGACGAGGGTCGGAGCGGACGTGGGCTCGCCCCGGACGAACGCCCGCACCTCGGCGATGACCTTCTGCTCCTCGTTCTGGATGCCCACCTCCCGCATGTCGACCTGGCTGGGCTCCAGCCCTTTCTTCCGTCCGCGCCGGAACAGGCCCACCTCCCCCACCCGCACATGCAGCCGCAGCCACTCGGGAAGCTCACCCAGCCGCAGATCCGGCAGCCGGGCCGGGTTCGAGGCGAACGTCCAGGCCTGCATCTCACCGTCGTCGTCCAGCTGCGCGGCGACCGCCGCCATCCGCTCGACGACGTCGGCCACGACCCCCTTGGAGTACAGGAAGGACATGGACCCGGAGGCGTCGAGTACGAGGATGACGCGTGCGGTGACCTCGGCGGCCCCGTGCTTGCGCAGACTGACCGCCACCTGTTCCTTGCGCAGCGACAACCGCTTGCGCATGTCGACGGGCAGCCTCTCCTCGCCCTTGGTGAGCCGCGGAGCACCGGGGTGGGGGTGGGGCACGGCAGACTGCTGGGCGGGCGCGGCCGGCACGGCGGGAGGCACGGGCGGGGGCGGCGGAACCGGGGCCGAGGTGGCCGCGGATGAGACCGGCGGGGCCGGGGGCGCGGCGGCCACGGGGGAAGCGGACGGGACCGGGGGCGCGGCGGCCACGGGGGAAGCGGACGGGACCGGGGGCGTGGCGGCCACGGGGGAAGCGGACGGGACCGGGGGCGTGGCGGCCACGGGGGAAGCGGACGAGGCCGGGGGCGCGTCGTCCACGGTGATGCCGAAGTCCGTGGCCAGACCCGCGAGTCCGGAGGCATACCCCTGCCCCACCGCCCGGAACTTCCACTTCCCCTGCCGTCGGTACAACTCGCCGCCGATGAACGCGGTCTCCGTCCCCGCCGCCATGTCGAACCGGGCCAGCTCGGTCCCCGCCCCGGCGTCGAGCAGCCTGAGCACCAGTCCCGGCACCTGCCCGAACGTCCCGCCGTCCGCCGACGCGCACAGCACGATCCGCTCGACCGCCCCCTCCACGGCCCCCAGGTCCACCTCCACGGTGTCGGTCGTGTCCCGCGCTCCGCGCTGTTTCCCGAGATGCGTCACGGCGCCGGACGTGTGACGAGGCTGGTTGTAGAAGACGAGGTCCCCGTCGTCCCGCACCCGCCCGGCCTCCGTGAGGAGCAGCGCCGAGGCATCGATGTCGGGCACACCGGCCCCGGCCGCCCAAGCGAGCACAACGCGCACCACGCGGGCATCGACGGGAAGATTGGACCCCTTGCTCATCGGACTCGCTGTCATGGGGCCAGTCTGCCCACCCGCCCCGGCGAAGGGGAGGGGCCACCACACCTGCCGCCCCGCGGAAGCGGCACCCACGACGGGCACCGCCCCCGCGTCGCCCGCGGCGAACGCCCGGTCCGCGATCGGCAGGCGCACGCGGTTGCCCGCCGCCGCGAACCCCTTCGGCTTCTGAGCCGTCCCCTCCTCGGTCTCGTCCCGGCTTCCGCCGTGTTCACGACGGATGTCCCGGAAAGCTCCGTCGATGACCGCACGAGGCTGGTGTGCACCACAGGCGGCGGAGAATCCGCGTCTCGACCCGTTCGACGGTCGAGCGGCCGAAGGCGTGCACGAGAGCGAGGTGGAACAGCGTGGGTGCCGTCACCGCCCACCGGTGGACGCGGTCCTCCCGCAGCAGGTACCTGACCACCGTCGCCGGACGGAAGGGGACGAAGTCGATGGTCCGGTGCTCCCACCGGTCGGCGACGCCCCGGCTCATGCGCGTCTTGAGGCCCGTGCTTCCGAGGTCCTTCAGCCGTGCGTGGAAGTGGGCGCCCCAGCCCCGACCGTCCACGTCCAGCACGAGGGCCAGGAGGTCGAGCGAGTATGCGTGGAACTCCAGGGACAGTCCCTCCCGCATTCCGCGGCGGGTCACCGCGTGGAGATCGGACGCGTTCCTCCCGGAGGAATCGATGTGTCTCGACAGTCCCTCGTTGACGGAGGAGTTCCAGACGCCCGGTGCCGTACGGACCCGATCGCCGCGTCGGGTCACCACGAGCATGTCGTCGGCGGTGACCACCGCGGCATTGACGCCCAGGCCGCACTGCAGAAAGGAGGGGGCCTTCGACGGCTCGTCCGGATCCAGGTAACGGGACCGGGGCGTCGTACCGTCCGGAAGCCGGCGGTCGAGTTGTCGCGCGGCCAGGAAGGTGCAGTAGTCGGTCGGACGGAGCCTCAGGTGCACCTCGGACTTCTCTTCGAGAGCGGTACGGGAGACGTCCAGGGAATCGACGGCGTACCGCGGACCGTTCCACAGCGGAGCTCCTCCCTCCGCTCGCAGCCGCTCGCTCTCCTCGGCTGTCTCGTCCCGCCAGCCGGTCATGTCCGGAGGCAGTTCCCCCACGCAGGCGCGGGAATCTGAGCACGGAGTGGTGCGAGAGGTGCCCGATCGGTCCCATGGTTCGGCGCTCACGGCGTTGTCCGCCGTTCCACGCCCAGGACCCGGGCGGCGACCCCTTGGGTTCAAGGGGCCTCCGCCGTCACCCGCACGACACCACGAGGTGACGGAGCCGGAGAATCCGGTCCGGTACGCGGCACACCGGACCGGATTCCCGGGAAGGACTCAGTCGGCCAGCGGGAGGTACACCCGGTTGCCCGCCTCGGCGAACTCCCTGGACTTCTGGAGCATGCCCTCGGCGATCTCCTCGGGGGAGGCCCCCTCGGCCGCCGTACCGCCGAACCGCTCCGTGATGCTTTGACTGATCTTCATGGAACAGAACTTCGGGCCGCACATCGAGCAGAAGTGGGCCGTCTTGGCGGGTTCCGCCGGCAGGGTCTCGTCGTGGAACTCGCGTGCCGTGTCCGGGTCGAGAGCGAGGTTGAACTGGTCCTCCCACCGGAACTCGAAGCGGGCGTCGGACAGCGCGTCGTCCCACTCCTGGGCACCCGGGTGGCCCTTGGCGAGGTCGGCGGCGTGGGCTGCGATCTTGTAGGTGATGACGCCGGTCTTGACGTCGTCACGGTTGGGCAGGCCCAGGTGCTCCTTGGGCGTGACGTAGCAGAGCATGGCCGTGCCCCACCAGGCGATCATCGCGGCGCCGATGCCGGACGTGATGTGGTCGTACGCGGGCGCGACGTCCGTCGTCAGCGGGCCGAGCGTATAGAACGGGGCTTCATCGCAGATCTCCTGCTGAAGGTCGATGTTCTCCTTGATCTTGTGCATCGGGACATGCCCCGGGCCTTCGATCATGGTCTGAACGTTGAAACGCTTCGCGACCGCGTTGAGTTCCCCGAGCGTGCGCAACTCCGCGAACTGCGCCTCGTCGTTGGCGTCCGCGATGGACCCGGGCCGCAGGCCGTCGCCGAGCGAGTACGTGACGTCGTACGCGGCGAGGATCTCGCAGAGCTCCTCGAAGTTCTCGTACAGGAACGACTCCTTGTGGTGCGCCAGGCACCACGCGGCCATGATCGAGCCGCCGCGCGAGACGATGCCGGTCTTGCGGTTCGCGGTGAGCGGCACGTACGCCAGACGCACGCCCGCGTGGACCGTCATGTAGTCCACGCCCTGCTCGGCCTGCTCGATGACCGTGTCCTTGTAGATCTCCCAGGTCAGTTCCTCGGCCCGGCCGTCGACCTTCTCCAGGGCCTGGTAGAGCGGCACGGTGCCGATGGGGACGGGGGAGTTCCGCAGCACCCACTCGCGGGTGGTGTGGATGTTCCGGCCGGTGGAGAGGTCCATAACCGTGTCGGCGCCCCAGCGGGTCGCCCAGGTCATCTTCTCGACCTCCTCCTCGATGGAGGACGTCACCGCCGAGTTGCCGATGTTGGCGTTGACCTTCACCAGGAACCGCTTGCCGATGATCATCGGCTCGATCTCCGGGTGGTTGACGTTGGCCGGCAGCACCGCCCGGCCCGCCGCGATCTCCTCGCGGACCACTTCGGGCACGACGTTCTCCCGGATCGCCACGTACTCCATCTCGGGCGTGATCTCGCCACGGCGCGCGTACGCGAGCTGTGTGACCGCCTGACCCGCGCGGCCCCGGCGCGGCAGGCGCGGCCGGCCGGGGAACACGGCGTCCAGATTGCGCAGGCCCCCGCGCGGAGAGGTGTGCTTGATCCCGTCGTCCTCGGGACGGACGGGACGGCCCGCGTACTCCTCCGTGTCACCGCGGGAGATGATCCAGTTCTCCCGCAGCGGAGCCAGGCCCCGGCGGACGTCGGTGTCGACGAGCGGATCGGTGTACGGGCCCGATGTGTCGTACAGCGTGACCGACCGCCCGTTGGTGAGGTGCACCTGGCGGACCGGCACCCGCAGGCCGGGGCGTGTGCCCTCGACGTACGCCTTGTGCCAGCCGACGGACTTCCCGGCCTCCGTGTTCTCCTCCTGGGCGGAGTTCTGCGTGGAGGCAGGCGTGCGTGCGTCCTTGTTGGTCATGAGACCTACTCCCTACGCCGGCATTACCCGGTAACAGGTTCGGCGGTCGACGCAGCGGTTTCCGTCTGCCGACGTTCCGTGGGAAACATCACTCGCCTTCGGTGATGTTTCATGTGAAACGTCGCTGGGACGGAGGTCAGCGCCCTCTCAGCCCGGTGCTCCGAGCTCCCGCGTGTACAAAAGCGACTCCACGCTAGCGTCATTTCTGGCGCGGTGAACAGAGGGCCCCATCCCGTTCTTGCGATGATCGGGCGGTGACCCCCACTCAACCTCCTCCGTTTCCACCGCCCGAACCGTCGCGCGCGCCCGGCGCCGGAGACGGCGGCGGCCACGCCCACGGGCACGGGCACAGCCACGGTCACGGCCCGGCGGCGCCCGTCTCCCAGCACCTGCGCAAGGTCATCGCGGCGATCCTCATCCCGTTCGCGGCGGCGGTGCTGATCGGGCTCGCCGTGCTGTGGCCGGGCGGTGCCCCGGCGCACGAGCGCACCGGCGTCGGCTTCGACCGGCAGACGCAGCACGCCACGGTCACCAAGGTGGTCGAGCTGAGCTGTCAGTCCGTCAACGCCTCCGGAGGCGTCCCGACCGGCGACACCTCCACCGCCGAGGGCTCCTCCGCCCAGCAGCAGGCGGACGGCACCTGCAAGAAGGCGACGATCCGGGTCGACACCGGTGACGACAAGGGCCGTACGTTCAACGAGATCGTGCAGCCGGACCAGTCCCGGCAACTGCACGAGGGCCAGAAGGTCGTGGTGGCCTACGAGCCCTCCGCGCCCGAGGACCTCCAGTACTCGGTCACCGATGTGAACCGGCGCTTCCCGCTGGCGCTGCTCGCGGGCGTCTTCGCGCTCGCCGTCGTGGCCGTGGGGCGGCTGCGCGGCGTCATGGCGCTGGTCGCACTGGCGATCAGCTTCCTGGTGCTCAACTTCTTCATCCTGCCCGCGATCCTGCAGGGGTCGAACCCGCTGGTCGTGGCGGTGGTGGGGGCGAGCGCGATCATGCTGATCGCGCTGTACCTGTGCCACGGGCTGTCGGCGCGTACGTCGGTGGCGGTGCTCGGCACACTGATCTCGCTGCTGCTGATCGGCTTCCTGGGTTCGGTGTTCATCGAGTGGGCCGCGCTGACCGGCAACACCGACGACAACACCGGTCTGATCCACGGGCTGTATCCCGGGATCGACATGAGCGGTCTGCTGCTGGCCGGCGTCATCATCGGTTCGCTCGGTGTCCTCGACGACGTGACGGTCACCCAGACGTCCGCGGTCTGGGAGCTGCACGAGGCCAACCCGTCGACAGGCTGGCGCGGGCTGTACCGCGCGGGCATCCGCATCGGCCGCGATCACATCGCGTCCGTGGTCAACACGCTGGTCCTCGCCTACGCGGGCGCCGCGCTGCCGCTGCTGCTGCTGTTCTCCATCGCGCAGAGCAGCGTGGGGACGGTCGCCAACAGCGAGCTGGTCGCGGAGGAGATCGTGCGCACCCTGATCGGCTCGATCGGCCTGGTGGCCTCGGTGCCGGTGACCACGGCCCTGGCCGCGCTGGTGGTCTCCGCCGACCGCCCGACGGCTCAGGCGCAGGGACACGGACCGGCACAGACGCAGGGAGCCGGGCAGGCATCGGACGCGCGGCCGGCCGTGGGGCGCGGCGGGCGGGGCAGGCGCCGTAAGCGCTGATGTCCCGCGTGGCGGGCGGAGCGCGCTGAAGCGTTCCGCCACCGGTCCACCCGACTGGCGTAACGCTTCAGCCGGCGCTCTGCTCCGCCAGGATCCGGTCCAGTGCGTCGTCGAGGTGGGCGTCGAAGTCGGCGAGCGCCCCCTCCTGGCCCAGTGGCACCAGCTTGTCGGTGCGGTCGAGGAAGGCCACGAGCGGCGCCGTCGACGAACGGAACAGTGCCTGGTCGCTGCCGACCTGAAGCCGGATCAGCACCTCGCCCAGTACGTCGGGGTCCACCGGCGAGACGCGTACGTCGCCCTCCCCGCACGGCCGTCCGACGCCGTCGATCAGCAGCTCCCGGCCGAACGCCCAGGTCACGGGGGCGTCCCCCGGCAAGTGGAAGGTCAGCCGCACGGCGTAGGGATCACAGGTGTCGTAGCGGAGCTCCACCGGGATGCGGAAGGACAGCTCCTCCGACACGAGAAAGCTCATCATGACCTCTGCCTGTACGGATTCGCGCATCGCCTACCCCGTCATTCGCCACGGACTGGCCGGGCATGGACCCTGACACCAGAGGGAATCTTGCTGAACGTACACAGCAGATCACAAGGAGTGAGTTTTCAGATACTGATAGACAGCGTGAGTGACCCGACGAAGCACTCCATCTCGGCCTGCAGTCGCTGTGTCGCGGGGACGAGCCGGTCGGCCTGGTGCGTGGGCAGCGAGATGGCCACCGACGCGGCCACGGAGCCGACGGTGACGGGGATCGCCGCACAGACCGTGCCCAGCACGTACTCCTGGCGCTCCATCACGGGTCCCATGCGCCGCGTCCGCTCCAGGCGCCTCAGCAGGCTGTGGTCGTCGCGCACGGTGTACGGGGTGACGGACCGCACGGGGTGGCGGTCGAGGTGGTCGCGGCGGGCGTCCTCGTCGAGCTGGGAGAGCAGGCACTGGCCGATCGCGTGGGCGTGTCCGGTCTCCCGGAAGTCGGCCCACTCCTCGACCGCGGGATGGGCGGGGGTGTCGGAGACGCAGACGACGTCGATCTCGCCCTCGCGGTACACGGCGTAGTACACGGGGGCGCCGATCGCGTCCCGCCAGCGGGCGAGGGCATCGGCCACCGTGCTGCGACGTTTCTGCTCCGCTCCGCTGCTGCTCAGCCGCTCTGCCGCCTCCCCCAGGAAGAACAGCCCCTTGTCGCGGCGCAGATAGCCCTCGTGCACCAGGGTGCGCAGCAGGTGGTACGTGGTGGGGAGCGCCAGTCCGGTCTCGCGGGCCAGTTGTTTGGCGGGAGCCCCGTAGCCGTGCCCGGCGACGGTCTCCAGCAGGCGCATGGCTCGCTGGACGGAGCCGATGAGGGTGGCGGTGGGCGGCGGTGCGGGGGGCGTCGGCGAGCGGGGCTGCGGGGGGACCGCGGTCAGCTGCGCGGAGCCGGTGCCAGTCGTGGCCAAGGGTCACTCCCGAAACGCGAGGGGGCAGCCCGTGCGGGGAACACGGGTGAGGGGTCGCCGCTCACGGGGATCGTCCCCGCGTCGAGTTCCGGACTCTAACGGGCTGTCACCGCATGCGGACGGCCCGCCGGAGAAACTTCCCCCGCCCGAGGGAACCGGTGATTCCTGTTACCGCCTCACCGGTCCCCCTCGGCTCACCAGTCGCTGCGCGACGAGGAACTCGATGTGAACTTCCGTACGACGTAGATCAGTCCGCCGACCAGCGCCACGAAGACCAGCGCCTTGAAGAGCAGTCCGATCACGAAGCCGACCACGCTCGCTATCAGCCCGCCGAACACGACCAGGGCGATGACCGGCACCGCGATCCACTTCACCCACCACGGCAGTCCCGTGAAGATCTCTCGCATCGCCCTCGTCCTTACCTCTCCGCCCGCCGAGTGCCGGGTCGTGTCGATGATGTCCTGCACTCGATGCTAGGGCGGCGGGTGCTCCGGCGGGGGGCTCGGATCCCTTGTCCGTCCCTGACCGTTCCCCTAGGGAACCCCGACGGCGCTCCTCAGCTCTCGGGGGGAGAGAACACCACCAGAACCCGCAGATCCTCGCTGATGTGGTGGAACTTGTGGGCCACTCCGGCCGGTACGTACACGACGCTGCCGCGTGCCACCTGGGTGGTCTCCATGCCGACGGTGATCGCCGCGCGGCCGCTGACGACGAAGTACACCTCGTCCTGGCTGTGCGGCTGCTGCGGATCCTGGGCGCCGGCGTCCAGGGCGTAGAGGCCGACCGACATGTTCCGCTCGCGCAGGAACTGCAGGTATGCCCCGTCGTTGGCGGCGCGCTCCGCCTCCAGTTCGTCCAGCCGGAATGCTTTCATCGCCTGTCCCGCCCCTGCCTCACTGCCCGAGTCCGATCGTGTCTGCCACGATCAGACACATGATGAATTTCCTAGTCAAGACGATCGCCAACGCGGGCGCCCTGGCGGTCGCGGTGTGGTTGCTCGACGACATCACCCTGACCGGTGACAGCACGGGCAAGGAGATAGGCACGCTCCTCCTGGTCGCACTGCTCTTCGGACTGGTGAACTCCCTGGTCAAGCCGGTTGTGCAGCTGCTGAGCCTCCCCCTGCTCATCCTGACGCTCGGGCTGTTCACCCTGGTGGTGAACGCGCTGATGCTGCTGCTCACCTCCTGGCTCGCCGACCAGCTCGACCTGAGCTTCCACGTGGAGGGCTTCTGGACGGCCGTGCTGGGTGGCTTGATCATCTCCGTCGTCTCCTGGGCGCTCAACGTCGTCCTGCCCGACAGGGACTGAAGCCGATGACCTACCGCGTCTGCTTCGTCTGCACCGGCAACATCTGCCGCTCCCCGATGGCCGAGTCCGTCTTCCGCGCGCAGGTGGCGGAGGCCGGACTCGACGGTCTGGTCGAGGTGGACAGCGCCGGTACGGACGGCTGGCACGAGGGCGAGGGCGCCGATCCCCGCACGGTGACCGTGCTGCGGGAGAACGGCTATGACGCCGGCCACACGGCCCGGCGGTTCGACCCGTCCTGGTTCGCCCGCCTCGATGCCGTCATCGCGCTCGACTCCGGCCACCTCGGGGCACTGCGCCGCCTCGCGCCCACACAACGGGACGCGGACAAGGTGCGTCTGCTGCGCTCCTACGATCCCGCCGCCGGCGACGATCTCGACGTACCGGACCCCTACTACGGGGGCGCGGACGGATTCGACGCGTGTCTTGAGATGGTGGAGGCGGCGAGCACCGGACTGCTCGCCGCGGTACGCGAGCAGGTGGAAGGACGAGCGGCATGAACGATTCGACGACGGGTGCGGGCCACGGGCCGGCGCTGCCGGACAGGGCGGGCGACGGCACCCGCGCGGTGCGGGCCGGGCTGCCCGAGCCGGTCAAGCACGAGCCGACCCTGCCCGGGCCGGTGTTCGCCGCCCACTTCCATCTGCCGGGCGACCCCACCGGCCCGTACACCTACGGCCGGGACGAGAACCCGACCTGGACGCTGCTGGAACGGGCCATCGGCGAGCTGGAGGCGCCCGGCCGGGACGATGTCGAGGCCCTGGTGTTCGCCTCGGGCATGGCCGCGATCTCCTCGGTTCTCTTCTCCCAGCTGCGCGCCGGGGACACGGTCGTCCTGCCGAACGACGGCTATCAGGCCCTGCCCCTGGTGCGGGAGCAGCTGGAGACGTACGGCATCGAGGTACGGACCGCGCCGACGGGCGGCGACGCCCAGCTCGAGGTCCTCGACGGCGCGAAACTGCTGTGGATCGAGACGCCCTCGAATCCGGGGCTCGACGTGTGCGACGTACGACGGCTGGCCGAGGCCGCGCACGCGCGCGGTGCCCTGGTCGCCGTGGACAACACCCTCGCGACGCCGCTCGGCCAGCGCCCACTGGAGCTCGGCGCCGACTTCGCGGTGGCCAGCGGCACCAAGCAGCTCACCGGGCACGGCGACGTGCTCCTGGGGTACGTCACCGGCCGGAACGCCGAGGCCATGGCCGCCGTCCGCCGCTGGCGCAAGATCGTCGGTGCCATTCCGGGGCCCATGGAGGCCTGGCTCGCGCACCGCTCGATCGCCACGCTCCAGCTCCGCGTCGACCGGCAGAACGCCACCGCGCTGACGCTCGCCCGGGCGCTGCGGGAGCGGTCCGAGGTCACGGGGCTGCGTTATCCGGGGCTGCCCGACGACCCCTCGCACAGGATCGCCTCGCAGCAGATGCGGCGCTATGGGTGCGTGGTGTCCTTCACGCTGCCCACGCGCGCGCGTGCGGACCGCTTCCTCGACGCGCTGCGGCTCGTGGACGACGCGACGAGCTTCGGCGGCGTACGGTCCACGGCGGAGCGGCGCGGGCGCTGGGGCGGGGACGCGGTGCCGGAGGGCTTCATCCGCTTCTCCGTGGGCGCCGAGGACCCGGAGGACCTGGTCGCGGACGTCCTGCGCGCCCTGGACGCATCAGCCGGCTGACCGGCCGGGCCGGCAGGCGCCCGACACACTGCGGCGGACGGTCCGAGCCTCCCCCCTCGTGGCTCGGACCGTCCTCGGTTCCACGCGCGAAGAACCGCGTGACCAAGGCTAGTTGACTCAGTGTCAGTGTCCAATCACAGTAGCGACAGCGACCTATCGACTTATTTATGGTTGGACATCCGGACCCGGGACGGGACCGGCGAGGGAGGATGTGGCGTGGATCTGGCCTTGCTGCGGACCTTCGTGACCGTGCACCGGGCCGGTTCCTTCACCCGCGCCGCCGCCCTGCTCGGCCTCTCCCAGCCGGCCGTCACCTCGCAGATACGGACGCTGGAACGGCAGCTGGGGCGGCCCCTGTTCCTTCGGCAGGCGCGCGGTGTGACACCGACGACCATCGGGGACGAGCTCGCCCACAAGGCGGCACCGCACCTCGACGCCCTGGTGGAGATAGCCGAGTCCGGCCTGGAGGAGGACTCCTCCTTACGGACGCTGCATCTGGCCGGCCCTCCGGAGTTCACCGCCGAGCGGGCACTGCCCGCGCTCACGGAGCTGACCGGCGAGGACGGCCAAAGCTTCGCCCTGCGTGCCTCCTTCGGCACCGCCGAGGAGGTCCTCGAGGGACTGGCCGCCGGACATCATGATCTGGCCATCAGCACGGTCCGGCCGCGCGGCGCCCTGCTCTCGGCGACCGCGCTCTGCGACGAGGAGCACGTCCTGGTCGCCGCCCCGCGCTGGGCCGAGCGGATCGGCTCCGGCACGCTCCACCGCACGGGCCCGTCGGTCCTGGAACACGTCCCGGTGGTCGAGGTGCACGAGTCGCTGCCCTTCGTCGCCCGCTACTGGGCCTCCGTCTTCGATTCCCGCCCCGTCGCCCCGGGCACCGTCATCGTCCCGGATCTACGCGCGGTGCTGGCCTGCGCCGTGGCGGGAGCGGGGCTGGCGGTGCTGCCCCGCTACCTGTGCGCGGGCGCGCTCGGGCGGGGTGACGTGGTGCCCCTGCACGAACCGACGGTGCCTCCGCTGCGCACGTACTTCCTGGTGGTCCGCACCGGCACGCTGGCGATGCCGCACATCGCGCGGGCCCACGAGTGGCTGGAGCGGGCGGCCACCGGCTGGTGCTGACCCGCCGGTCCGGTGTCCCACCGCGGGAAGCCGGCCGCTGCCCTCCCGCGATGTTTCACGTGGAACCAGCCGGGCCACATTTCCTCCATGACCGTCCGACCCGTGGTCAAGCGCACCGCCCGAGCCGTTCTGCTGGACGGCGAGAACCTGATTCTGATCAAGCGCACCAAACCCGGCGTGGATCCCTACTGGCTCACCCCGGGCGGCGGGGTGGAGCCGGAGGACTCCACCGTCGTGGACGCCCTGCACCGGGAGGTGTACGAGGAGCTCGGCGCGAAGATCACCGACGTGGTGCCCTGTTTCGTCGACACCGTGGAGCACATCGGCGAGGACGGCGGCGCCACCGGCGTGAAGGTGCAGCACTTCTTCGTATGCCGCCTGGAATCCATGGACCCGTCCCTGCGCCACGGCCCGGAGGTCGACGAACCCGTCGGCGAGTACGAGATCGTCCGCGTGCCGTTCACCCGCGTCGGAATCGCCTCCGTCCACCTGGTACCGCTGTCGCTGCGGCACTACCTGGACGGCAACATCGAGGGCGTACGCGCCATGCACGCCCCCGACCTGGGGTGACGCCCGGACCTTACACGGCCCGCACCAGTTCGTAGGGTCGCCAGCCGGATTAGCGATCCGTAGTGACTCTGTGACAGACTGCCACGCGCATGCTCGGCGCCCAGGCGACGTCGGGCGCCCTCCTCGGTGAGGTCGCGAGAGCTCACCGACCAGCGTCCGGAGGGACGTGCCACGAGGGCTGACAGCTCCCGCTGTTCAGCACCAGGGCACGAAGGCGATCGGCTTACATCCCTGGGCTATACAGGGGATCACCAAGCCAATCAGAGACGCTTCCCAGAGGTCCCGCCCCGTGTAGGAGTGGGTCACGAGGCCACTCGGATGCCGGTCTGCGTTGATCGCGACGGAGACCGACACAGAGCCGAACAGGCCCTTGTCCGACGCAGATACGGGCCAGCCATGGAGCCGCTTCGAACGCCGCCGTCACATGCGCCTCGGTGAGACCGGCGCAGAGGGCGTGCACCTGTGTGGCGTACTCCGGTGGCCCGATCAGACCGGAGGAGATCGCCCGGTCAAGGGCCATCGCCTCGGCCTCCAGTCCCAGTTACCGCGAGATCTCCACGGGAGCCGAGGTGCCGTGGAGCAGGGTGCCGTCGAGATCGAAGAGATGCAGCCTCGCCATGAGCGACGAGGTTAACGGCTCCTGCTTCCTTCGCCTCCGGGGGAAGGAAGCGGCCACGCGCCGTTCTCGTATGTTTCACGTGAAACATCCCGTGCCCGTGTCCGCGCTCCGCCTGTGACCACGGCATGGCCAAAAGCTCGCACGAGTCTCCTGAAACGGGTGGACGCCGAAGCCCCCTGTCGGACAGCCTGACCTGCGTGCCGACACCTTCCCTTGCCTCTCTGCCCATCCGCCGTCTAACGCTCCGCGACCTCACCGCCTGCGCCGACTTGTCCGAGGACCGGGGGTGGCCACGGGAGGAGCACAAGTGGGGCCTCCTCCTCGCGGCCGGGAAGGGTTACGGCATCGACGATCCCGACGGTGGTCTGGTGACCGCCTGTGTCGTCACCGAGTACGGACCGCGGGAACAGCCCGTTCTCGCGGCCGTCGGCATGGTCCTGGTCGCCGAACGGCATGCCCGCCGGGGCGTGGGGCGCCGGCTCATGCGTCACATCGTCTCCGCGATGGGCACCACGCCCCTCACCCTGCACGCGACCCCCTTCGGCCGGCCGCTCTACGAGGAGCTCGGTTTCAAGGTCACCGGACGTGCCGAGATGCTGCGCGGCCACTTCGTCCCCACCGGTGACCGGGCGGAGGTCGCCACCCGGGCCGCGACCGCGGAGGATCTCCCCTCGGTCGTCCGGCTCGACGAGGAGGTGTTCGGTGCCGACCGAACGCACATCGTCACCCGCCTGCCCGCCTTCGCCGATCAGCTGCGCGTCGCCGAGGAGGGTGGACGGATCATCGGTTACGCGGCCGCCTGGCCCAACATGGACACCCATGTCGTGGGGCCGCTCATCGCCCGCGACACGGCGACGGCCGAGGCCCTGCTCGCTTCGCTCGCCGCCCGCACCGACCGGCCGCTGCGCACCGACATCGACGTACGGCACGAAGAGCTGCTGAGCTGGGCGAAGGCACGCGGGCTGGCGTCCGTCGCGTCGAACGCCGTCATGACGTACGGAATCACGGAGCTGCCCGGGGACTGGAGCCGACGGTTCGCACCGGTGACGGTCGCTGCGGCCTGACGTCCATCGGATGTGACGACGCCGGCCCCGAGCTTCGGGGCCGGCGTCGTCACGTGCGGTGGGCATCATCGTCAGATGAGGGCCGCCACGGCGGCCGTGGCGAAGGCATGGTCCTGCTCCGGGGCGCCACCACCGACACCGATCGCGCCGATCAGCCGGCCGTCGCGCCGGACGGGCACACCCCCTGCGATGAACAGCAGCGGCCGGTCGAGTGCGGTGGGCAGGGTGTGGAAGAGACCTCCGGGCTGCACGGCGTCCACGAGGTCGGCGGTCGGCGCGTTCAGTTGGAGCGCGGTGTACGCCTTGCGGGTGCTGGTCTCCCCGGAGATCAGCACGGCGCGGTCGTCCCGGCGGAAGGCGAGCAGGTGCCCGCCCGCGTCGAGGACGGTGACGCTGACCGTCACACCGGCCGCCTCGGCGGCCTGACGTGCGGCGACGACCAGGGATTCGGCATCCGCGGTGGTGAGCGGGGCGACGGCGGTGGTGGTGCTCATGAGGTGGTTCTCCTTGTGGTGCGGGTGATGCCGGTAGTGCCGGAGTGAGGAGTCGGCGGATGCGGGAACGGCCCTGGCCCCGTACCTGCCGGTCCTGTGGGTCAGTGGGGGACAGCGGTCCGCCGCTCGGTGGTCACCGGGCCGGCGAGCACGGTGGCGGGCGGGATGTCGCGGCGCTCGAGAGCGGCCGAGACGAACGCCAGCACCAGGGCACTCGCGGCGAGAACGGCACCGACCCAGTTGGGTGCGGTGTAGCCGAGGCCGGACCCGATCACGAGGCCGCCGAGCCAGGCGGACAGCGCGTTGCCGAGGTTGAAGGCGCCGATGTTCAGCGCCGAGGCCAGGGTGGGGGCGCCGTGCGCCTGGTCGAGGACCCGCTTCTGCAGGGGCGGCACCGTGGCGAATCCCAGGGCGCCGATGAGGGCGATGGTGACGGCGGCGGCGATCTTGTTGTGCGCGGTCAGGGTGAAAAGCGCGAGGACGACGGCGAGGGCGCCCAGGGAGAGGTACAGCATGGGCATCAGGGCGCGGTCCGCGTACCTGCCGCCGATGAGATTGCCGCCGACCATGCCGAGGCCGAAGAGGACCAGCAGCCAGGTCACGGAGCCGTCGGCGAAGCCGGTGACGTGCGTCATCATCGGCGCGATATAGGTGACGGCCGCGAAAACGCCACCGAATCCGAGGACGGTCATCGCCATGGCGAGCAGGATCTGGACGTTCTTCAGGGCGGCCAGTTCGTGCCGCAGTCGCACGCCCTCGGCCTTGGGCATGTCGGGAACCAGCCCGGCGATGCCGGCCAGGCCGACGACGCCGAGGGCGGCGACGATGCCGAAGGTGACCCGCCAGCCGATGGACTGGCCTACGAGCGTGCCCAGCGGAACACCGACGACATTGGCGACGGTCAGTCCGGTGAACATCAGGGCGATGGCTCCGGCCTTCTTGTCCGGGGCGACCAGGTCGGCCGCGACCACCGAGCCGATACCGAAGAAGGCGCCGTGGGCCAGTGAGGCGACCACCCGCCCGGTCAGCATGAGGCCGAAGGACGGGGCCAGCGCGGACAGCAGGTTCCCGGCGATGAACAGTCCCATCAGCAGCATCAGCATCCGCTTGCGGGAGATCCTGGTGCCGAGCACGGTCATCAGCGGGGCGCCGAGCATGACGCCCAGCGCGTAGCCGGTCACCAGATAGCCGGCGGTGGGGATGGAGACACCGAAGTCACCCGCGACCTCGGGCAGCAAGCCCATGATCACGAACTCCGTGGTTCCGATTCCGAAGGCCCCGATCGCGAGGGCCAGAAGCGCGAGAGGCATGGGGGACAGACCTTCCCAGACGATTGCAGGAGCGCTTTGCGTGCTCCGACAATAGTTGCAGACGCCTACTATTTGCAAGCGCCTTATATTGCGGGCTTGCTCTACCCTGGTGTCAGCAGCTCCTGGACGGAGGAAACGCCCATGACAGCCACGGACCCCGCGCTCACCGCCCTCGCTCAGGGCTGGTGCGCACTCTCCCTGCTGCACGGGAGGATCGAGGCCCGCATCGAGCGCGCCCTTCAGGCCCGGCACGATCTGAGCGTGCGGGAGTACTCCCTGCTCGACGTACTGAGCCGACAGCACGACGGCGACGGGGGCCACCTGCAGATGAAGCAGGTCGCCGACGCGGTCGTGCTCAGCCAGAGCGCCACCACGCGCCTGGTCACCCGTCTCGAGGACCGCGGACTGCTGGAGCGCTACCTGTGCCCCACCGACCGCCGGGGCATCTACACCAACGTCACCGAGGCCGGCCTCAAGTTGCTGGACGAGGCGCGGCCGACCAACGACACGGCCCTGCGCGAGGCCCTCGACGCGGCGGCGGAGAACCCCGACCTCGCTCCCCTGGTCCGGGCCGTGGAAACACTGAAGGCGCCGGTGCCCGCGTAGGGTGCCGGCATGGATGATCTGGAGATACGGGCCGCGGTCGCCGACGACGTCCCCGCCATCGTCGGCATGCTCGCGGACGACCCCCTGGGCGCGCGGCGCGAGTCACCGGACGACCTCAGCCCGTACCTGACCGCGCTGGAGCGGCTCGACGCCGACCCGAACCAGCACCTGGTCGTCGCGGTCCGTGAAGGCCGCGTCGTCGGCACGCTTCAGCTCACGGTCGTTCCCGGACTCTCCCGCCGCGGCGCCACCCGGTCGATCATCGAAGCGGTCCGCGTCCACGCCGACGAACGCGGCAGCGGTCTGGGAAGCAGGCTCGTCAAGTGGGCTATCGACACCTCCCGCCGCGAGGGCTGCCAACTGGTCCAGCTGACCTCCGACAACACCCGGGCCGATGCCCACCGCTTCTACGAGCGACTCGGCTTCACGGCCTCCCACGTGGGCTTCAAACTGCCGCTGTGACCAAAGGCCCGGGGTCCTGTTTCACGTGAAACAGGACCCCGCACGCACTCCTGGACGCTAACCGATACCCCGCCATCCCGCCGGGTCCACTCCGCCCGGCACAGGAGCCCCCTCGTCGTACGGTTGACGCGTGAACACGAACGACCCCAGGTCGAGATGGCTCAGCGAGCCGTCCGGCCGCCGTACGGGCTTCAGGAGTTCTCCTGCGTAGTAGCCCTCCAGGCCCACCCAGGTGCCGTCCTCCGCCGGACGGAAACGCGAGCGCCGGCCGTTGCCGGACAGCGGCTCCAACGAGACGAGACCGTCGGCCGAGAGCCGGAGCGCGAACGCGGACGTCCCCCAGTACCACTGCCCCACCAGCTCCAGTCCCGCCGGATCCACCTCTCGCAACGGCTGCCAGGGAGCCGGGATACGTGGTTCCGCCTCGGCGACGATCCGGACGAGGTCGGCGGCCACCGTGAACGGCGCCGGTCCGGACGTGCAGTTGGCCAGGACCACCGCGCTCACGTCGTCCGCCACGCCGATCGTGAGGCAGGCGAGGAAGCCCGGCAGCGAACCCGTGTGCCCGACGAGAGAACGTCCGTGCTGGTGACGGATCTCCATGCCCAGGCAGTACGCGTAGCCGCTCGCCACGTCCGCCGCCTCGACCGGCGCGGCCGGTGTCCTCATCTCCCGCAACGACTCGGCGCTCAGCACCCGTTCGTCGCCCTCGGCCAGGAAGGCGGCGAAGCGCGCCAGATCAGCCGCGGTGGACCACAACTGGCCGGCGGGCGCCATCACCCCGAGGTCCTCCAGGGGTTCGGGCAGCATCACGTCGGCCCATGGATGCACCGCCCAGCCACCCGCGTGCGGCGCTTCCGCGCGCACGGTCGTGCGACGCAGGCCCAGAGGTACGAGCACTTCGCACCTAAGCACCTCCTCCCACGGGGTGCCGCGCAGCTTCTCGACCAGGGCGCCGAGCAACGCGTATCCGGGGTTCGAGTAGTGGAACCGCCGACCGGCGGGGTGCACCAGGGGACGCTCGCCCAGCACGTCGGCGAGGCCGGGGCGCAGGGAACCAGGGGTCCGCTCCCACCAGGGACCGGGCGTCTCGGCGGCCAACCCGGCGCTGTGTGCGAGCAGTTCGGCGATGGTCACGTCACCCACGCCCGTACCGGGCAGGTGCTTCTCCAGCGGGTCGGTGAGACCGAGCGCTCCCTCGTCGCGCAGCCGGAGCACCAGAACGGCCGTGAAGATCTTGGTGATCGAACCGATCCGGTACTGCACGTGCTCGTCCGGAGCGTGTCCTTCCACCGACGTCCGCGCCCCCGTCCACACGGTCTTCCCGTCCCGCACCACGGCCGCGACGAGCGACGGCGCGCGTCCTTCGCTCTGGGCGACGGCGATCCTGTGCAGCAGCGCCCGCCGGGTACCGGGCAGCAGTTCTTCCTGATGAGGTGTCGTCATGCCCTCAGTTCAGCAGGAACGGGTCAGGTCTGCGCCATGTCCACGAAGCGCGAGTAGTGGCCCTGGAAGGCGACCGTGATCGTGGCCGTCGGACCGTTTCGGTGCTTCGCCACGATCAGGTCCGCCTCACCCGCACGTGGGGACTCCTTCTCGTAGGCGTCCTCGCGGTGCAGCAGGATGACCATGTCGGCGTCCTGCTCGATGGACCCGGACTCACGCAGGTCGGAGACCATCGGCTTCTTGTCCGTGCGCTGTTCCGGGCCACGGTTGAGCTGGGAGAGCGCGATGACCGGGATCTCCAGCTCCTTGGCGAGCAGCTTGAGGTTACGGGACATGTCCGAGACCTCCTGCTGACGGCTCTCGGAGCGTTTGGAACCGCCGGACTGCATCAGCTGGAGGTAGTCGATGACGACCAGCTTCAGATCGTTGCGCTGCTTGAGGCGACGGCACTTGGCGCGGATCTCCATCATCGACAGGTTCGGGGAGTCGTCGATGTAGAGCGGTGCCGCCGAGACGTCCGGCATCCGGCGTGCCAGGCGCGTCCAGTCCTCGTCGGTCATCGTGCCGGAGCGCATGTGGTGCAGGGCGACGCGGGCCTCGGCGGACAGCAGGCGCATCGCGATCTCGTTGCGCCCCATCTCGAGCGAGAAGATGACGCTCGGCAGGTTGTTCTTGATGGACGCGGCCCGCGCGAAGTCCAGGGCGAGCGTCGACTTGCCCATCGCGGGACGCGCGGCGATGACGATCATCTGCCCCGGGTGCAGGCCGTTGGTGAGCGAGTCGAAGTCGGTGAACCCGGTGGGCACCCCGGTCATCTCACCACTGCGCGATCCGATCGCCTCGATCTCGTCGAGCGCGCCCTCCATGATGTCGCCGAGCGGCAGGTAGTCCTCGCTGGTGCGCTGCTCGGTGACCGCGTAGATCTCCGCCTGCGCGCGGTTGACGATCTCGTCGACGTCGTCGTCGGCCGCGTATCCCATCTGTGTGATGCGCGTGCCGGCCTCGACCAGGCGGCGCAGCACGGCGCGCTCGTGCACGATCTCCGCGTAGTAGGCCGCGTTGGCCGCCGTGGGGACCGTCTGGACGAGGTTGTGCAGATACGAGGCCCCGCCGACCTTGTTGATCTCACCGCGCTTGGTCAGCTCCGCGGCGATGGTGATGGGGTCGGCCGGCTCGCCCTTGGCATAGACGTCGAGGATGGCCGTGTAGATGGTCTCGTGGGCCGGCTTGTAGAAGTCGTGGCCCTTGAGGATCTCGACGACGTCGGCGATGGCGTCCTTGGACAGCAGCATGCCGCCCAGCACGGACTGCTCGGCCTCGAGGTCCTGCGGCGGCACCCTTTCGAACGCGGAGCCTCCGCCGTCCCACGCGCCGTTGTCCCGGCCGCGGTCGTGCTGCTCGTCGCGGCCCCTGCCCCGGTCCTCACGGCGACGGGAGGCGGGCAGACGATCACTGGGTCCGCTCTCGGCCCACGGGTCGTCCAAGGGCTCGGAAATGCTCACCGAGCCACCTCCTCCCGTCCGCCGGAACGGACCTCGCCGTGCCTCTCTGTTCTACGGCACGGCACTGACAAATAAGAGGCCCAACTCCAGTTGTCGCGCGCCGGATTTGTGGCGTTTCTGAAACCGGTGGACGGAGCGAGCGCCGGACCACCGTAGGCCCGTCGGCACCGTCAGCCAATCTGGTTATCCACAGGCCCTGTGGACGACTGGCCCAATGCTGTGGAGAACTCCGCGAAACCTGTGCACGAGCCGGTGGACAGCCCTGTGAACAAGCCCAAACCTTTGACATCCACAAGGCTGTGACCTGCGTTTTCATCATCCACCGGCTGTGCAGAAGAAAAAGTTGCCCAGTCGGATCAAGATCGCTTCATGCGATGTACCCAAGCCCACACCCGGAGCCACAAAGTAAGGGTCTCCAGAGCTTTGCATCTCTTACCTGTGGACGATTAGATTGGTGCACATGACACAGGCCCCCGCGCGGCCCGGAGCCGCTCGACGGCGGCATGACCGCGAAATCGTCATGCTGGCAGTCCCCGCCTTCGGCGCCCTCGTCGCCGAGCCGCTCTTCGTCATGGCGGACAGCGCCGTCGTCGGCCATCTGGGCACGGCACAGCTCGCCGGTCTCGGCGTCGCCTCGGCCCTCCTGATGACCGCCGTGAGCGTCTTCGTCTTCCTGGCCTACGCCACCACGGCCGCCGTCGCCCGGCGCGTCGGAGCCGGCGACCTGCCCTCGGCCATCCGCCAGGGCATGGACGGGATCTGGCTGGCCCTGCTCCTCGGCGCCACCGTCATGGCCGTCGTCCTGCCCACGGCACCCGCCCTCGTGGACCTCTTCGGCGCCTCCGACACGGCGGCTCCCCACGCGACCACCTATCTGCGGATCTCCACACTCGGCATACCGGCCATGCTGGTCGTGCTCGCCGCGACCGGTGTCCTGCGCGGACTGCAGAACACCAGGACACCGCTCTACGTCGCCATCGCCGGCTTCGCCGCCAACGGTGTCCTCAATGTCGCGCTGGTCTACGGCGCCGGCCTGGGCATCGCGGGCTCCGCCTGGGGCACCGTCATCGCGCAGTGCGGCATGGCCGCGGTCTACCTGACCGTGGTGCTGCGCGGAGCACGCAGGCACGGGGCGTCGCTGCGCCCGGACGCCGCCGGGATCAGGGCGTCCGCCCGGGCGGGCGTTCCCCTGCTGGTCCGGACCCTCTCGCTCCGGGCGATCCTGATGATCGCGACAGCCGTCGCCGCCCGTCTCGGTGACTCCGAGATCGCGGCCCACCAGATCATCCTCTCCCTGTGGAGCCTGCTCGCCTTCGCGCTGGACGCCATCGCCATCGCCGGGCAGGCCATCATCGGACGTTATCTGGGCGCCGGCGACGACCGGGGTGCCCGTGAGGCATGCCGCCGCATGGTCGAGTGGGGTATCGCGGTCGGTGTCGTCCTCGGTGTCCTGGTGGTGCTCGCCCGGCCGGTGTTCCTGCCCCTGTTCACCAGCGATGCCACGGTCACGGACGCGGCGCTGCCCGCCCTGGTGCTGGTGGCGCTGTCCCAGCCGATCTGCGGCGTCGTCTTCGTCCTGGACGGGGTCCTGATGGGCGCGGGCGACGGACCGTACCTGGCCTGGGCGATGCTGCTGACCCTCGCGGTGTTCACTCCCGCCGCCCTGCTGGTTCCCTCACTCGGGGGCGGACTCACCGCACTGTGGGCCACGATGACGCTCATGATGACCGTGCGGATGCTGACCCTGTGGCTCCGCACCCGGTCCGGCCGCTGGATCGTCACGGGCGCCGCACGTTGACCGTTTCACGTGGAACATGACGATGGGGGCCGCACCCCGAAGGGTGCGGCCCCCATGCTCACTGCTTCAGCGAGCGCGGCACTCAGCCGGCGACGACCTCGATGTCGACCTTGGCGGCCACCTCGGGGTGCAGACGCACGGACGTCTCGTGGGCGCCCAGCGTCTTGATCGGCGAGCCCAGCTCGATGCGGCGCTTGTCGACCTCGGGACCACCGGCGGCCTTGATCGCCGAAGCGATGTCGGCCGGGGTGACGGAACCGAAGAGACGACCGGCGTCGCCGGAGCGGACGGCCAGGCGGACCTTGACGCCCTCGAGCTGGGCCTTCACCTGGTTGGCCTGCTCGATGGTCTGGATCTCGTGGATCTTGCGAGCACGACGGATCTGCTCGACGTCCTTCTCGCCGCCCTTGGTCCAGCGGATCGCGAGCTTCCGCGGAACCAGGTAGTTGCGAGCGTAACCGTCCTTGACGTCGACGACGTCGCCCGCGGCACCGAGACCGGAGACCTCGTGGGTGAGGATGATCTTCATGAGTCGGTCACCCTTCCCTTATCGCGCGGTGGAGGTGTAGGGCAGCAGCGCCATCTCACGGCTGTTCTTGACGGCCGTGGCGACGTCACGCTGGTGCTGCGTGCAGTTGCCGGTCACGCGGCGGGCACGGATCTTGCCGCGGTCGGAAATGAACTTCCGCAGCATGTTCGTGTCCTTGTAGTCCACGTACGTGACCTTGTCCTTGCAGAATGCGCAGACCTTCTTCTTAGGCTTGCGCACAGGCGGCTTCGCCATGATGTTTCTCCTGTGTGATCAAGAAGTGTGGGTACGGCCCGCCTAGAAGGGGGGCTCGTCCGAGTAGCCGCCGCCGCTGCCGCTGGAGCCACCGCCCCAGCCGCCGCCACCACCCTGCTGGCCACCGGCGGGAGCGCCGGTCGCCCACGGGTCGTCGGCGGGAGCGCCGCCGCCCTGCTGGCCGCCGCCCTGCTGGCCACCGCCGGGGCCGCCGCCCCAGCCGCCGCCACCCTGGCCGCCACCGCCGCCGTAGCCGCCACCACCCTGCTGACCACCGCGGCCGGTGGTCTTGGTGACCTTGGCCGTGGCGTTGCGCAGGCTGGCGCCGACTTCCTCGACGTCCAGCTCGTAGACCGTGCGCTTGACGCCCTCACGGTCCTCGTAGGACCGCTGCTTCAGCCGGCCCTGCACAATGACGCGCATGCCTCGCTGGAGCGACTCGGCGACGTTCTCCGCCGCCTGACGCCAGACCGAGCAGGTCAGGAACAGGCTCTCGCCGTCCTTCCACTCGTTCGTCTGGCGGTCGAAGGTGCGGGGGGTCGACGCGACACGGAACTTCGCGACGGCCGCACCGGACGGGGTGAAGCGCAGCTCGGGGTCGTCGACAAGATTGCCGACGACCGTGATGACGGTCTCGCCTGCCATGGGGAACCTCTCGGCGGGTTTGCTGCTGGCTGCTTGTGCTGCTACTCGAGTCCCGGGATCAACTGAGCGGGAGAGCTCAGTGGGTCTCGGGGCGGAGGACCTTGGTCCGGAGGACCGACTCGTTCAGGTTCATCTGGCGGTCGAGCTCCTTGACGACCGCAGGCTCGGCCTGCAGGTCGATGACCGAGTAGATGCCCTCGGGCTTCTTCTTGATCTCGTACGAGAGACGACGACGGCCCCAGGTGTCGACCTTCTCGACCTTTCCGCCGCCGTCACGGACGACAGAGAGGAAGTTCTCGATCAGCGGGGAGACAGCGCGCTCCTCGGTGTCGGGGTCGAGGATGACCATCACCTCGTAGTGACGCATGTGGAACCCACCTCCTTTGGACTCAGCGGCCACGGTCGTTCCGTGGCAGGAGGGTCGTGATGCGTTGCCGCAACGATGCCTGTCAGTAAAACAGCCGCCACTGACAATCGAGGTCGGGCGGCGATCTCCCAGGCCGGCCGGGGCGGACCGTGGCCCTTCCTCGGCTTGCCTGGCTCTGTCCGGACAGAGACCGGTGCGGACGGTACAGAGTACCCGCACAGCGGCTTCCGGTTGAAATCCGGCCGTGGGGACAGTCAATCTGTACACATCGGGTGTGTACGGCGCTACGATCCGCCGCCTTTCGCAGGAGGTGCCCCATGGCACAGGCATTGCGACCCAACACCGCCGGAGGCCTTTTCGCCACGGACGGCAAACCCCACCCGCTCCAGGACACCCTCATGGCGGTGACCCTGGTGCTGGGCATCACGTCCTTCATCACGGCGATGTTCCACCACCTGCACCTGCTCAGTTCCTGGACCGGCCTGGTGGGGATCCTCACGGGCGCGTACGGCCAGTGGATCTCGGTGACGACCCGCGAGCGATTCGGCCTCGTCCTGGGCCTGGGTGCCGCGGCGGTCGGGTTCTTCCTGGGCATGGCGCACGGGGGCCTCTTCGGCGGTCTCTTCGACTGACGTCGGACACCCCCTCTTTCGAACATCGTCGAACGCCCCGGCCGGCGACGGGCCGGGGCGAAGGTCCCGTGCGCCCAACCGGGGCGCCCCCGAGGCGCAGTAGGCTTCGCGCGAGAGCCGGAGCCCCTGAACCCATGGGGACACACCAGCCCGAGGAGCGCCCCGAATGAGCCTGACCCTGAGGACCATCAGCCGAGAGCAGCATCTGGCCTACATCCAGAGCCTGCCGTCGGCGAGTCACATGCAGGTCCCGGCCTGGGCTGATGTCAAGGCGGAATGGCGCTCGGAGAACCTCGGCTGGTTCGACGACCGGACCGGTGAGCTGGTCGGTGCCGGTCTCGTCCTCTACCGGCAGCTTCCCAAGATCAAGCGCTACCTCGCCTATCTGCCCGAGGGCCCGGTCATCAACTGGTTCGCGCCGAATCTCCAGGAGTGGATCGAGCCGATGCTCGCCCACCTGAAGCAGCAGGGCGCGTTCTCGGTGAAGATGGGTCCGCCGGTGATCATCCGGCGCTGGGAGGCCTCGACCATCAAGAAGGGCATCCAGGACCAGGACGTGAAGCGTCTGCGCGACCTGGAGGCCGACTTCATCGAGCCCCGCGCCTTCGAGGTCGCCGACAAGCTGCGCCGCATGGGCTGGCAGCAGGGCGAGGACGGCGGCGCCGGCTTCGGGGACGTCCAGCCCCGTTACGTCTACCAGGTGCCGCTGGCCAACCGCGCCCTGGAAGATGTCCACAAGAACTTCAACCAGCTGTGGCGCCGCAACATCAAGAAGGCGGAGAAGGCCGGCGTCGAGGTCGTCCAGGGCGGTTACAACGATCTGCCCGAGTGGCAGCGGCTGTACGAGATCACGGCTGTGCGCGACCACTTCCGGCCCCGCCCGCTGTCGTACTTCCAGCGCATGTGGTCGGCCCTCAACACCGAGGACCCCAACCGCATGCGGCTGTACTTCGCCCGGCACAACGGCGTGAACCTGTCCGCGGCGACGATGCTGATCGTCGGCGGGCACGTCTGGTACTCCTACGGCGCCTCCGACAACATCGGCCGCGAGGTCCGGCCCTCGAACGCGATGCAGTGGCGGATGCTGCGCGACGCCTACGCGCTCGGCGCGACCGTCTACGACCTGCGCGGCATCTCCGACTCGCTGGACGAGACCGACCACCTCTTCGGTCTGATCCAGTTCAAGGTGGGCACCGGCGGCCAGGCCGCCGAGTACCTCGGCGAGTGGGACTTCCCGCTGAACAAGCTGCTCCACAAGGCGCTCGACATCTACATGTCGCGCCGCTGACCTCTGCTTCGCCGCTCCGGCGGCTCCATTCGCTCCCATACCTCTGATACACCGCAGCCACGAGAAAGGTTCCAGGTCCGGCCATGGCGCTCACGCTCTACGTCGACACCGCGCGCTGGCGGGCGCATCACAAGCACGTGCAGGAGCAGTTCCCGGGGCTGGTCCCGGTCTGCAAGGGCAACGGCTACGGCTTCGGCCACGAGCGGCTGGCCGAGGAGGCCACCCGGCTGGGCTCGGACGTCCTCGCCGTCGGCACGACGTACGAGGCCGCCCGGATCAAGGACTGGTTCGGCGGCGACCTGCTGGTGCTGACGCCGTACCGGCGCGGTGAGGAGCCGGTGCCGCTGCCCGACCGGGTCATCCGCTCGGTGTCGTCCGTCGACGGCGTGTACGGCCTGGTCGGCGCCCGGGTGGTCATCGAGGTGATGTCCTCGATGAAGCGGCACGGAATCAGCGAGCAGGACCTGCCCCAGCTGCACTCCGCGATAGAGAACGTCCGGCTGGAGGGCTTCGCCATCCATCTGCCGCTGGACCGCACCGACGGCTCGGACGCCGTCGAGGAGGTCATCGGCTGGATGGACCGCCTGCGGGCGGCCCGCCTCCCGCTGCACACCATGTTCGTGAGCCATCTCAAGGCCGACGACCTCGCCCGGCTGCAGCAGCAGTTCCCGCAGACCCGCTTCCGCGCCCGGATCGGCACCCGGCTCTGGCTGGGGGACCACGAGGCCACCGAGTACCGGGGCGCCGTCCTGGACGTCACGCGCGTCGCCAAGGGCGACCGGTTCGGCTACCGGCAGCAGAAGGCCGCCTCCGACGGCTATCTGGTGGTCGTGGCGGGCGGTACGTCGCATGGAGTGGGCCTGGAGGCCCCCAAGGCCCTGCACGGGGTCATGCCGCGGGCCAAGGGCGTCGCCCGCGCCGGCCTCGCCACGGTCAACCGCAACCTCTCGCCGTTCGTCTGGGGCGGCAAGCAGCGCTGGTTCGCCGAGCCGCCGCACATGCAGGTGTCGATCCTGTTCGTGCCCGCGGACGCGCCGGAACCGACGGTGGGCGAGGAGCTGGTGGCCCATCTGCGGCACACCACCACGCAGTTCGACCGGCTCGTCGACCGCTGACAGCGAGAAGGCCGTACACGCACTGACAGCGGGAAAGGCCGTACACGGGAGAACCGTGTACGGCCTTTCTCACGTCCTGAGGGGGCGTCACCCTCCGGTTTGTTCGCTCAAAGCGAACCGCCAGTGGTTTCCGTCCTGCCCCACTCGACCGGTGGCCCCTCGAAGTGGGCCGCGTGACGAGCGGGACGGGCCGCCGGCCCGAGCACGAACACGTCCTCGGCCCCGTCCAGCACCCCGCCCGAGGGGTCGTCGTCACCGGACCGGCGCACCGGGTCCCGCTCCGGCATCAGGATGTCGCGCAGGACCATGGCACACAGGTAGAGCGTCCCCAGCAGATGCACACCGATCGCCCAGTGGTAGCCGTCGGTGGGCAGTCCCTTGTGGGCGTCCCCACTGGTCGTGTAGGCGAGGTACATCCAGATGCCCAGGAAGTACGCCACCTCACAGGCCTGCCAGACGAGGAAGTCCCGCCACTTCGGCCGGGCGAGGGCCGCCAGCGGCACCAGCCACAGGACGTACTGCGGCGAGTAGACCTTGTTGGTGAGGATGAACGCCGCGACGATCAGGAAGGCGAGCTGGGCGAAACGCGGCCGGCGGGGGGCCGTGAGCACGAGGGCCGCGACGCCCACGCAGCACAGCAGCATCAGCGCCGTGGCGAGCGTGTTGACCGTGTCGGTGCTCAGCGGGTCGTCCGAGTTCTGCGCCAGGATCAGCCAGAAGGAACCGAAGTCGACACCTCGCTCCTGGCTGAACGTGTAGAACTTCGACCAGCCGTCGAACGCGAAGAGCATCACGGGCCCGTTCACGACGAGCCAGGCGACGGCCGCGCCGCCCAGGGCCGTGCCGTACGCCCGCCATCGTCCCGCACGCCAGCACAGCACCAGCAGCGGCCCGAGGAGCAGCACGGGGTAGAGCTTGGCGGCCGTGGCGAGTCCGAGGAGGACACCGAAGGCGAGGGAGCGCCCCCGCGACCACATCAGCATCGCGGCGGCCGTCAGAGCGATCGCCAGCAGGTCCCAGTTGATGGTCGCGGTCAGCGCGAAGGCCGGTGCCAGGGCGACCAGCAGGCCGTCCCAGGGCCGCCGCGCGTGCGTACGGGTCACGCAGACGACGATGACGGCCGCGCACGCCATGAGCATCCCGGCGTTGACCATCCAGTACCACTGCTCCTGGTCCTGGATGCTGCCGCTGCCGGGGGTGAGCCAGGCGGCGACCTCCATGAACAGGCCGGTCAGCACCGGGTACTCGAGGTACTCCATGTCCCCGGGAAGCCTGTCGAAGTACGGCACCAGCCCGTCGGCGAAGCCGCGCCCCTGGTAGAGGTGCGGGATGTCCGAGTAACACGCATGCGTGTACTGGGAGCTGGCGCCGAAGAACCAGGCGCCGTTGTAGCAGGGTGCCTTCTGCACCAGGCCGAGGGCGAACATGCCGATCGCCACGAGCGCGATCACTCGCACCGGGGTCCACCAGGAGGTCCCGGTCAGAGCACGCCGTCCGAGCGGACCGCCGATCAGCTCGCTGCCGGCCGCGGCGACCCGGTCCTCCTCGGTCGGCCGCACCGGTTCCGGCTCGTGGACGCTCGCTTGCGTCGATTCTCCACTGGGCATGCCGCACATCCTGCCGTACATGGCTGGGGATACGCCGAGGGCCGCCGCACCCGGAGGTGCGGCGGCCCATGTTTCACGTGAAACACCCAAGCCGGGCGATAGGCCGGCTAACCGGCCGGGCCTCCAAAGAGACTGCCTCCGTTGCCGTTGCCTCTGCTGCTTCCGGTGTCACTGCTTGCCGTGGGATCCGGCGAGCTGGTCGCCCCTCCGTCCGTGCCGCCGTTGTCCGTACCACCGTTGTCCGTTCCGCCCGTTTCCTCCTCACCGTCGCCTTCACAGTTGAAGTCGAACGGCCCGCACGTGGCGGTGTTGGCCGGCGGCGACGGTGTGACCTCGGTCTGCGTGGGCGACACAGGCGCCGTCGGCGTCTCCTTCTCCTCTTCTTCCTCGGTCTCCGTGGCGGTCGGAGTGGGAGACGGCGCTCCGATCCCGTCCGCGACCTCGCCGATCTTCTCGGCCTTGGGGAATCCGGGGTCGTCCTCGCCCTTCAGCGCGACCTTCATGTACTCGGTCCAGATCTGCGTGGGAACGTCACCACCGTGGATGGAGTCCTCACCCGCCGTGCCGTTCATGGAGAGCAGCTTGTGGTCCTTGGGGTCCTCGCGGAACATCCCGACCGAGGTCGCGAGCTGCTGGGTGTAGCCGACCCACCACGCGGACTTGTTCTTGTCGGTCGTACCCGTCTTGCCGGCCGCTGCACGCCCCAGCTCCTGCGCCTTGTAACCGGTACCGTTCTCGATCACGTTCTCGAGGATGTCGGTGATGTTGTTCGCCACGTTCTCCGGCATCGCCTGCGTGACCCGCGGCTTCTCGAAGCCGGGCAGTTCCGACCCCTTGTGCTTGACGGCGGTCACCGAGTACGGGTCGGCCTGCTTGCCGGATGCGGCGAAGGTCGCGTAGGAGTCGGCCATCCGGATCGCACTGGGGGTCGACGTACCCAGGGCGAACGACGCGTTGAGGTCGGCGAAGCTGTCCTTCAGGATGCCGGACTTCTCGGCGACGTCCGCCACGTTCTTCATCCCCACGTCCATGCCGAGCTGCACGAAGGGGGTGTTGACGGACTGCTCCATCGCCTTGCGCAGGGTGATGTAACCCCACGGGTAGTCGCTCTCGTTCTCCTGGTAGAAGGGCGTGTTGTCCTTCTTGAGGACGAGGGAGCCGTCGTTGTTCTTGATCTGCAGGTGGTCGTCGCCGTTGTACTTGCTGAGCGGCGAGACGCCCATGCCGTCCGTCTTGTAGGTGCCGTGCTCCATCGCGGCGGCCAGCACGAACGGCTTCCACGTCGAGCCGACGGGGACGCCCGAGGTGTCCGCGTTGTTGTTGAAGTGACCGTTCTCGAAGCCGGCACCGCCGTAGAGAGCGACGATCGCGCCGTCGTTGGGCTTCACCGAGGCCGCGCCGAACTGGACGTGCTGGTCCTCGTCGCGCTTCTTCGGGTCGATCTTCTCCTTCTCGACCTTCTTCACGGCCTTGGCCAGTGCGTCGACCTTGTCCTTCTCGAAGGTCGTGTAGATCTGGTAGCCGCCCTGGTCGAACTGCGCCTCCGTGACGTCGGAGTTCTTCAGGACGTAGCGCTTCGCCGTGTCGACGAGATAGCTGACCTGGCCGGTCATGCCCTTGACCGCCTTGCGGCCCTGGGGCTCGGGGTACTTCTTGGTCGCCTCCTGGTACTTGGCGTCCGAGAGGTGCTCGTCCGCGTGCATCTGCTCGAGGATCCAGCCCCAGCGCTCCTCGGACCGCTCACGGTTCTTCTCGGCGGTGGCGGAGGAGTCGAGGTTCGTGTTGCCCGCGGGGTCGTAGTACGTCGGTCCCTTGAGCAGGGCGGCGAGGAAGGCGCACTCGCTGGGCGTGAGATCGACCGCGTCCTTGCCGTAGTAGGTCTGGGCGGCGGCCTGGATGCCGTAGGCGCCACGACCGTAGTACGAGGTGTTCAGGTAGCCCTGGAGGATCTCGGCCTTGGAGAGCTTCGTGCCCACCTTGATCGAGATGAACATCTCCTTGAACTTCCGGGAGATCGTCTGGTCCTGGCTCAGGTAGGTGTTCTTCACGAACTGCTGGGTGATCGTCGAACCACCCTGGGTGTCACCGCCCGTGGCCATGTTGCCGAGCGCCCGGGCGATGCCCATGGGGTCGATGCCCGAGTCCTCGTAGAAGCTCTTGTTCTCGGCCGAGATCACCGCCCACTGCATGGCCTCGGGGATGCGGTCGATCGTGACGTTCTGCCGGTTCTGGCCACTGCCGGTGGCGACCATCTGGCTACCGTCGGCCCAGTAGTACACGTTGTTCTCGGACAACGCCATGGCGTTCTCCTCGCTGGGCACGCTCACCATCGCGTACCCGATCCCCGCCACGGCGACCAGGCTGCCGAAGAACGCGATGCACAGGCCGGACACGAGCTTCCAGGACGGCGTCCAGCGGCGCCAGCCGTCCTTGTCGAAGCGCGGATAGTCGATGATCCGTTTCTTTCCGGGAGGGGCCGAACGCCCCCCGCCCCGGCCGGGGCCGGCGGCACCGGCACGGCGGCCCCCGCCTCTCTGTGCCGCGCGTCGCGCCTCGGCGCGGCTGCCGTACGTATGCTCCTCACCCCCCGGGCCATGGGAGCCCGACCCATAGGAATCGGACGGAGACCCGGTGGCGCCTCGCGGTGCCGCGCGGCGGCCGGAGGACGAGCCGGACTGGCCGCGTCGGGCCGCGGCACGTCCGCCTCCCTGCGGCTGCGGCGGTTTGCGACGGTGCTCGCTCATCGAACGACTACTCCTCGGGCAGGCGCACCCTTGCGCGCCTGGAAACGGCGGCTGGTTTCCGGTCCCCCCGAAGTACGGATGCGGTGCTTCCCGCATTCACCCGTACCGCACCGGGGAGCAAGACGTCCCCAAGCGTCACTCGGTTCCCGGTGGTGTGCATGGCGCACAGACTACGCACCACCAAAACCCACCGAGCACAGAAGTTCACCTCAAATCAGGCAACTTGCTCCCTATCAATCAGCGATGTGATCCCGTTCACTTCTCTCCCCCTTGTCGCATCCGGAAGGCCGTTCTATCGTCGTGATGTATCGAGTCGATACATCAGCTCGACATAAAGGCGGCGACGAGCCGCACACGAGCCCGTCACGGCACGACCGCGGCAGAGAGGAGGCGACGATGAGCCGGCGTTCCGGGATCCTCGAGTTCGCCGTACTCGGCCTGCTCCGCGAATCTCCGATGCACGGCTATGAGCTGCGCAAACGACTCAATACGTCACTGGGTGTGTTCCGTGCGTTCAGCTACGGGACGCTCTACCCCTGCCTCAAGACGCTGCTCGCCAACGGCTGGTTGATCGAGGAACCGGGGAACACCACCGAGGACGCCCTCGCCGCTCCGCTCGCGGGGCGCCGCGCCAAGATCGTCTACCGGTTGACGGCGGAGGGTAAGGAGCACTTCGAGCAGCTGCTCTCCCAGACGGGGCCGGACGCGTACGAGGACGAGACCTTCGCCGCGCGGTTCGCCTTCTTCGGGCAGACGTCGCGCGACGTGCGCATGCGCGTGCTCGAGGGCCGCCGCAGCCGGCTGGAGGAGCGCCTCGAGAAGATGCGCGCCTCCCTGGCCCGGACCCGGGAGCGCCTCGACGACTACACGCTCGAGCTCCAGCGCCACGGGATGGAGTCCGTGGAGCGCGAAGTGCGCTGGCTGAACGAGCTCATCGAGAGCGAGCGGGCCGGGCGGGACCTGAAGGGGTCCGCCGCCGGGGCGCCCGCTCAGCAGGACACCACATCTGGAGCGACGGGCGGCCTGCCCCGGACCGGGGACGACCCCCGGCCGGATACGCCCGACGACACCGCCACGTGAGACCCGCTGAAGGGCCTCACTCGTACACACAGGGAGCAACCGGAATGGGTTCGGTTCGCGTAGCCATCGTCGGCGTGGGCAACTGCGCCGCATCGCTGGTGCAGGGCGTCGAGTACTACAAGGACGCCGACCCGGCGTCCAAGGTCCCGGGCCTGATGCACGTCCAGTTCGGCGACTACCACGTCCGTGACATCGAGTTCGTCGCCGCCTTCGACGTGGACGCCAAGAAGGTCGGCCTGGACCTCGCGGACGCCATCGGCGCCTCCGAGAACAACACCATCAAGATCTGCGACGTGCCGAACAGCGGCGTCCAGGTCCAGCGCGGCCACACCCTCGACGGTCTCGGCAAGTACTACCGGGAGACCATCGAGGAGTCCGCCGAGGCCCCGGTCGACGTCGTCCAGGTCCTCAAGGACAAGCAGGTCGACGTCCTCGTCTGCTACCTGCCCGTCGGTTCCGAGGACGCGGCGAAGTTCTACGCCCAGTGCGCCATCGACGCCAAGGTCGCCTTCGTCAACGCCCTCCCGGTCTTCATCGCCGGTACCAAGGAGTGGGCGGACAAGTTCACCGAGGCGGGCGTCCCGATCGTCGGTGACGACATCAAGTCCCAGGTCGGCGCCACCATCACGCACCGCGTGATGGCGAAGCTGTTCGAGGACCGCGGTGTCGTCCTGGACCGCACGATGCAGCTGAACGTCGGCGGCAACATGGACTTCAAGAACATGCTCGAGCGCGACCGCCTCGAGTCCAAGAAGATCTCCAAGACGCAGGCCGTCACCTCGCAGATCCCCGACCGGGACCTCGGCGAGAAGAACGTCCACATCGGCCCGTCCGACTACGTGGCCTGGCTGGACGACCGCAAGTGGGCCTACGTCCGCCTGGAGGGTCGCGCGTTCGGTGACGTCCCGCTGAACCTGGAGTACAAGCTCGAGGTCTGGGACTCCCCGAACTCCGCCGGTGTCATCATCGACGCCCTGCGCGCCGCGAAGATCGCCAAGGACCGGGGCATCGGCGGCCCGATCCTCTCGGCGTCCTCGTACTTCATGAAGTCCCCGCCGGTGCAGTACTTCGACGACGAGGCCCGCGCGAACGTCGAGAAGTTCATCCAGGGCGAGGTCGAGCGCTAAGACCTCCCCACTGTGGGCAGTTGAGGGTCTCCGGGTCGCATGGCCCGGAGACCCTCTCCGTATGTGAGGCTGTGCCCCATGGCCGTCGTCCGTGACCTGCGCGTCCTGCTGCGCCTCCAGGGCTTCAGGCGCCTGCTCGCCGTCCGGCTGCTCTCCCAGGGCGCCGACGGCGTCTTCCAGGTCGCGCTCGCCGCCTACGTGGTCTTCTCCCCCGAGAAACAGACGTCGGCCACGGCGATCGCCTCCGCGATGGCGGTCCTGCTCCTCCCGTACTCCGTGGTCGGCCCCTTCGCGGGAGTCCTCCTGGACCGCTGGCGCCGCCGCCAGGTCTTCCTGTACGGCAACCTGCTGCGCGCCCTGATGGCCTCGGTGACCGCTCTCCTGATCCTCGTCCAGGTGCCCGACTGGCTCCTCTTCGTCGCCGCCCTGTGCGTCACCGGCGTCAACCGCTTCATCCTCGCCGGGCTGTCCGCCGCACTGCCGCGCGTGGTGGACAGCGAGCGGCTGGTCGTCGCCAACTCCCTGTCCCCGACCGCCGGGACGCTCGCCGCGACCGCGGGCGGCGGTCTCGCCTTCGTCGTCCGTCTGGTCGTCGCCGACTCCGACGCGGCCGTGGTGCTCGTGGGCGCCGCGCTGTACCTGTGCGCGGCCGTGGCATCGCTGCGCATGGCGAAGGAACTGCTCGGTCCCGACCGGGCGCTGGTACGTCCCCGGCTGGCCACGGCACTCACCGGAACCGCTCGTGACCTGGTGGCGGGCGTACGGCACCTCGCCGCGCCCCGGCGCAGGGAGGCCGCCTGGGCGCTCACGGCGATGTCGCTCATGCGGTTCTGCTACGGCGCGATGCTCGTCATGCTGCTGATGCTCTGCCGGTACGCCCTGACGTCGACCACCGACGAGGGACTCGCCCTGCTGGGGCTGGTGTTGGGCGTGTCCGGGGCCGGCTTCTTCGCCGCGGCCGTCCTCACGCCCTGGGCCGCGGGGCGGCTCGGCCCCGGCCGCTGGATCATGGTGTGTGCCGCGGCGGCGGCCGTGCTGGAGCCGTTGCTCGGTCTGCCCTTCGCCTCCGGCCCTCTGCTGGCCGGGGCGTTCGTCCTGGGTCTGACCACCCAGGGCGCGAAGATCGCCACGGACACCATCGTCCAGGCCTGTGTCGACGACGACTTCCGCGGCCGGATCTTCTCCGTGTACGACGTCCTGTTCAACGTGGCCTTCGTCGGCGCCGCGGGAGTGGCCGCCCTGATGCTCCCGCCGGACGGCCGATCTGTCCCGCTGGTGGTAACGATCGCCGTTATCTACGGAGCAGTAGCTGTGACTATGGCCCGTTTTGAGCATCAGTAAGTGTCACATCAACGCCACAGAGCCTTATTGGGCTACGGAGTTGTCAGTGCGGGCCGGTAGCTTACGTGCGTCTTATCAACGCGTCTTTCGCGCCACGCACCCATGTTCTAGGGGGACCCCAAGTGACCACTCCGCCGCCCCAGGGCAATCCATTCGCACAGGGCCAGCAGCAGCCCCACGGCCAGCCCCAGAGCCCGGCCACCTTCCCGCAGCAGGCGGGCCAGCCCGGGTTCCCCCCGCCGGGTGCGCCGGTCCCGCCGCCCGCCCCCTCCGGGCGCTTCAACAAGAAGGTGCTGCGCATCGTCGGCTTCATCGTCATCGCGGTACTCATCGGCGTGGGCAAGTGGTTCTTCGGACAGAGCGACGCCGAGACCACGTCCGTGGGCAGCTGCATGCACAACGAGGGCACGCAGATCAGCCCGGACCTCAAGACGGTGGACTGCTCTTCGAGCGATGCCCAGTACAAGGTCGTCGAGAAGTTCGACAACACCAGCGACGACTCGAAGTGCGAGGCCGTCAAGGAAGCGACGATCTCCTACTACCAGACGGGCGACAGCAGCCACAACGTGGTCCTCTGCCTCAAGGAAGTGAAGTAACACTTCCACGCAGACTCGAAGGGCGGTGTTTCACGTGAAACACCGCCCTCGTCATGTCAGCGGGGTCATGTTTCACGTGAAACATGACCTCGTTCCACGCTCTCAGCCCTGCTGCCCGGCCCACCACTCCTTGAGTGCCGCCACCGCCGCGCCGTACTCCATCGGACCGTTCTCCAGACGGAGCTCCAGCAGGTGCTTGTACGCCTGACCGACAGCCGGGCCCGGCTTGACGCCGAGGATCTCCATGATCTGGTTGCCGTCGAGGTCCGGACGGATGGCGTCCAGCTCCTCCTGCTCCTGGAGCTGGGCGATCCGCTCCTCCAGGCCGTCGTACGCACGCGAGAGCGCCGAGGCCTTGCGCTTGTTGCGGGTCGTGCAGTCCGAACGGGTCAACTTGTGGAGCCGGCCGAGGAGCGGTCCGGCGTCACGGACATAGCGACGCACGGCGGAGTCCGTCCACTCTCCCGTGCCGTAGCCGTGGAAGCGCAGATGGAGTTCGACGAGACGCGAGACGTCCTTCACCAGCTCGTTGGAGTACTTGAGCGCCGTCATGCGCTTCTTGGTCATCTTCGCCCCGACCACCTCGTGGTGGTGGAACGAGACGCGGCCGTCCTTCTCGAAGCGGCGCGTGCGCGGCTTGCCGATGTCGTGCAGCAGGGCCGCCAGACGAAGGGTCAGGTCGGGGCCGTCCTCCTCCAGGGCCATCGCCTGCTCCAGGACGATCAGCGTGTGGTCGTAGACGTCCTTGTGTCGGTGGTGCTCGTCCCGTTCCAGGTGCAGGGCCGGCAGCTCGGGCAGCACGCATTCGGCGATCCCGGTGTCCACGAGCAGGGACAGGCCCTTGCGCGGGTGCGTGGAGAGGATCAGCTTGTTCAGCTCGTCCCGTACGCGCTCGGCGGAGACGATCTCGATGCGTCCGGCCATCTCCTTCATCGCCGTGACGACCTCGGGTGCCACCTCGAAGTCGAGCTGGGCGGCGAAACGGGCGGCCCGCATCATCCGCAGCGGATCATCCGAGAAGGACTCCTCGGGCGTACCCGGGGTGCGCAGCACCCGCGCGGCCAGATCGGCGCGACCACCGTGCGGATCGATGAACCGCTTCTCCGGCAGCGCGACGGCCATCGCGTTCACCGTGAAGTCACGGCGGACCAGGTCCTCCTCGATGGAGTCGCCGTACGACACCTCCGGCTTGCGCGAGGTGCGGTCGTACGCTTCCGAGCGATAGGTGGTCACCTCGATCTGGAAGCTTCGGCCGGCGTCCCCGACACGGGCTTCCTTCTGTGCGCCGACCGTGCCGAAGGCGATCCCGACGTCCCAGACGGCGTCCGCCCAGGGGCGCATGATCTTCAGTACGTCCTGTGGGCGGGCGTCGGTCGTGAAGTCCAGATCGTTGCCGAGACGGCCGAGCAGCGTGTCCCGCACCGAGCCGCCCACCAGGGCGAGTGAGAACCCGGCCTCCTGGAAGCGGCGGGCGAGGTCGTCGGCGACAGGGGCGACCCGCAGCAGTTCACTCACGGCGCGGTCCTGCGCCTGGCTCAGGGCACTGGTTTCTTCGTTGGCGTTCGGCACAACAGAAGAGGGTACGTGGCCCGAACCGCCGAAGGCTCCCCCAATAACGCGCGCACGGACACCCCCGCCGATACACGGACAAGCTCACGCCCCACGATCTTGTGGACCGGTCCGCGGCACTTCCTCCCAGCGCGCATCGTTACCATGCCTGGACGCACATTCCGACGAACACTGACGAAGACGAGGGACGGGCGAGCGCGTGGCCGAGGCGGCAGACTTCCAGGGGACGAGTCCCTCACCTGCCCGCCGCTGGCTGCGGCGCACCGGAGCCCTGCTCACCGGAGTGCCCCTGCTGACGGGGCTCGTCCAGCTGCCCTCCGCGGACGCCGCGGGTGCGGACGCGGCGCAGGCCGTCTCCGGTGCGGGCTCGGTATCCGTCTCGGTCGACACCCTCACCCCCTCCGCCCCCACCGAGGACGACACCGTCACCGTGTCCGGAACGGTGACCAACAAGGGCAAGCAGACCGTCACCGACGCCCATGTGGGGCTGCGTGTGGGACCGCTGCTGAACACCCGCTCGGGTATCGACAGCCTCGCCAAGAACAGCACCGACGTGCAGAGCGCCCTCGGCCCGGAGGTCGACGACAAGTACTCCGAGGAGTTCGCCAAGCTCACTCCGGGTATCTCCCAGCCCTTCACCCTCTCGGTACCGGTGAACAAGCTGGATCTCGGACAGGACGGCGTCTACCAGCTGGCCGTGACGCTCTCCGGACAGACCTCCGCGCAGCAGTGGGAGCAGATCCTCGGCGTCCAGCGGACATTCCTGCCGTGGCAGCCCGACGACGCCGGCACGAAAACGAAGACGACGTTCATGTGGCCGTTGGTCTCCACCGCCCACATGACGGCGGAGACGCGTTCGGACGAGCAGCAGACGCCGGTCTTCCATGACGACGACCTGGCCAAGGAGATCTCCCCGGGCGGCCGGCTGGACCGGATGGTGGCACTGGGCAAGGACCTCGACGTGACCTGGGTGATCGATCCGGACCTGCTGGCGTCCGTCGAGGCGATGACCGACCGTTACGAGGTCCCCGGCGAGGGTGACGACACCGTCGTCGGCACCCACCAGGAGGTCGCCAAGCACTGGCTCACCCAGGTGCAGGAGGCCGTGGCGGACAAGGAGGTCGTCGCGTTGCCGTTCGGCGACCCCGACCTGGCCTCCCTCGCCCACAACGGCACCTCCGTCAGTGGCTCGCTGAGCCACCTCAAGGAAGCCACCGACGTCGCCTCCAGCACCGTTGAAGCGATCCTCCACGTCAAGCCCAGCACGGACTTCGCCTGGCCCGTCGACGGCGCCGTCGACCCCTCCATCATCAAGGTCGCCACATCCGCCGGAGCCGACAAGGTGATCGCCCGCAGCGACACCTTCGAGGAGACCGACGGCCTGTCGTACACGCCCTCCGCGCCCCGGCCCATCGGCGGCGGCACCACGGCCGTCGTCGCGGACGCGCGGCTGTCCACGGCGTTCCGGGGCGACATGACCAAGGCCTCCACCTCCACGCTCGCGGTGCAGCGGTTCCTGGCCCAGAGCCTGACCCTCGGCCTGCAGACGGGGAAGCGGCGCAACGTCGTCGTCGCGCCGCAGCGCACGCCGTCCGCAAGCCAGGCCCAGACGATGGCCGAGGCGCTCACGATCCTCCAGGACGGCACCTGGTCCGAGTCCCAGGGCCTCATGGCTGCCGCCAAGGCCCAGCCGGACCCCGCCGCCACCACCAAGGTCCCCCCGGCCTCCGCGTATCCCTCTTCCTTGCGCAAGCACGAGCTGCCACGGACGACGTTCGAGCAGATCGCCAGGACCCAGGCCAAGCTCGACAAGTTCAAGGTGATCCTCTCCGACCAGTCCCGGGTGGTGACCCCGTTCGGGCGCGCCTTGAACCGGGAGATGTCCGTGTCCTGGCGGGGCCGGCAGTCGGAGGCCGCGATCTACCGGAGCGGTGTCGAGGCCTACCTCGACACGCTCCTCGGCCAGGTCAGACTGATCGACAAGTCGGAGACGAAACTCTCCGGCCGCAGTGCCACCATCCCCGTGACGGTGCAGAACAACCTGGTACAGGGCGTCGAGCACCTGGTGCTGCGCCTCACCTCGACCAATCCGACCCGTCTCGAGATCGACGGGGGCGCCTACGCGGAGCAGCGCGTCGCGGTCTCCGGCGGCCACAGCCAGTCGGTGAAGTTCACCACGTCCGCCAACGCCAACGGACGGGCGACGGTGGTCGCCCAGCTGTACACGCAGGACGGCCAGAAGTACGGCGAGCCCGTCACGTTCGACGTGAAGGTCACCGAGATCACCGCCACGGTGATGCTGGTCATCGGCGGTGGCGTGCTGCTGCTCGTCCTCGCCGGCTTCCGGATGTACACCCAGCGCAAGCGGGCCGCGGCCCGCGAGGCCCGGGAGCGGGACCACGAGGCGGACGAGGACGCCGACGACCCGCAGAACCCGGAAACCGCCGGAGAGCGTCTCACTCAGGACTCCGGGACGGACGGCCCGGAGCAGCCGAGTGACCCGGTACCGGACACCGCACCGGAGAACGCCGACCCGTCCGGCACGGGTGAGAGAGTGGACCGTTGAGGATGTCGTGGCCGGTGGGCCCGGGACGATGAGGTGGGGTAACCATGAACGCGCCGTACGACGGTGACCGCGGCCATGCCGCGGGCAACTCGGGCTATCCCGAGTCGGACCCCCCGCAGGGTCCGCCGCCCGGGCACGACCAGGTGCCGCAGCCGCCCGCCGACCCGTACCTCCAGGACGCCTACGACCAGGATCCCTACCGGGCACAGGACCTCACCGCCCAGGACCCGGTCGCCGAGGCGCTCTATGACCGCGCCGCACACCCGCCGCCCCCTCCCGGCGCCTACCCCCCTCAGCAGCCGCTGTACGGGCAGCCGCCCCAGTCTCCGTACGCTCCCGACCCGCGGGTGTGGGCCCGGCCCCCCGCGCCGGAACCGGACGGACCGACGCAGTACCTGCCGTACGGCGACGACCCGCGCACCACGCAGTTCGTGGGCGTGGACGATCTGGTCGGCCAGACCGGCGACCAGCGCCAGGAGCCGGACGCCTTCGCCCATCTCTTCCGCGACCAGCAGCAGAGCGGCGCCTTCCCCGACCAGCAACAGGGTGGCGGGTACCCCCAGCAATACGGCGGCGGACACCCGGGCCACCCACCGGTGAACAGCGGGCAGCCCTACGCGCCGGTGCCGGGACCGGCGTCGTCGACGCCCGGCCACTACGCGGGCGCCACGCCGCCCCCCGTCGCCGAGGCTCCCGCACCTGAACCGGCTCCCGCCCCGAAGAAGGGCGGCCGGGCCGGGGGACTGCTGAAGTCGAGCGCCGTGATGGCGGCGGGCACGATGGTGTCCCGCCTCACGGGGTTCATCCGGTCCGCGATGATCGTCTCGGCGCTCGGCCTCGCCCTGCTGGGCGAGTCGTTCCAGATCGCCTACCAGCTGCCGACGATGATCTACATCCTGACCGTCGGCGGCGGCCTCAACTCCGTCTTCGTGCCGCAACTCGTGCGAGCCATGAAGGAGGACGAGGACGGCGGCGAGGCCTACGCCAACCGCCTGCTGACGCTGGTGATGGTGGCCCTGGCCGCGCTCACCGCCCTCGCGTGGCTGGCCGCCCCACTCCTGGTGCGCGCGCTGTCTGTCCCGGTCGCCACCGACCCCGCGGCCAACGACGTCGCCGTCACCTTCACCCGTTACTTCCTGCCCTCGATCTTCTTCATGGGCGTTCACGTGGTGATGGGTCAGATCCTCAACGTGCGCGGCCGGTTCGGCGCGATGATGTGGACCCCGGTCCTGAACAACATCGTCATCATCGTCACCCTCGGCACCTTCATCTGGGTCTACGGCACCGCCGCAGACTCGAAGATGGAGGTCACGAACATCCCGCCGGAGGGTATGCGACTGCTGGGTGTCGGCGTTCTCCTCGGCCTCGTCGTCCAGGCCCTGGCGATGATCCCGTACCTGCGCGAGACCGGGTTCCGTATCCGCCTGCGCTTCGACTGGAAGGGCCACGGCCTCGGCAAGGCGGCGATGCTCGCCAAGTGGACCATCCTGTTCGTCCTCGCCAACCAGGCGGGCGCGCTGGTCGTCACCCAGCTGGCGACCGCGTCGGTGAAGGACACGGACATCGCGGGAACGGGCTTCAGCGCCTACTCCAACGCCCAGCTGATCTGGGGCCTGCCCCAGGCCATCATCACCGTCTCCCTGATGGCCGCCCTGCTGCCCCGTATCTCTCGCTCGGCGGCCGAGGACGACGGCGGTGCCATCCGGGACGACATCTCCCAGGGCCTGCGCACCACGGCCGTCGCGATCGTGCCGATCGCCTTCGGCTTCGTCTCGCTCGGCATCCCGATGTGCACGCTGATGTTCGGTTCCTCGGGTACCGAAGCGGCCACCAACATGGGCTACATGCTGATGGCCTTCGGCCTCGGCCTGATCCCCTATTCGGTGCAGTACGTCGTCCTGCGGGCCTTCTACGCGTACGAGGACACCCGAACCCCCTTCTACAACACGGTCATCGTGGCCGCGGGCAACGCGATCGCCTCGGGCATCTGCTACATCGTGCTCCCGGCCCGCTGGGCCGTGGTCGGCATGGCCGCCTCCTACGGCCTGGCCTACGTGATCGGTGTCGGCGTCGCCTGGCGCCGGCTGCGCAAGCGGCTGGGCGGGGACCTGGACGGCGCCCGGGTGCTGCGGACCTACGCCCGGCTGTGCATCGCCTCCGTTCCCGCCGCGCTGCTCAGCGGCGCGGCCTGCTACGGGGTCGTGCAGACGCTCGGCCAGGGCGTCCTGGGCTCGCTCGCGGCGCTGCTGGCCGGCGGGGCCGTACTGTTCGGAGTCTTCTTCGTGGCCGCCCGCCGGATGCGGATCGAGGAAGTCAACTCGCTGGTCGGTATGGTGCGCGGACGCCTTGGACGCTGAGCCAGGGGGTAGGCGCACAACCATCGTCGGCCACTGTGTGTCGTGCATAGCGGCGGACTGTGGGCACAATTGGTCTCGGCGTCGAACGGCGCGCGACGGACGCCGGCCGACGCGCATGGGATGGGGAGGCAGGGAACGACGGTGGCCGAACGGAGCACAGCTGCCGTCGACGTGGCAGACAACAGCGGCGAGCAGTCGCTGACCGCACAGGCGGACCAGTCCACGGCCGACGGGGTGGCCCAGAACCGGGAGCGGGACACGGACAACGACGAGGCACAGGAGGGCGCCGGGACCGACGGTTCCGCGATGACCTCGCCACCCGAACTGCACAGCGGTCACAAGCTCGCCAGGCGCTACCGCCTCGAGGAGTGCGTCACCCGTCTGGACGGGTTCAGCAGTTGGCGTGCCGTGGACGAGAAGCTCCGCCGCGCCGTCGGCGTGCACATCCTGCCCGCGGATCACGCGCGCGCCCGGTCCGTCCTGGCCGCGGCCCGTTCCGCCGCCCTGCTGGGTGACCCGCGCTTCGTCCAGGTCCTGGACGCCGTCGAGGAGAACGACGTCGTCTACGTCGTCCACGAGTGGCTCCCCGACGCGACGGAACTGACGACGCTCCTGGCGGCCGGCCCGCTGGAGGTGTACGACGCCTACCAGATGGTCAGTCAGATTTCCGCCGCCATGGCCGCGGCCCACCGTGAGGGCCTCGCCCATCTGCGGCTGAACCCCAACGCCGTCCTGCGCACCTCGACCGGCCAGTGGCGCATCCGCGGCCTCGCGGTCAACGCCGCGCTGCGCGGCGTCGGCTCCGACACCCCGCAGCGCACCGACACCGAGTCGATCGGCGCCCTGCTCTACGCGGCGCTCACCCAGCGCTGGCCGTACGAGAACGACGCCTACGGCATGTCCGGACTGCCGAAGGACATCGGGCTGATCCCGCCCGACCAGGTGCGCGCCGGTGTCCACCGCGGGCTGTCCGAGCTGGCCATGCGGGCGCTCGCCAACGACGGCGCCACCGCCTCGCGCCACGAATCGGCGTGCACCACGCCCGAGGAACTGGTGAAGGCGATCGGCGAGATGCCCCGCATCCGCCCGCCGGAGCCCGCGTTCACCACGCCTCCGGAGTACCAGCGCACGACGTACCAGCAGGGCACCTACGGCCGTCCGGCGCCGCACCCCGGTGTCACCCAGCCGGTGCCGACGCCGCCTCCTCCGCTGCAGAGCCGCACGGGCAAGGCGCTGAAGTGGGCCGTCTCGGCCCTGCTGATCGCCGCGCTCGGCCTGGGCAGCTGGCAGCTCGCGGACGCGCTCCTGGAGCAGGACAAGCAGTCCGACGACACCAACCAGACCCAGACGACGGACAGCGGCGACAAGAACCCGCAGAAGCCGGTGAGCGGCAAGCCCATTGCCATCACGGGGGCAAAGGACTTCGATCCGTTCGGCTCCGACGGGTCCGAGTACCCGGACGACATAGACAAGGTCTACGACGGTGCTTCGGACACGTACTGGCAGACGAGCTACTACGAGAGTTCCGACTTCGGCCGGTTGAAGTCGGGCGTGGGTGTCATCCTCGACCTCGGCAAGAGCCAGCAGGTCGGTAAAGTCACCGTTTCCTTTGTGGGTAACACGTCCGTCGAACTCCGTGCCGCCTCCAGCGACGCCGGGGCGCAACCGACCTCCTTCGACGACTACACCAAGGTCGCCGAAGGAGGTGGTACCAGTGTCGCCCTCAAGCCCAGCGAGACGTTGAAATCCCGGTATCTGTTGATCTGGCTGACCGAGCTGCCCGTGCAGACGGACGACGGCAAATGGCGCGGCAGGGTCACGGACGTCAAGGTGACCAGCTGAGGCCGTCTGCGTCGAGGGAGGGGGTCCGATGGCAGAAAGCGCCGCATATGACGGAGTGAGCGATCAGAACCTCCTCGCCCGTCATGTGGAGGGCGACCCCGACGCCTTCGGTGAACTCGTGCGGCGTCACCGTGACCGACTCTGGGCCGTGGCGCTGCGGACGCTCGGCGACCGCGAGGAAGCCGCTGACGCCGTCCAGGACGCCCTCGTCTCCGCCTACCGGGCCGCCCACACCTTCCGCGGCCAGTCGGCCGTCACGACATGGCTGCACCGGATCACGGTGAACGCCTGCCTGGACCGCGCCCGCAAGGCGGCCTCCCGCAAGACCGCTCCGGTCGACGACACGGAGCGCCTGGAGCAGTTGCTCGAACCCCACGAGTCCGCCTCCGCGCCCGCGGAGCGCAACGATCTGCACCGCCAGCTCATCGAAGCCATGGGCACCCTTCCGCCCGATCAGCGGGCCGCGCTCGTCCTCGTGGACATGCAGGGCTATCCGGTCGCCGAAGCCGCCCGCATCCTCGATGTGCCCACCGGTACGGTGAAGAGCCGCTGTGCACGGGGCAGGGCCAGACTCCTGCCCCTGCTCTCCCATCTACGGCCGGACGGCCCCGGGGAGAGCGGGAAACAGAGTGAGGGACGGAACCGGACGCGGGGAACGTCCGTCCCACCCGCAGCGGGCCTGCGGCAAGCGGATCCGTCGGACCCAGGATCGAACGACCCGGCTGCGGTGAAGGGCGGAGGTGGGCGAGCGTGACGTCGACGACAGACATGGCGGAGCACCCGGACGTCGCGGAGATCTCCGACCTGACCGAGGGGCTCCTCCCGGCCGCCCGGAGCGCCGACGTGCGTCGGCATCTGGACGAGTGCGCACTCTGCGCGGACGTCCACGCCTCTCTCGAGGAGATCCGGGACCTGCTCGGTACGGCGCCGGGTCCGCCCCGCATGCCCGCCGAGGTGGCAGGCCGCATCGACGCCGCACTGGCCGCAGAGGCCCTGCTGCACGCCACGGCTCCGGAGCCGAAGCCAGAGGCCGCCGGGGAGCCCACCGATGCGTCTCCCGCGTCCTCCGACGACGATCCTGGGCATGTTTCACGTGAAACACCGGCGTCCCAGGACCGGCCGGCCGGGCGTCCCCGGTCCACCACGACCGGACCGGGACGCAAGAGCCGTCTGCGCGGTGGGCGCCGCCGGGTCGCCGTCCTGGGGACCGTGTTCACGGTCGCCGCTCTGGGGCTCGGGTCGGTGGTGCTGTCCTCCCTGAACGACGGCACCGGCCAGGACGAGGGAACCCGGACGACCGCTTCGGACACCTTCTCCGAAGGGAAACTGGAGAAGCAGGTCACCGATCTCCTCGCACAGAGCCAACAGGGCCAGGGGAAGGTGAAGGGCCCCGGCACCGTCCACACACTCGGTTCGCAGTCGGAGTCCGACGCCGTCAATCCCAGGGTCCTCAAGGAGCCCGCAGTGCCCAAGTGCGTCAGCGACGGCATCGGCCGCAACGACGCCGCACTCGCCACCGAGACGGGCACCTACAAAGGGAAGGACGCTCTGCTCGTCGTGCTTCCCGACCCCTCGGACGACACCCGTGTGACCGCGTACATCGTCGAGGCGACCTGTGTGGACAACCCGTCCGCGGCCACCACGGCGAAGGTTCTGCTGAAGCACTCCTACACGCGCTCCTGACGACCGACGCTTCGTCTCCCTCCTACGTGGTATCCCGTACGGTGTGCGCTTCTCCCTGTCGGCAGCGGGCCATGTCCGTGTGCCCGGACACGGCGGGAATGCGCGCCCCTTAGGATCCGTTGGACGGGGTGAGAGTTCCGAAAGAAGCTTCCCCGGTCGACCGACGCAGACCAGAGACGAGGAAACAAGCCGTGAGCGACGTTCGTAACGTGATCATCATCGGCTCGGGGCCCGCCGGCTACACGGCGGCGCTCTACACCGCCCGTGCGTCGCTGAAGCCCCTGGTGTTCGAGGGCGCCGTCACCGCCGGCGGCGCGCTGATGAACACCACCGAGGTCGAGAACTTCCCCGGCTTCCAGGACGGCATCATGGGCCCCGAGCTCATGGACAACATGCGGGCCCAGGCGGAGCGCTTCGGTGCCGAGCTCGTCCCGGACGACGTGGTCGCCGTCGACCTGACCGGTGAGATCAAGACCGTCACGGACACCGCCGGCACGGTCCACAAGGCGAAGGCCGTCATCGTCACCACCGGTTCGCAGCACCGCAAGCTCGGTCTCCCGAACGAGGACGCCCTCTCCGGCCGCGGTGTCTCGTGGTGCGCCACCTGTGACGGCTTCTTCTTCAAGGACCACGACATCGCCGTGATCGGCGGTGGCGACACCGCGATGGAGGAGGCCACCTTCCTCTCCCGCTTCGCCAAGTCCGTGACGATCGTCCACCGCCGTGACACCCTGCGCGCCTCCAAGGCGATGCAGGAGCGTGCCTTCGCCGACCCGAAGATCTCGTTCGTCTGGGACAGCGAGGTCGCCGAGGTCCAGGGCGACCAGAAGCTCTCGGGCCTGAAGCTGCGCAACGTCAAGACCGGCGAGCTCTCGGACCTGGCGGTGACCGGTCTGTTCATCGCGATCGGGCACGACCCGCGCACCGAGCTCTTCAAGGGCCAGCTGGAGCTGGACGAGGAGGGCTACCTGAAGGTCGAGGCGCCCTCGACGCGCACGAACCTCACCGGTGTCTTCGGCGCCGGCGACGTGGTCGACCACACCTACCGCCAGGCGATCACCGCGGCCGGCACGGGCTGTTCCGCCGCCCTCGACGCCGAGCGCTTCCTCGCCGCTCTCGCGGACGAGGAGAAGGCCGAACCCGAGAAGACCGCTGTCTGACCCCCACCCGCCCCACGCACCAACCAGTTAAGGAGCCCGCTGTGGCCGGCACCCTGAAGCATGTGACCGACGACTCCTTCGAGCAGGACGTCCTCAAGAGCGACAAGCCCGTCCTGGTGGACTTCTGGGCCGCCTGGTGCGGTCCGTGCCGCCAGATCGCCCCGTCCCTCGAAGCCATCGCCGCCGAGTACGGCAACGAGATCGAGATCGTCAAGCTGAACATCGACGAGAACCCGGCCACGGCCGCCAAGTACGGCGTCATGTCCATCCCGACCCTGAACGTCTACCAGGGTGGCGAGGTCGCCAAGACCATCGTCGGCGCCAAGCCGAAGGCCGCGATCGTCCGCGACCTCGAGGAGTTCATCACTGTCGCCAAGTGATGACCGACCGCCTCACCGGCGGCACATGTTTCACGTGAAACACGAATGGGCTGGCCCACCTGGGTCGGCCCATTCGTATGAGGAGCGTCAGAGGGGACGCAGCGCCGGCTCCTTCTGCACGGCCCCGAGCAGCCGGTCCAACGCCATCTCGACGTCTTCCTTCCAGGAGAGCGTCGTCCTCAGTTCCAGCCTCAGCCGGGGGTGGGTGGGGTGCTGCCGGACCGTCTTGAAGCCCACGGCCAGCAAGTGGTCGGCGGGCAGGAGGCAGGCCGGCTCCTTCCAACCGGCGTCGCCGAACGCCTCGATCGCCTTGAAGCCCCGGCGCAGCAGGTCCTTGGCCACCGTCTGCACCATCACCCGGCCCAGCCCTTGCCCCTGGTACCCCGGCATGATGAACGCGGTCATCAGCTGCACCGCGTCGGGCGACACGGGGCTGGTGGGAAACGCCGTGGAGCGTGGCACATAGGCGGGGGGAGCGTAGAGGACGAAGCCCACGGGGACGTCATCGACGTAGACGACTCTTCCGCAGGACCCCCAGTCCAGGAGGACGGCCGAGATCCACGACTCCTTCTCGACCGCGGAGGTTCCCGCCTTTACCGCTGCCTCGCCACTGACGGGGTCGAGTTCCCAGAAGACGCACGAGCGGCAGCGCTGGGGGAGGTCCGGAAGGTTGTCCAGCGTGAGCGGTACGAGCCGACGGCCCATGAAGGCTGTTCCTCGCTTCCTTCGCCCGCTGCCTCGCGGGCGGCTGTCAGAGCGCTCCGTTCCCTGAGCAGGCTGCCGATGAAGCCGCTGACGGCCCCCACTCCCAGCCCCGCGCTCACCAGTCCGGTGCGGCTCGTCATTCGCATGGCCCTTGCCTTGCTCTCAGAGGTACTGCCGGGTGGATGCGCCCTGTCCGAACGCATCGTATCCATGAAGCGATTCCATCGATACCGCCAAAAAGCAAAGGGCGGACCGTGTCCGGTACACACCGGACACGGTCCGCCCCTGGTCACCCGGTCACCCGGTCACCCGGTCACCCGGTCACCCGGTCGGCCGCTCGGCCGAACCCGTCGAGGGATCAGGACCCGGTCTCCACGGAGTCATCGTCTACCAGACTCTTCTGCAGAACGGGTCCCTCACCCGGAGCAAGGGTGCCGAGGATACGCTCGAGGTCCTCCATGGAGGCGAACTCGACGGTGATCTTGCCCTTCTTCTGCCCCAGGTCGACCTTCACCCGTGTCTCGAAGCGATCCGAGAGACGCGTCGCCAGATCCGTCAGTGCCGGCGAGACAAGAGCCCCGGCGCGCGGCCCCTTGGACCGCCGATCCTTCTGGGGATGTGAACCCATCAGGGTCACGATCTCCTCGACCGCCCGCACCGACAGCCCCTCGGCCACGATCCGGTGGGCCAGTCGGTCCTGCTCCTCCGCGTCCTCGACGGACAGCAGCGCGCGTGCGTGTCCGGCGGACAGCACACCGGCGGCAACCTTGCGCTGAACGGTCGGGGAGAGCTTCAGCAGGCGCAAAGTGTTGGACACCTGTGGCCGGGACCGGCCGATGCGGTCCGCCAGCTGGTCGTGCGTGCAGTTGAAGTCCTTCAGCAACTGGTCGTAGGCGGCGGCCTCTTCCAGCGGGTTCAACTGGGCACGGTGCAGGTTCTCCAAGAGTGCGTCCAGGAGGAGCTTCTCGTCCTCCGTGGCCCGTACGATCGCCGGAATCGCCTCGAGTCCCGCCTCACGGCAGGCACGCCACCGGCGCTCACCCATGATGAGCTCATAGCGCGCGGGCCCCACCTGCCGTACGACAACCGGCTGGAGGAGACCGACCTCCTTGATGGAGGTGATGAGCTCGGACAGCGCGTCCTCGTCGAAGATATCGCGCGGCTGCCGGGGATTCGGCGTGATGGCGCCGAGGGGGATCTCGGCGAAGTGCGCGCCCATGGGTGGCGCGGGTACGGTCGCAGCGCCATGAACCGATGCCTCATCTGTTTCACGTGAAACATCCGACAGCGTGGCCACCTTCGCGGCGGCCACCCCTCGCTCGTTCGGCAGTACCGGCACCGTCGCAGAAGACGGGGAGACGCTGCCGCCCACCGCGGACGGCGTCACCGCCTTCTCTGTCGGGGCAGCGGGAATCAATGCGCCAAGACCACGACCCAGCCCCCTCCGTCGCTCGCTCACTGGACGCCCTCCACCATGCTCGGATCGTTCTGCCGTACGCCGAGGTGGGCCTGCGATGCGTCATAGCTGACACCGACACCCCTCAGCGCAATCTCTCGTGCCGCCTCGAAGTAGGAGAGGGCACCGCTTGATCCAGGATCGTAAGTCAGCACCGTCTGCCCGTAGCTCGGCGCCTCCGAGATACGGACGGAGCGGGGAATGCTCGTCCGCAGTACCTCGTCGCCGAAGTGGGTGCGCACCTCGTCCGCGACCTGTGACGCGAGGCGCGTCCGGCCGTCGTACATGGTGAGCAGGATCGTCGATACGTGCAGAGTGGGGTTGAGGTGTCCCCGCACCAGGTCGACGTTGCGCAGCAGCTGCCCCAGCCCCTCCAGCGCGTAGTACTCGCACTGGATAGGGATCAAGACCTCCTGGCCGGCCACCATCGCGTTGACCGTCAGCAGGCCGAGCGAGGGCGGGCAGTCGATGAGGATGTAGTCCAGCGGCTGCTCGTACGCCTGGATCGCCCGCTGTAGCCGGCTCTCTCGCGCCACCAGCGACACCAGCTCGATCTCCGCACCTGCGAGATCGATCGTGGCGGGTGCGCAGAAGAGTCCCTCGACATCGGGGACCGGCTGGACGACCTCCGCGAGCGGCTTGCTCTCCACCAGAACGTCATAGATGGAGGGGACCTCGGCATGGTGGTCGATGCCCAGGGCTGTGGACGCATTGCCCTGGGGGTCGAGGTCGATCACCAGGACACGGCTGCCGTGCAGAGCGAGCGACGCGGCAAGGTTGACGGTGGTCGTCGTCTTACCGACACCGCCCTTCTGGTTGGCGACCACGATGACGCGGGTCTGCTCGGGCCGTGGCAGGCCCTCACCGGCTCGCCCCAGAGCCTCCACCGCCAGTTGGGCAGCACGACCGATGGGAGTGTCGTCCATCGGAGGCGGTGTTTCACGTGAAACATCCGCTCCCGTCGACTCGGTACGGGGACCGGGGACCGGATCGGTCATCGGTCCCGCGATGTTGGCGTCGGACCGCAAGGATTCACTCTCCTCGACTTCAGGCTCGCTATGAACAGAGCCTCCCATGCCTTCGGGGTCGTGAACCAGTGAGCCCTGACGTTCTGTGGAGAAATCCACCTCTGTGGACAACTCCACACCTCTTGAGGAGGTCGGTGTCTCGTCGGGAACAGGAGCCTCTCCGAGCGAACCGAGAGGCTTCCGGTCACGGGGTTCGGCCGCGGCGCGGCCCCGACTGATGATGCCGTGCAGCAGTGAGCGACGTTTCACGTGAAACACGATGCACAGCGGCCGAGGCGGCACCACCGCGACACTCCGGCATGCATGGGTTCGGCAGCTTGTGTGGAGTACGTCCGGCCCTCAGCGCCGGCGCCGGGCCCGTCCCGTACGGGCAGCCTTCGCGCGCTTCGCCGCGAACCGCACACCGCCCGGACTCTCGCCGACCTCGACCCGCACCACCGTGGACATCGGATCCACGATGCCCTCGCCCACATGCACGATGGATGTCTCCACGGCACCGAGCTTGCTCAGCGCCGTCGTCGCGCTCTTCAGCTCCTCCTCGGCGGTGTCACCCTTGAGCGCCAGCATCTCGCCGTAGGGCCGCAGCAGAGGAATGCCCCATGTGGCGAGGCGGTCGAGCGGAGCCACGGCGCGAGCGGTCACCACGTGCACCGGAGGCAGCTTCCCCATGACCTCCTCGGCCCGGCCACGTACGACCGTCACGTGGTCCAGTCCGAGCAGCTCGACGACCTCGGTCAGGAAGTTGGTACGCCGGAGCAGCGGCTCCAGCAGAGTGATCTTGATGTCCTCCCGGACCAGTGCCAGAGGGATGCCAGGCAGGCCGGCACCCGAGCCCACATCGCACACCGTCACCCCTTCGGGCACGACCTCCGAGAGGACCGCGCAGTTCAGCAGATGCCGCTCCCACAGGCGGGGCACCTCACGCGGCCCGATCAAGCCGCGCTGCACGCCCGCCTCGGCGAGCAGCTCCGCGTACCGGACCGCGTCCTCGAAGCGATCTCCGAACACCTCGCGTGCCTGCTCGGGCGCGGGGGGAAGCTCCGCTGCCTCCGTCACGGGGGACCGTCCTTCCGTACCGTGCCGACACCGGGCGCCGACACCAGAACCACAGAACTATCAGGCTGACAAAGTTCGGCCCCGTCTGCGCAACAGACGGGGCCGGTGGAACGTAGGGCCGATCAGGCGGGAAGCACGACGACGAAGCGCTGCGGCTCCTCGCCCTCGGACTCGCTGCGCAGGCCGGCCGTCTTGACCGCGTCGTGCACGACCTTGCGCTCGAACGGCGTCATCGGGTCCAGCCTCACGGCCTTGCCGCTGCTCTTGGCCTCGGCCGCGGCCTTGGCGCCCAGTTCGGACAGCTCGGTCCGCTTCTCGGCCCGGTAGCCGGCGATGTCGAGCATGAGACGGCTGCGGTCCCCGGTCTCCCGGTGCACGGCCAGACGCGTGAGCTCCTGGAGCGCCTCCAGCACCTCACCGTCACGACCCACCAGCTTCTGCAGGTCACGGCTGCCCGTGTCACTGATGATCGAGACGGAGGCGCGGTCGGCCTCGACGTCCATGTCGATGTCGCCGTCGAGGTCGGCGATGTCGAGCAGACCCTCCAGATAGTCCGCCGCGATCTCGCCCTCCTGCTCCAGGCGGGTCAGGGTGTCTGCGCCCTCGGCAGCGGCGGAGGTGGTGCCTTCCGTCACGGGATGGACTCCTTCTTACTTCTTGGACGGGGACTTGGGCCGCTGCGGACCCTTGCGCTGCCCGGACTGGGCCCTGCTGCGGGTACTGCCGGCGGGCTTGGCGTTGTCCTTCTTGACGGGGCCGGCGGGCTTGGCGTCCTCGGGCTCGTCGGACTTGGTCAGCGAGGTGGGCTCACCGGCCGCCTTGGCCGCGCCGGACTGGCGCTGGGACTTGGTCTGCCGCTTGGGCTGCTGCCGCTTGGCGGCGGCCGCGTCCTCGGCCTGGGCGGCGGCCGTGCTCTCGCTCTTGATCACCGTGCCGTCGGCCTGGGCCGCGAGGCCCTCCTTGTTCAGACCGTTGACGAACTTGCGCTCGTACTCGTTGCGGTCCCGGCCCTTGGCGACGATGGCCTTGACGATGGCGCGCTCACCGCGGCCTCGGGTCCTGCCGTGCTTGGAGACGCTCTTGGAGAGGCGCTCAAGGTACGCGGCCTGGGCCTTGGAACCCGGCGTGGGGTTGTTGTGGATGACGTACATCTGCTGGCCCATGGTCCACACGTTGGTGGTCAGCCAGTAGACGAGGACACCGACCGGGAAGTTGATGCCGAAGACGGCGAAGATGACGGGGAAGACATACATCAGCATCTTCTGCTGCTGCATGAACGGCGTCTTCACCGTGGTGTCGACGTTCTTCGTCATCAGCTGGCGCTGCGTGTAGAACTGCGACAGCGACATCAGGACGATCATGATCGCCGTGACGACACGGACATCGGTCAGCGAGGCGTTGAGCGCCTCGACCTTGTCCGCGCTGTCCGTGAACTTCGCCGCGAGCGGGGCACCGAAGATGTGGGCCTTCTGCGCGCTCTCCAGCAGACGCTCGTTGATCACACCGATGGTGTCACCCGACGCAATGCTGTTGAGCACGTGGTAGAGGGCGAAGAAGAACGGCGACTGCGCCAGGATGGGAAGGCACGAGGAGAGCGGGTTGGTACCCGTCTCCTTGTACAGCTTCATCATCTCTTCGGACTGGCGCTGCCGGTCGTTCTTGTAGCGCTCCTGGATCTTCTTCATCTCCGGCTGGAGCGTCTGCATGGCGCGCGTCGCCTTGATCTGCTTCACGAAGAGCGGGATCAGGCAGATGCGGATCAGAATCACCAGGGACACGATGGACAGGCCCCAGGCCCAACCGGTGTCAGGGCCGAAAATGGCGCCGTACACGCTGTGGAACTGGACGATGACCCAGGAGACAGGTGTCGTGATGAAGCTGAAGAGGCTGGCAATCGTGTCCACTGATCATGCTCCTTGGGCATGGGACGGGGTCTCTGCGGCCGGGCTCGAAGGACTCGTCGGACCTGTGGGAGAGGTCCGCCCCTCGGTGGCCGGTTCAGCGGCGGAGGTCCCGCCCCTGCGTGCACGCCAGGCGTCACGCAGCATTTCGTGCCACCGCGGACGCTTGCGCGGCGGAACATGGTCCACACCACCCGGCGACCACGGATTGCACCGGAGGATGCGCCAGGCCGTGAGCGCTGTGCCCTTGATGGCACCGTGCCGGTCGATGGCCGTGTAGCCGTAGTGGGAACACGACGGGTAGTACCTGCACACCGGTCCCAGCAGCGGACTGATCGTCCACTGGTAGATCTTGATCAGAACCAGCAGCGGGTACTTCATCGCGCGCCCCCTCCCAGCAGCCGCCGCAGGGCGGCATCCAGGTCTCGGGCCAGTTGTGCATGGTCGGCGTCACCCGCACCGGGCAGCGCTCGTACGACTACCAGGCTACCGGGGGGCAACTGGTCGACTCGCTCGCGCATCAGATGGCGAAGCCTGCGCTTCACCTTGTTGCGCACCACCGCACCGCCCACGGCCTTGCTCACGACGAAACCCGCACACGACGGGGGAGCGCTCTCCCCAGGCGCATGCGGGTCCGTGGCACCGCTACGAAGATGGACGACGAGATGCCGGCTTCCTGCCCGGCGCCCTCGTCGTACCGCGGTCGCGAAGTCCTCGCGCCGCCTCAGCCGGTTCTCGGTGGGCAGCACGACGGCATGACCTGACCGGGATCAGGCGGACAGACGGGCGCGACCCTTGCTACGGCGGGACGCGAGAATCGCGCGGCCGGCACGGGTACGCATACGCAGCCGGAAGCCGTGGGTCTTGGCGCGACGACGGTTGTTCGGCTGGAAGGTGCGCTTGCTCACTCGGGGGCTCCAGAAAGACTCGGTGTTTGCGGGGTGCCGTCCTGGCTGTCACCGTGCGCCCACGAGTAGCTCGCGTTACGCCCGAGTGCACCGCTGACCGATCACCTTGCGTGATCTGTGCCCATCGGAGGCAGGCGGCAGCAGCCATCGACAACTCGACCTGGTCACGGTACGCGCGGCTGCGCCATTCGGTCAAACCGGCGACGACTGGGGGACACTTGTCCACAGCCTGGGGACAACAACTTGAACCGTACCGGCCGCGCTGACTACCGTGGCTTGACTCCGGTTCGTTCCCCTGACGAGTCGTTTCCTTGATCCCCCCACCACCCGATTCACATCCCGACCCGTCCTCCGCATCACACGATCGAAGGACCTGTGAGAGAGCGTGCCCTGTGGCTGACGTACCTGCCGATCTTGCCGCAGTGTGGCCACGCGTACTGGAGCAGCTCCTCGGGGAGGGCCGCGGACAGGGGGTCGAGGGCAAGGACGAGCACTGGATCCGGCGCTGCCAGCCGCTGGCACTCGTCGCCGACACCGCGTTGCTCGCCGTGCCCAACGAGTTCGCGAAGGGCGTGCTCGAGGGCCGCCTCGCCCCCGTCGTCAGCGAGAGCCTGAGCCGCGAGTGCGGACGCCCGATCCGCATCGCGATCACCGTCGACGACACCGCCGGCGAGCCCTCGCCCCCGCCGGCGCCCCGCCCCCAGCCGCGCTACGAGGAGCCCGGGCTTCCGGCCGTCCGCCAGGAACGCCCCGAGCGCCCCGAGCGCCCCGATCACCTGGAGCGGTCCGACCGGCCGGACCGGCAGGAGCGCGAGCCGTACGAGGGGTACGACGGCTACGAGGGATACGAGAGCTACGGCCGCCGCCGTACCGACCAGCAGCAGGGCCCCTCCGGTGACCAGCTGCCCACCGCCCGCCCCGCCTACCCGTCGGAGTACCAGCGCCCGGAGCCCGGCGCCTGGCCGCGGCCGGCGCAGGAGGAGTACGGCTGGCAGCAGCAGCGCCTCGGCTTCCCGGAGCGGGACCCGTACGCCACACCCCCGCAGGACACCTACGGATCCCAGGACTCGTACGGCTCGCAGGACGGCTACGGCGGCGGCCCGCCCGCGCAGGACTACCGTCCGCAGCCCATGGACCGGCCGTCCTACGACCAGCAGCGCTCCGACTACGACACATCACGCGGCGACTACGACCAGCGCAACGCCAGGCGCCGCGAACTGCCCGACCCGCCCTCCGGATCCGGGCACGTCCACCGCGGCGGCCCGGTGGGTCCGAACCTGCCCACCACCGGCGCGCCCGGCCCGCTGGCGGCGCAGCCGGCACCGGCGGCCGGCCCCGGTGAGCCGACCGCGCGGCTGAACCCGAAGTACCTCTTCGACACGTTCGTCATCGGTGCGTCCAACCGCTTCGCGCACGCGGCCGCGGTCGCCGTCGCCGAGGCACCGGCGAAGGCCTACAACCCGCTGTTCATCTACGGGGAGTCCGGGCTCGGCAAGACCCACCTGCTGCACGCGATCGGGCACTACGCGCGGAGCCTGTACCCCGGCACGCGCGTGCGGTACGTGAGCTCGGAGGAGTTCACCAACGAGTTCATCAACTCCATCCGCGACGGCAAGGGCGACAGCTTCCGCAAGCGGTACCGCGAGATGGACATCCTGCTCGTAGACGACATCCAGTTCCTGGCGGACAAGGAGTCGACGCAGGAGGAGTTCTTCCACACCTTCAACACGCTCCACAACGCCAACAAGCAGATCGTGCTCTCCAGCGACCGGCCGCCCAAGCAGCTGGTCACCCTGGAGGACCGGCTGCGGAACCGTTTCGAGTGGGGCCTGATCACCGACGTCCAGCCGCCGGAGCTGGAGACCCGCATCGCGATCCTGCGCAAGAAGGCGGTGCAGGAGCAGCTCAACGCCCCGCCGGAGGTGCTGGAGTTCATCGCCTCCCGGATCTCGCGGAACATCCGTGAACTGGAGGGCGCGCTGATCCGGGTGACGGCGTTCGCCTCGCTCAACCGGCAGCCGGTGGACCTGGGCCTGACGGAGATCGTCCTCAAGGACCTGATGCCCGGCGGTGACGACTCGACGCCGGAGATCACCTCGACGGCCATCATGGGCGCCACGGCCGACTACTTCGGCCTCACTGTCGAGGACCTGTGCGGCAGCTCCCGGGGCCGGCAGCTGGTGACGGCCCGCCAGATCGCCATGTACCTGTGCCGTGAGCTGACGGACCTGTCGCTGCCGAAGATCGGTGCGCTGTTCGGCGGACGCGACCACACCACGGTGATGCACGCCGACCGGAAGATCCGCAACCTGATGGCCGAGCGGCGCTCCATCTACAACCAGGTCACCGAGCTCACCAACCGCATCAAGGCCGGCTGAGCGGCCCACAGGCCGGACGGACTTCGTCGAGGGCGCCCCTGGAGCGATCCGGGGGCGCCCTCGTCGTGTCCCGGGACGATCCGAGGGCGCCCTCGTCGTGTCCCAGAGCGCCTCGCCTCCTCGTGGAGCACCTCGGCGCTGTTCGATTCCGAAGCCGGGTTACGGCCTTCGTCCACAGATTCGGTGACTTTTTCCCGTCCACATCCTGGGGACCGGGAAGTTGTCCCGATCTTGTCCACAGGGCAGCCTGTCAAGGAGTCATCGGGCCAGTTCAGCGGGGTGTGGATACGTGGAAAAGCGATCTCCACAGGCTGTGGACAAACTGGAGGCCCATCACCTGTGCACCGAGTTGTCCACGGGCAACCCACAGGCTGGAGGCGGTTGTCCCCAGTGATCGCCTGGTTCTCCACATGACTGTCCACTGTTCGGCAACACAGCGCACTCTCTCACCGTGGCGAGTGAAAGGCGTCACACCGAGCTGCCGAAGGGGCCTGTGGGAAAGAGCCTCAAACCTGGGGACGGAGCTGGGGAGAACTCGCCCCTCCCTGTGTACGGGATGTGCAGAACTTTCTGTTCTCCACAGAGACGCCCAGTTGTCCACGGCCTCCACCCACAGGCCCCGTGGACAAAATCCCCAACCTGACCTGCGGAAACGAGGTTATCCACGGTATCCACAGGCCCTACTACTACTCCCAACTAGAGAGAGCGAGGAATTCGTTTCGAAGGAGGCCCTGTGCACAACTCGGTGTCTCGGCCCCGACTGCCACTCGTCACGACTTGACCCTGAGGGGCATCTACTGTCAGTGCGGTGCGTCAGACTGTTCCCGGTGTCCTTCCCCTCACCGGGGCCGACGACACCGAGTCAGACGACGAAAGCCAGGCAGGGCGAGAAGCGCCGGCAACAGCAGGAGGCGGCAACAGTGAAGATCCGGGTGGAACGCGACGTACTCGCGGAGGCAGTGGCCTGGGCGGCGCGCAGCCTCCCGGCCCGTCCGCCGGCCCCTGTCCTCGCCGGCCTGCTCCTGAAGGCCGAGGACGGCCAGCTGAGCCTGTCCAGCTTCGACTACGAGGTCTCCGCGCGGGTGTCGGTGGAGGCGGAGATCGAGGAGGAGGGCACGGTCCTCGTCTCGGGCCGGCTGCTGGCCGACATCTCCCGCGCCCTCCCCAACCGGCCGGTGGAGATTTCCACAGACGGTGTACGGGCGACGGTGGTCTGCGGCTCCTCGCGGTTCACACTCCACACACTGCCTGTGGAGGAATACCCGGCCCTGCCGCAGATGCCGAACGCGACGGGCACGGTCCCCGGCGAGGTCTTCGCCTCCGCCGTGCAGCAGGTCGCCATCGCGGCCGGCCGTGACGACACGCTGCCCGTCCTCACCGGTGTGCGCATCGAGATCGAGGGCGACACCGTCACGCTGGCCTCCACCGACCGCTACCGCTTCGCGGTCCGCGAGTTCCTGTGGAAGCCGGAGAACCCGGAGGTCTCCGCGGTCGCCCTGGTGCCCGCCAAGACGCTCCAGGACACCGCCAAGGCGCTGACCAGCGGTGACCAGGTGATCCTGGCGCTGTCCGGCTCGGGTGCGGGCGAGGGCCTGATCGGCTTCGAGGGCGCCGGCCGCCGTACCACCACGCGCCTGCTGGAAGGCGACCTCCCGAAGTACCGCACGCTGTTCCCGACCGAGTTCAACAGCGTCGCCGTGATCGAGACCGCCCCCTTCGTGGAGGCCGTCAAGCGCGTGGCCCTGGTCGCCGAGCGCAACACCCCGGTGCGGCTGAGCTTCGAGCAGGGTGTGCTCATCCTGGAGGCCGGTTCCAGCGACGACGCACAGGCTGTGGAAAGGGTCGACGCCCAGCTGGAGGGCGACGACATCTCGATCGCCTTCAACCCGACGTTCCTGCTGGACGGCCTGAGCGCCATCGACTCCCCGGTGGCCCAGCTGTCCTTCACCACGTCCACCAAGCCGGCGCTGCTCAGCGGCCGTCCGGCGGTGGACGCGGAGGCGAACGACGCCTACAAGTACCTGATCATGCCGGTGCGGCTCAGCGGCTGAGGTGCGTCCGCCGCAGCGACTGCCGGGGGCGTGGGGGTCGGCCCCCGCGAGACCGCGGTATGCCGGTGCGGCTCGGCGGCTGACCGTCGTCCCGAGCGAAGCCGCAGGTGAGGGCTGCGTGTGAGCGCCTATGCCCACAGATGTGCGCGGGCGTCCGGGTTTAGGCTCGGACGCCGGCACGTACGTGCCGTCACGCCACGTCGCATACCTAAGGATCACAACTGATGGAGCTCGGTCTCGTCGGCCTCGGCAAGATGGGCGGCAACATGCGCGAGCGGATTCGCCGCGCGGGTCACACCGTCCTCGGATACGACCGCAACCCGGACCTCGCCGATGTCCACAGCCTGCGGGAGCTTGTGGACAAGCTCAGCGGCCCCCGTGTGGTGTGGGTGATGGTTCCGGCGGGTGGGCCGACCCAGTCCACGATCGACGAGCTCGCCGAGCTGCTCGAGCCGGGTGACGTCGTCGTGGACGGCGGCAACTCCCGCTGGACGGACGACGAGAAGCACGCCGAGGAGCTGGCGGCCAAGGGCATCGGCTTCGTCGACTGCGGCGTCTCGGGCGGCGTCTGGGGCCTGGAGAACGGCTACGCGCTGATGTACGGCGGCGACAAGGAGAACGTCGCCAAGGTGCAGCCGGTGTTCGACGCCCTCAAGCCGGAGGGCGACTTCGGCTCGGTGCACGCGGGCAAGGTCGGCGCGGGCCACTTCGCGAAGATGGTCCACAACGGCATCGAGTACGCCATGATGCAGGCCTACGCCGAGGGCTGGGAGCTCCTGGAGAAGGTCGACTCGGTGACCGACGTCCGGGAGGTGTTCCGCTCCTGGCAGGAGGGCACCGTCATCCGCTCCTGGCTGCTCGACCTCGCGGTGAACGCCCTGGACGAGGACGAGCACCTGGACGGGCTCCGGGGTTTTGCACAGGACTCCGGTGAGGGACGCTGGACTGTGGAGGCCGCCATCGACAACGCGGTCCCGTTGCCGGCGATCACCGCCTCGCTGTTCGCGCGGTTCGCCTCCCGTCAGGAGGACTCGCCGCAGATGAAGATGATCGCGGCGCTGCGGAACCAGTTCGGCGGCCACGCGGTCGAGAAGAAGTAGTCCACAGGGCACGTCCCGTATCCACAGGACCGTTTCCGCGGTCCGCAACGCCGGGGGAGGTCGGCGGAACGACCATGCACGTCACGCATCTGTCGCTGGCCGACTTCCGGTCCTATCCCCGGGTCGAGGTCCCGCTCGACCCGGGGGTGACGGCCTTCGTCGGGCCCAACGGGCAGGGCAAGACGAACCTGGTCGAGGCGGTCGGCTACCTCGCCACCCTCGGCAGCCACCGGGTCTCCTCCGATGCCCCGCTGGTCCGCATGGGCGCCGACCGCGCGATCGTCCGGGCCCAGGTCCGGCAGGGCGAGCGGCAGCAGCTCGTCGAGCTGGAGCTGAACCCGGGCCGCGCCAACCGCGCCCGCATCAACAGGTCCTCGCAGGTCAGGCCCCGGGACGTGCTGGGGATCGTACGGACCGTGCTGTTCGCGCCCGAGGACCTCGCCCTGATCAAGGGCGACCCCGGTGAGCGGCGCCGGTTCCTGGACGAGCTGATCACCGCCCGCTCCCCGCGCATGGCCGGTGTCCGCTCCGACTACGACCGGGTGCTCAAGCAGCGCAACACCCTGCTGAAGTCGGCCGCGCTGGCGCGCCGGCACGGCGGCCGCGCCATGGACCTGTCCACGCTCGACGTCTGGGACCAGCACCTCGCGCGTGCGGGCGCCGAGCTCCTGGCGCAGCGGCTGGACCTGATCGCCACGGTCCAGCCGCTGGCCGACAAGGCGTACGAGCAGCTCGCGCCCGGCGGCGGACCGGTCGCCCTGGAGTACAAGCCGTCCGCGCCCGGCGAGGCCCACACGCGCGAGGACCTTTTCGAGCAGCTGACGGCCGCGCTCGCCGAGGCCCGCAAGCAGGAGATCGAGCGGGGCGTCACCCTGGTCGGTCCGCACCGCGACGACCTGCTGCTCAAGCTGGGTCAGTTGCCCGCCAAGGGCTACGCCTCCCACGGCGAGTCCTGGTCGTACGCGCTGGCGCTCCGTCTGGCCTCCTACGACCTGCTGCGCGCGGAGGGCAACGAGCCGGTGCTGGTGCTCGACGACGTCTTCGCCGAGCTGGACGCGCGGCGGCGCGAGCGGCTGGCCGAGCTGGTGGCGCCCGGCGAGCAGGTCCTGGTGACCGCGGCGGTCGACGACGACGTACCCCATGTGCTGGCGGGTGCGCGGTTCGCCGTGTCCGAGGGGACGGTGGAACGCGTATGACCGATCAGGGCACGCCCGGAAGCGGTGCCGGGAAGGCCCCCGAGCCGTCCGGTGTCGACCTCGCGCGCGTGGCGTTGCGCGCGGCCAAGGAGGCGGCACGCGCGCGTGGGGACGCGGCGCAGCAGAAGAAGCAGGCGCGGCGCGGCGGCCTGCGTTCCGGCGCGCGCGCCGACCGGCGCGACCCGATGGCGCTCGGCCCGGCGATCAACCGGCTGCTCAGCGAGCGCGGCTGGGAGGCCCCGGCCGCGGTGGGCGGGGTGATGGGGCGCTGGCCCGAGATCGTCGGCGAGGACGTGGCCAAGCACTGTGAGCCGGAGCGGTACGACGAGGACGAGCGGGTGCTGGTCGTGCGCTGCGACTCCACGGCGTGGGCGACGAATCTGCGGCTGCTCGCGCCGACCCTGGTCGCGCGTCTGAACGAGGACCTCGGGCACGGCACCGTGCGGCTGATCAAGGTCGTCGGCCCCGGCGGTCCCGCCCGTCGCTTCGGTCCCCTGCGCGCTCCCGGAAGCACGGGTCCAGGGGACACGTACGGGTGACCGGGCGCCCGTTTCGGGCCCTTCAGCCCTACGTGATGGACATCACAACGCGGGTCTCGACGGTGCTTTCCGGCCGCCGGTGCCCGTTTCGTCGCGGCATCGCACGCGGTTGCGAATCGCCACCTGACTCCTAAGTAGCCAAGGGTTGACGGCCCGAAGCGCTGGGTGCCCTCGTGGGGCTCCTGGAGCCCCCATCCGCATATCGGGAGTCGGACGAGACCGGTTGAGGGCGGCACATGCGGACTCAGGTGCCCGCAAACCCCCATCGATGTCAGTGCTACCGGTAGAATGGAAGACAATCCCGCCCCGAACGTGGGGACCGCCCGGGAAAAGCTGAGCAACGCTGATCAAGGCTTACCAACGCAACATGCCGCAGCCGCTCCGGCAACCTGCCGACGAGCCCGGCTCGTGCTGTGCCAGAAAGGGCGCTTCGTGGCCGATTCCGGCAACCCCAACGAGAACATCCCGTCCACCGACACCGGCGTGAACAGCGCGGCGACCACCTCGGGCAACGAGGTCACCGCCTCGTACGACGCCAGTGCGATCACCGTCCTCGAGGGTCTGGACGCGGTCCGCAAGCGACCCGGTATGTACATCGGTTCCACCGGTGAGCGAGGACTGCACCACCTGGTGCAGGAGGTCGTCGACAACTCCGTCGACGAGGCGCTGGCCGGTCACGCCGACACGATCGACGTGACGATCCTCGCCGACGGCGGCGTCAAGGTCGTCGACAACGGCCGTGGCATCCCGGTGGACATCCACCCCGTCGAGAAGAAGCCGGCCGTCGAGGTCGTGCTGACGGTGCTGCACGCGGGCGGCAAGTTCGGCGGCGGCGGCTACGCGGTCTCCGGTGGTCTGCACGGTGTCGGCGTCTCCGTCGTGAACGCCCTGTCGTCCAGGGTGTCCGTCGACATCAAGCGCGACGGCTACCGCTGGACGCAGGACTACAAGCTGGGCGTCCCGACCGCGCCGCTCGCCAAGCACGAGGCGGTGGAGGACTCCGGTACGACGGTCACCTTCTGGGCCGACCCGGACGTCTTCGAGACCACCGAGTACTCCTTCGAGACGCTCTCCCGGCGCTTCCAGGAGATGGCGTTCCTCAACAAGGGCCTGCGGATCAACCTCACCGACGAGCGCGAGTCGGCGAAGGCCACCGCCGGTGCGGACGAGGCGGGCGAGGACGAGAAGCACGAGGTCAAGGCCGTCTCGTACCACTACGAGGGCGGCATCCTCGACTTCGTGAAGTACCTCAACTCCCGCAAGGGAGAGGTGGTGCACCCCACCGTGATCGACCTGGAGGCCGAGGACAAGGACAGGCAGCTGTCCCTCGAGGTCGCCATGCAGTGGAACGGCGGCTACACGGAGGGCGTGTACTCCTTCGCCAACATCATCCACACCCACGAGGGCGGTACGCACGAAGAGGGCTTCCGCGCGGCGCTCACCTCGCTCATCAACAAGTACGCGCGGGACAAGAAGCTGCTGCGCGACAAGGACGACAACCTCACGGGTGACGACATCCGCGAGGGTCTGACCGCGATCATCTCGGTCAAGCTGGGCGAGCCGCAGTTCGAGGGCCAGACCAAGACCAAGCTGGGCAACACCGAGGTGAAGACCTTCGTCCAGAAGGTCGTCTACGAGCACCTCAACGACTGGCTGGACCGCAACCCCAACGAGGCCGCGGACATCATCCGCAAGGGCATCGCGGCGGCCACCGCGCGCGTGGCGGCCCGCAAGGCGCGTGACCTGACCCGCCGCAAGGGCCTGCTGGAGTCGGCGTCGCTGCCGGGCAAGCTGTCCGACTGCCAGTCGAACGACCCCACCAAGTGCGAGATCTTCATCGTCGAGGGTGACTCCGCCGGCGGTTCGGCCAAGTCCGGCCGCAACCCGCAGTACCAGGCGATCCTCCCGATCCGCGGCAAGATCCTCAACGTCGAGAAGGCGCGCATCGACCGGATCCTGCAGAACCAGGAGATCCAGGCGATGATCTCCGCGTTCGGTACCGGTGTGCACGAGGACTTCGACATCGAGAAGCTCCGCTATCACAAGATCATTCTGATGGCGGACGCCGACGTCGACGGCCAGCACATCAACACCCTGCTGCTGACCTTCCTGTTCCGCTTCATGCGGCCGCTGGTCGAGGCCGGACACGTGTACCTGTCCCGTCCGCCGCTCTACAAGATCAAGTGGGGCCGGGACGACTTCGAGTACGCCTACTCCGACCGCGAGCGCGACGCGCTGATCGAGATGGGCCGCAACGCCGGCAAGCGCATCCGCGAGGACTCCGTCCAGCGCTTCAAGGGTCTCGGTGAGATGAACGCCGAGGAGCTGCGCGTCACCACGATGGACCAGGAGCACCGGGTCCTCGGCCAGGTCACCCTGGACGACGCCGCCCAGGCCGACGACCTGTTCTCGGTCCTCATGGGCGAGGACGTCGAAGCCCGCCGCGCGTTCATCCAGCGCAACGCCAAGGACGTCCGCTTCCTCGACATCTGAGTCGGTCTCAGCTGACCGCACCAGGAAGGACCTTCACCAGCAATGACCGACGAGAACACTCCTGTGACGACGCCCGAGGGTGACGCCCTGGCCATGCGTGTCGAGCCCGTCGGGCTCGAGACGGAGATGCAGCGCTCCTACCTCGACTACGCGATGTCCGTCATCGTCTCGCGTGCGCTGCCGGACGTCCGTGACGGCCTCAAGCCCGTGCACCGCCGCGTGCTGTACGCCATGTACGACGGCGGCTACCGCCCCGAGCGCGGCTTCTACAAGTGCGCCCGCGTCGTCGGCGACGTCATGGGCAACTACCACCCGCACGGCGACAGCTCCATCTACGACGCCCTGGTGCGCCTCGCCCAGCCCTGGTCGATGCGGATGCCGCTCGTCGACTCCAACGGCAACTTCGGCTCGCCGGGCAACGACCCGGCGGCGGCCATGCGGTACACCGAGTCGAAGATGGCGCCGCTGGCGATGGAGATGGTCCGTGACATCGACGAGGAGACCGTCGACTTCACGGACAACTACGACGGCCGCTCCCAGGAGCCGACCGTCCTGCCGGCCCGCTTCCCGAACCTGCTGATCAACGGTTCGGCCGGCATCGCGGTCGGTATGGCGACCAACATCCCGTCGCACAACCTGCGCGAGGTCGCGGCCGGCGCCCAGTGGTACCTGGAGAACTTCGAGTGCTCGCACGAGGAGCTGCTGGACGCGCTCATCGAGCGCATCAAGGGCCCCGACTTCCCGACCGGCGCCCTCGTGGTCGGCCGCAAGGGCATCGAGGAGGCGTACCGCACGGGCCGCGGCTCGATCACCATGCGCGCGGTGGTCGAGGTCGAGGAGATCCAGAACCGCCAGTGCCTGGTGGTCACGGAGCTGCCCTACCAGACCAACCCCGACAACCTCGCGCAGAAGATCGCCGACCTGGTGAAGGACGGCAAGATCGGCGGCATCGCGGACGTCCGCGACGAGACGTCGTCCCGGACCGGCCAGCGCCTGGTCATCGTGCTGAAGCGGGACGCGGTCGCCAAGGTCGTCCTGAACAACCTCTACAAGCACACCGACCTGCAGTCGAACTTCGGCGCCAACATGCTGGCGCTGGTCGACGGTGTGCCGCGCACGCTCTCCCTGGACGCGTTCATCCGGCACTGGGTGAACCACCAGATCGAGGTCATCGTCCGCCGTACGCGCTTCAGGCTGCGCAAGGCCGAGGAGCGGGCGCACATCCTGCGCGGCCTGCTGAAGGCCCTGGACGCCATCGACGAGGTCATCGCGCTGATCCGGCGCAGTGACACCGTGGAGATCGCGCGCGGGGGCCTGATGGACCTCCTGGGGATCGACGACATCCAGGCCAACGCCATCCTCGAGATGCAGCTGCGCCGACTGGCCGCCCTGGAGCGCCAGAAGATCGTCCAGGAGCACGACGAACTCCAGGCGAAGATCAACGAGTACAACGAGATCCTCGCCTCCCCGGTCCGCCAGCGCGGCATCGTCAGCCAGGAGCTGGCCGCGCTCGTCGAGAAGTACGGCGACGACCGCAAGACGAAGCTGATCCCCTACGAGGGCGACATGTCCATCGAGGACCTGATCGCCGAGGAGGACATCGTCGTCACGGTCACGCGCGGCGGCTACATCAAGCGCACCAAGACCGACGACTACCGGGCCCAGAAGCGCGGCGGCAAGGGCGTGCGCGGCACGAAGCTCAAGGAAGACGACATCGTCAACCACTTCTTCGTGTCCACCACCCACCACTGGCTGCTGTTCTTCACCAACAAGGGCCGGGTCTACCGGGTGAAGGCCTACGAGCTGCCCGACGCCGGCCGGGACGCGCGCGGGCAGCACGTGGCGAACCTGCTGGCCTTCCAGCCGGACGAGACGATCGCCCAGATCCGCGCGATCCGCGACTACGAGGCAGTGCCCTACCTGGTCCTGGCCACCAAGGCGGGCCTGGTGAAGAAAACACCGCTGAAGGACTACGACTCCCCGCGCTCGGGCGGTGTGATCGCGATCAACCTGCGGGAGCAGGAGGACGGTTCCGACGACGAACTGATCGGCGCCGAACTCGTCTCGGCCGACGACGATCTGCTGCTGATCAGCAAGAAGGCGCAGTCGATCAGGTTCACGGCGACGGACGACACACTCCGTCCCATGGGCCGTGCGACCTCGGGCGTCAAGGGCATGAGTTTCCGCGAGGGGGACGAGCTGCTCTCGATGAATGTTGTTCGACCCGGTACGTTCGTGTTCACTGCCACGGACGGCGGGTACGCGAAGCGGACCGTCGTCGACGAGTACCGCGTCCAGGGTCGCGGCGGCCTCGGCATCAAGGCTGCCAAGATTGTCGAGGACCGCGGCACCCTCGTCGGCGCGCTGGTGGTCGAGGAGACCGACGAGATCCTCGCCATCACGCTGTCGGGTGGTGTGATTCGTACGCGAGTCAACGAGATCAGGGAAACCGGCCGTGACACCATGGGCGTCCAACTGATCAATCTGGGCAAGCGCGATGCCGTGGTCGGCATCGCCCGTAACGCCGAGGCCGGGCGCGAGGCGGAGGAAGTCGACGGCGACGTGGCCGTGGACGAGACCACCGACGGGGACGCGACCACCAGTACGGACGAGGGTGAGGCGCCCTCGGCCGAGTAACACGAGGAGTGAGTCAGCGTGAGTGGAGCCACGGGCGCCGGACCGGCCGGTACCAACAGGGGAACGGACGGCGGCGGCCGTGGCTCCGCCGCGCGGGCGGCGGATCCGCACACGACCAATCTCAAAGCGATCAAGCCGCCCGCCAAGGACGCCTCCTCGTCCGGCAGGCAGGGATCCCAGGGGGGAACCGTGACGGACACCCGAGGCCCGCAGCAGGCCGCGCCCGGCCAGGGCGCCGCCGCTCAGACGGCCTCACCACTGCCGGGGGAACGGCAGTCGCAGCAGCAGGCGGGCCCGTACCACCCGCCGCAGGCCTACCCGGCGCAGGCCGGTACGGCGGCCGGCCAGACCGGCGCGGTACGACGTCCCCGCACGGGGGCGCGCACCACCCCGCGCGTGCGCAAGGCACGTCTGCGGGTGTCGAAGGCCGACCCGTGGTCGGTGATGAAGGTCAGCTTCCTGCTCTCCATCGCGCTCGGCATCTGCACGATCGTCGCGTCCGCGGTGCTGTGGATGGTCATGGACGCCATGGGCGTGTTCTCGACGGTCGGCAGCACGATCTCCGAGGCGACCGGCTCCAACGAGTCGAACGGCTTCGACCTCCAGTCGTTCCTGTCGCTGCCCAACGTCCTGATGTTCACGACGATCATCGCGGTCATCGACGTCGTCCTGGCGACGGCGCTGGCGACGCTCGGCGCGTTCATCTACAACCTCTCCGCGGGTTTCGTGGGCGGTGTCGAGCTGACGCTGGCCGAGGACGAGTGAGCTGTTCACAGCGGTCTCCCCGCCCGTTCTGAGGGTCCCGCGACAACCGATTTTGGGACTGCCCCGGTCGTGCGCTAATCTTCAGGAGTCAGCGCGCGGAACACACACCGCAGAGCGCGGCGGGGCTATAGCTCAGTTGGTTAGAGCGCATCCCTGATAAGGATGAGGCCACAGGTTCAAATCCTGTTAGCCCCACCAGCGACAAGACCCCCAGCCGGTACCGGCTGGGGGTCTTCTCTTTCACGGGCCGCATCAGCCGGTGAGCGGCACCCGGGGCCTTGCCCAGAGGGACGGGCCCCGGACGGCGGCCTTGAAGCGATCGCAGTGGCCGGCGTCCGTCCCCTGCCGTGGACAGCGAACGTGGACGGCGGAGAAGACCCCGGTCGGATGTCGACCGGGGTCTTCTGGTGTCGGCTCGGGCCGTGGTGCTGTACGCGAGTTCGCCAGGACTCGGGGAAGCGGCGACGGCGCGAGGAGGGGGCGGTGGAGGCTCCGTGATCAGCGCTGGAGGGGGATGCGGCCGGTGGCGGGCTCCGTGCGGGTGGACGTCGTGTCGTCGGAGCAGTCCGCGGAGTCGGACTCCGCCGTCGTGTCCGGGGACGGACGGTGCCGGCAACTGGGAGACTTGCCGTGGGCCTCGGCGTGGATGCGCTGTTTCATCGTGGGGGGCAGGGCCCTGGCCAGTGACCAGGACCGCGGGGGCGTCGTCGACGCCGACACGTTCGGGGTGCTGTCGCTGTTGCGCGTCTTGTCGGTCTGCGGTACGGCCGCGGAAGCGGTCGTGGTGATGAGTCCGAGCGCCGTGCACAGCGCGAGGAAGGCGGTGACGATGGCGTTCCACAGCTTCATGACCTTGTTCCGGGCCATGGCCCCTCACTTTCGGGTTGGGCGATTTGCGTACTTTCCTCATGATGTGTATGGGGGTCGCGAAATGGTGGACCGACGCCCGTGGCGCGTGGATGTTCAGATGAACACCACACGGATGGGTGCATAAGCGGAGAAAAGATGCGGAGACGGCGGAGAAGCCGCCAAAGTGACCGTCCGTGCGGATGCGATCACCCTCCGGCCGGATCGCCGTACTCCGCTTCTACTGCGCCGTGCCGGAGGGCAGTTGGAGGGGCCGACGCAGGTCACCGATCGGTATCGACCGGTGTGTATAGTCGGGCGCCAGAGGTCCCCTACGTCAAGGAAAGACGAGGTCGCGCGGTGAAGAAGCTTCTCCTGGTCGCACTGGCCGCCATCGGCGGGCTCCTCGTGTACCGCCAGATCCAGGCGGATCGCGCCGAGCAGGATCTGTGGACGGAGGCGACTGACTCCGTGCCCACGGGTTCGTGAGTACCGACATCCGACGCTGAACAGACCCCGGCCGCCCACGCGGTCGGGGTTTTGTTGTGTCGGGGACTTGTCGGAGGGCCTCGTCCGCGGGGCAGGATGGGCGCGGTGCGACGTCCGGGCGACGACGAGGGGTGGCGCGTGAGGGGACGGCGGGGCAGGGCCCGGGCCGGGCACGGCGGGCTCTCGGCCTGCGTACGTGCGGGCGTGGTGACGCTCGCGTCCGTGACGGTGCTGGGACTGGCCGGTGTGCTGCCGGGGCGGGGGGCCGTCGCGGACGAGGCCGCCGAAGACGCCGGGGCCTATGCCTTCGCCGAGGACGCGCGGAGGATCGACGGCACCACGAGCACCGCGGCCGCCGTGGAGCTGGAGCCCGGCCGCACCTACCGGAGCACTCTCCCGGCGAGCGGCGCGGTCTACTACCGGCTCGAACTCGACGCCACCACGAGCACCTACGCCTCCGCCACCGCCGTACCCCCGGCCGGCCGCACCGCCTCCGTCATCGACGGGGTCAAGGTGTCCGTGCAGGACGGCGAGGGCCGCTCCTGCGACGTGGACACGGCGAGCTTCGGCACCGCCGGCAGCCGGCATCCGGTCGCCGCGTGGGCCATGCGGGAGATCTCCCCCAGGAGATCACTCTGCCAGGAGGCCGGTACGTACTACCTGGGCGTCGAACGCGTCGACCCGGACGGGGAGGGATCCACCCCCGGCCCCTGGGAGATGGAGCTCACCGCGGTGGCGGAGCCCCCTCTGGAGCGGACCGGTACGACGAGCGCACCGAAGGAGTGGAACTCCGCCCCGCCCCAGCCCTTCACCGGGAAGCCCGAACGACGCCCCGGTGGCGCGGGCTTCACCCGAGCCACCCCCGTCGGCCAAGGAGTCTGGCGGGACGACATCCGCCCCGGCCAGACACTCTTCTACAAGGTCCCCGTCGACTGGGGCCGGCAGCTCTACGCCACCGCCGAACTGGGCGGTTCGAGCAAGGGCGTCAGCGGCTACACCGCCGCCGCGCTGGACCTGGACCTCTACAACCCCGTACGCGGTCACGTCGTGGACGTGGGTGTCGGCTACGACGGCGGCCGGAAGGCGGAGAGCCTCGCGCCCCTCCCGCCGGTCGCGTACGCCAACCGGCACGCCGCCGGACGCCAGGTCGGGGCGATGCGGTTCGCCGGCTCCTACTACCTCGTCGCGCACCTCTCGGCCGCGGTGGCGGACGACTTCGGCGACGGGCCCGTCCCGCTGACGCTGCGGGTGCGGCTGAGCGGTGCGGCGCAGGAGGGGCCCGGATACGCGGCGGAGTCCGTGCCGCCGGACGTCTTCACGGTCACGGGGGAGGACCGGGAGGCGGCGGCCGAGGGCGAGGACGCGGGCGGCGGCGCCGCCTTCCGGGCGCTCGCGGTGGGCGGCATCGGTACGGGCACCGCACTGCTGGCGGGGCTCGGCGTGTGGACGCTGGCGGCCCGGCGGCGGGCCGTGCCGTAAGCCGTGGACGGCTTGGACAGTGGCGGTCAGACGCGCGTGAGGGCCCAGAACCCCACGGCGTAGCAGGCCAGGGCCAGGAGTAGCAGGGGAACGACCGCCTTTGCCGGAGGACCGGGGCGGCGGCTGCGCCGGCGATGGGTCCGGGGAGCGGTGGGCCCGCGCTGTGACAGTGCCTCGCCCACAGGGGGGGTCCGCGGGGCCCGGGCGGTGTATTCCGCGGTGGAGGCGTCGGGACGCGCGGCCGGCCGTGGCAGGGGGGCACGCAGCTGATGAGTGGGGTCGTGGGGGGAGACGGAGGGGACGGCGCCGGCCGGCCGGTACCGCACCGGCACCTGGGGGGCCTGCTCGGGGGGCGGCGGAGCGGGCGCGGGGGAGGAGGCGACCGTGGACCGGGGCGGTGGCAGGGGGAAGCTCCCGGTGTCCGACATGCCGGGCGGGTGCGGGGAGGCGCCGGACGCGGTGCCCAGACGCGGATCGGTGGGTACGACGCCTCCGCCCCCGTCCGGGCCCGCACCGAGCGCCCTTGAGCCGGTTCCGGCGGGTGTGCCGAGCGCCCTTGGCCCGTCCGGGCCCGCACCGAGCGCCCTTGAGTCGGTTCCGGCGGGTGTGCCGAGCGCCCTTGGCCCGTCCGGGCCCGCACCGAGCGCCCTTGAGTCGGTTCCGGCGGGTGTGCCGACGCCCGCCGCCGTGGCCGGCCGGACGGGCCCGGGGCCGGTCGTGCCGCCGGAGGCGTCCGCACCGCCCGTGTCCCGGCCGGAGCCGGAACCGGGCGAAGAGTCCCGCTCCTCCTCCGGGGCGGTACGCACCACGCCCGAAGCACGCTTCAGCGGGCCGTCCGCGGCGAATCCCGGGGGCAGGGGACCCAGTTGGTCGAAGATCTCGATCAGTTCGTCGTCGGGGCCGGGCTCCGGAAGGAGCTCCGCGGCGGCCGCGAGCGCCTTCCGCGCCCCTGTGGCCGTACGGAACCGCGCCTGCGGATCCGGCTGGAGCAGCGAGGCCACCACCTGCCACAGCGGCTCGGGGATGCCCTGGGGTGCGCCGGGCGTCCCGTGGTCGGCGAAGTACTGGATGAGGGCCTTGGCGTCCGGCTTGGCGCCCTCCAGCAGATACAGCGCCACCAGGCCCACGGCGAACAGGTCGGCGGGGAAGTCCGGATCGGAGCCCATCAGCTGCTCCGGCGCGAGATAACCCGGCGTGCCCACCACCAGGTTGGTCTCGGTCAGCCGGGGCTCGCCCAGCCGCATCGCGATGCCGAAGTCCGACAGCCGCAGCCGTGGCCTGCCCGTGCCGGTGGCCTCCAGGAGCACGTTGGCGGGCTTGACGTCGCGGTGCACGACGTCCTCCGCGTGCACCGCGGAGAGCCCCGCCAGTAACTGGTCGAGCAGGGTGCAGACGAAGGCCGGCGGCAGCGGACCGTAGTCGCCGACCAGGTGGACCAGCGAACCGCCGGCGACCAGGTCCATGGTGAACAGGACCTTGTCGTCGTCGGCGGCCCAGCTCGTGGGCGCCAGGACATGGGGATGGTCGATCCGCAGCGCCTGCTCGCGCACGAAACGGAGCAGGGAGTGGGCGTCGCTCTGCAGCAGGACCTTGGCGGCCACATAACGGCGGCGGCGGTGGTCCCAGGCGCGCCAGACGGCACCGACACCCCCGCGCCCGATCGGATCGACCAGTTCGTACCGGCCGGCGAAGACCTCACCCATCGCTGTGCGTCGTCCCTCCCCTGCGGTGTCCCCCGTCTTCCGCGCGTCACTGGCGGCCGAACCCCCCTTCGGCCGCCGGGCGGGGAATCAGTTCTGGTGGGACTGGTAGTGCGTGACCGCGTCGGAGGTGCGGCCCGCGCCGTAGACCCGGAGGAACTCTGCCAGTTCGGGGTGCGTGGGGGCGAGGGTGTCGGCGGCCTCGATGATGTCGCCGGCGGCGGCCACCGAACGCAGCAGGGACTGGATCTCACGGACCACCCGCTTGACCGTGGGCGCCCCCGAACCGCTTGTCGTCTGCGTGGTGTTGCTGAGCACCGAGCCCCCCTGTGACCTCTTGATCTCGTCCATGCGCTCGGTCGCCTCGGCCGCGCTCACACTGCCGTCGGCGACCTGCCCCGCCAGGTCCTGCAGCAGCTGCACCCGCTGCACCACGGCGGGGTTCCCGATCTTCGCCCGCTGGCCGCTCATCAGCTGCGACAGCATCGGTGCGGACAGTCCCAGAACCCCCGCGAGACGAGCCTGGTTGAGGCCCAGGTCGTCTATGAGCCTACGGAAGAGCGCCCCCAGCGGCTCCCCGTACCAGTTCCGCTGCAGTTCCCGCGCTCTTGCGGTGGCTTCCTGCTGTGCGGCGTCCATTGCGTCTCCCCATCGCTTCCCCAAGAACCATGGTTCGCTGTAGCGAACCACGTCCGAGCATCTTACGGAGAGTGGTTGGTCACGGGGACCCCCAATCTTTTTGCGGAATCCCCGGGGGAACCCGGTACTCTGGTCCCAGGCGCCCATCGGCATGCGGTTCTCGCAGGTGGACGCTTTCCTCCGGGGCCTTAGCTCAGTTGGTAGAGCGCTGTCTTTGCATGGCAGATGTCAGGGGTTCGACTCCCCTAGGCTCCACACTCGGACCCCTCCCACCTGCGGAAACGCGGTGGGAGGGGTCCCTTGTTTCACGTGAAACGTCGCGGTGGGGCAGGAGACACCCAAGTCTCCTGCCCCACCGCGCCGTTGACGCCGCCGCGCGTCAGGTCTGGTCGTCGCGCCGGGCGGTCTCCTCCTCGGCCTCCTTGGCCTCGACCTCCGGGTCGAGCGTGGCCCCGCTGCTGCCGTCCACCGACGCCAGCTTGGCCGACCCCGACGACACGTCCGTCGCGGCCGGCGGCTCCACCAGCCAGTCCGGGTTGGCCTGCTTGTCCCACCACTTCCAGGCGGCGAAGGCACCGCCCGCCACGGCCCCCAGGACCAGGACCATCTTCGCGGCACGGCCGGCCTTCGCCCGCCGTCGCTGCTTGCGGACCAGCTTCTGGATCTGCCGCGCCGGAACCTGACCGCGCAGCGCGACCAGCGCGGCCGCACCACGGGCCGCGGCCTCTTCCGTCACGGGACCGGCGGCGGCCACCGCCTGCTCGATCCTCGGGCGGGAGTAGTCCGCCGCCTGCCGGGCGACCTTGCGAGTGCGGTCGGCGGCCTGGTGAGCGGCCAGGTCGACCTTCGGCGGCACATGCGTCCGGGCCTGCTCCAGATACGGCTGCACATGGGCGCCGTACTGGACGCGGGCCTGGCCTGCGGCCTGCGTCACCATGGGCGCGAGCCGTACGCGGGCCTCCTGCGCGTAATGCGCGGCCCTGACCTTGGCCGTGTCGGCGTAGGGCGCCACCACTTCCGCGGCGTGCAGCACGCTGTCCTTCGCCGAACCGGTCGCGGCGCGCACGCTGTCGATGCGGGTCACGGGTTCCTCCTCCTCGGTGGCGTACGGTATTTCGACTTTCCACCCTTTTACGGATCATGCCTGCCGAGTCACCGCGCGGCATGCGCGGACGGGCATCCGGGTGCCGGTGAACTCGATCGATGGTGATATCGACTGTGATAGCAGATGAATACTGGGCAATAGGAGCTTGTCGTCGACAATGCCACGGATCGCCACCATGCGCCCCCGGCGCGGGACCACTCACCCGGTTCCGCGTAAGCGGAACGGTCAGGTCCCCCGCCTGTGAACGGACGCCGGGCGACTGCGCGCCCCGTCCGTGCGAGGATCAGGGAGTCACGGAAAGACAACGGAAGGCACATCGTGGCTGAGCAGCTCAACGCCACCCTCAAGACCAACCACGGCGACATCCAGGTCCGGCTCTTCCCGAACCAGGCGCCGATCACGGTCAAGAACTTCGTCGAGCTCGCCAAGGGCGAGCGGGAGTGGACCCACCCGCAGACCGGTGCGAAGACCACGGACAAGCTCTATGACGGTACGGTCTTCCACCGGGTGATCAGCGGCTTCATGATCCAGGGCGGAGACCCGCTGGGCAACGGCACCGGTGGTCCCGGCTACCAGTTCGAGGACGAGTTCCACCCGGACCTGCGCTTCGACAAGCCCTACCTGCTGGCGATGGCCAACGCCGGACCGGGCACCAACGGCTCGCAGTTCTTCATCACCGTCGCCCCGACGGCCTGGCTGAACCGCAAGCACACCATCTTCGGCGAGGTCGCCGACGCCGCCAGCCAGAAGGTCGTCGACGCCATCGCGTCCGCGCAGACCAACCCGCGCACCGACCGCCCGGTGAACGACGTCGTGATCGAGTCGGTCGTGATCGGCGAGATCAGCAAGGGCTGACACCTCCTCCCCGGAGCGCGAAAGCCCCCGAAGGGAACCAATCGCCCCGCTCATCCGTAAGGATGGGCGGGGCGGGGCTTTTCCACACGACCTAGGGGATCCCATGGACGACCAGGCAGCCGGCACTCCGCAGGAGGCTCAGCGCGTCCCCGTCTGCTATCGCCACCCGGACCGCGAGACCGGCATCCGCTGTACCCGGTGCGAGCGGCCGATCTGCCCGGAGTGCATGGTCGACGCCTCGGTGGGGTTCCAGTGCCCGGAGTGCGTCCGCAAGGGCTCGGGCACGGGACACGCGCCTTCGGCCTCCATGCCCCGCACGCTCGCCGGTGGATCCGTCGCCGCCGATCCCCGCCTGCTGACCAAGATCCTTCTCGGGATCAACCTCGCGGTGTTCATCGCCGTACAGGTCCGGTCGTCCCTGCTGGACCACCTCGTGCTGGTCGGCGTCTGGCCCCCGGCGCCGTTCATTCCCACCGAGGGGGTGGCCGAGGGTGAGTGGTACCGCCTGTTCACCTCGATGTTCACGCACGAGGAGATCTGGCACATCGGCTTCAACATGCTCGGTCTGTGGTGGCTCGGTGGACCGCTGGAGCAGGCTCTCGGCCGCGCCCGCTACCTGGCGCTCTATCTGATCTCGGGCCTGGCGGGCAGCGCGCTGACGTATCTGCTGGTTGCGGGGACCACGGCCTCACTCGGCGCGTCCGGCGCGATCTTCGGGCTGCTCGGCGCGACCGCCGTACTGATGCGCCGGCTGAACTACGACATGCGGCCGATCATCGCCCTGCTGGTGATCAACGTGATCATCACGTTCGGCTGGGGCGACATCGCCTGGCAGGCCCATGTCGGGGGCCTGGTCGCCGGTGTCGTGATCGGGTACGCCATGGTGCACGCCCCGCGCGAGCGGCGGGCGTTGGTGCAGTACGGCACGTGTGCGCTGGTGCTGGCCGTGGTCGTCCTGATGACCCTGCTGAGGACGGCGCAGCTTACCTGAGCACCGAGTTTGTCCACAGTCGGTGGCGGATCTTGTGCACAGGGTGCCCGGAAGGCTGTGCGCTGGGTGATCGACCAGCGTTTCCGCAGATCAGACGGTGTGCGAACAGGTCTTCGGTTACTGGTATTTCTGTCACACCGGCGTCAATGCCCCGAAAGTTATCCACAGATCGGGTCTCCTATCCACATGTGGACAAGGCCTGTGGATAACTCAGAGGACAACCCTGCCCAGAGCTGATGGACAGCCCTGGGCAGAGGAGCGCTCACCGTGCGGCGAGCGTTACTTCCACTGAGTGGAGACACCGAATCCGGCGGCGATGAACCCGAAGCCCACCACGATGTTCCAGTTGCCCAGGGCGTCGATGGGCAGCGAACCGTCGGTGACGTAGAAGACGACGATCCAGGCCAGGCCGATGAGGAACATGGCCAGCATCACCGGCGCGACCCAGGCACGGTTGGTCAGCTTGAGTACGGTCGTCTGCTTCGCCGGCGGCGGCGTGTAGTCGGCCTTCTTGCGGATACGTGACTTCGGCACGAGGGTCTCTCCTGTCGATGCGCTGCGTGGCCGCGCAGGGAACTGGGTCGGGCTCGGGGCAGCGTACAAGGGGACTCCGAGCACTCCCCCGGGCGTCCGTTAGCGTAGTGCTTCCACGGCGCCGAAGGAGATAAGGGTACGTTGAGCAATTCTGCCGACTTCCCCGGGAAGGAATCCAGCCCTGCCCGCCGACGCCGTCTCCGGCCCGTGCGGATCCTCACCGCGGGCGTCTTCGCTCTGGCGGGACTCATCTTCTTCACCAGCTTCGACACGGCCAAGGGCACCAACATCCGCACGGACGCCTCGCTGCTGAAGCTCTCCGACCTGATCCACGAGCGCAGCCGCAAGAACGGCGAGCTGGAGGAGTCCAACGGCGCGTTGCGCGACGACGTGGAGTCCCTCGCCGAGCGCGACGACGGCAGTACCAAGGCGGAGGACGACAAGCTCGCCGCCCTGGAGAAGCGCGCCGGCACGCAGAAGCTCAAGGGCGAGGCGATCACGGTCACCCTCGACGACGCGCCGCCGGACGCCACCGCCAAGCTCCCCGGCTACCCCGAGCCGCAGCCCGACTACCTGGTCATCCACCAGCAGGACCTCCAGGCCGTGGTGAACGCGATGTGGCAGGGCGGCGCCGAGGGCATCAAGGTCATGGACCAGCGGCTGATCTCCACCAGTGCCGTGCGCTGTGTGGGCAACACCCTGATCCTCCAGGGCCGCGTCTACTCACCGCCGTACAAGATCACGGCAGTCGGTGATCCCGAGAAGCTGAAGAAGGCGCTCAGCGCCTCGCCGGCGATCCAGAACTACATGGTGTACGTCAACGTCTACGGGCTCGGCTGGCAGGTCGAGGACAACGGGACGACGACCCTGCCCGGCTACTCGGGCACGGTGGACCTGCACTACGCGAAGCCCGTGGAATAGCGGCCCGTCCCGGTTTCACGTGAAACAAGCCCGGGCATCGAGGCGATCGGCCCTGAACCACGTATGCGTGGGTGCACACGGCCGGACCGGTCCCGACCTCACACGGCCTGTGGAGGCCGGGAAACCGGAGGGGCACGCCGTTAGTCTGTTGGCGTACGGCGTGGGTCTGGTGCCGTGGTGCGACGGAAGGGACGGCATGTACAGCTGGATCTGGCGGCATCTGCCGGGCAACGGATGGGTGCGGGCACTCATCTCACTGGTGCTGATCACCGCCGTGGTCTACGTCCTCTTCCAGTACGTCTTCCCGTGGGCCGAGCCGCTGCTGCCCTTCAACGATGTGACGGTGGACAACCAGTGAGCGCGCGCATTCTCGTCGTCGACAACTACGACAGCTTCGTCTTCAACCTGGTCCAGTACCTCTACCAGCTGGGCGCCGAGTGCGAGGTCCTGCGCAACGACGAGGTGTCGACGGCGCACGCCCAGGACGGTTTCGACGGGGTGCTGCTGTCGCCGGGCCCCGGTACTCCCGAGGAGGCCGGCGTCTGCGTGGACATGGTCCGGCACTGCGCGTCCACCGGGGTGCCGGTCTTCGGCGTCTGCCTCGGCATGCAGTCGATGCAGGTGGCGTACGGCGGTGTCGTGGGCCGTGCGCCCGAGCTGCTGCACGGCAAGACGTCGCCGGTGGAGCACCAGGGCAAGGGCGTCTTCGCGGGCCTGCCCTCCCCGTTCACGGCGACCCGCTACCACTCGCTGGCCGCCGAACCGGACACGGTACCGGCGGAGCTGGAGGTCACGGCCAGGACGCCGGACGGCATGGTGATGGGGCTGAGGCACCGTGAACTCCTGGTCGAGGGGGTGCAGTTCCATCCCGAGTCGGTGCTGACCGAACACGGCCACCGGATGCTGGCCAACTGGCTGGTGGAGTGCGGCGACGAGGGCGCGGTGGCGAGGTCGGCGGGGCTCGCCCCGGTGGTGGGCAGGGCCACGGCGTGACCGCGCTGCGCCCCGAGCGCGAGTCCGGCGCCGACGCCTACGGCGGCGCCGGCGGACAGGACACCCCGTACGGCGGACAGCCGTACGGGGCGCCGGGTGCGCACGGGGACGGCTGGTACGGCGACACGGCGTCCGACCCCTATGGTGGCGCTGCCGAGAGCACCGCGTACCTGCCACCGGTCGACGAGGAGACGGTGGCGCTGCGGATCCCCGAGCCGCCGGAGCGGACGGCGCGTGAGGAGACCGCGTCGGCTCCCTTAGCGGCACCGGGCGGGCGTGCGGCCCGCAGGAAGGCCGCCAGGAAGCGCCACGGGCGCCGTGGAGGCTCTCACAAGGCCGTGGAGGGCCCTGGTGCCGACGCGGGCCGGGAAGGCGCGTCAGAGGCGCCTGAGGAGGCGTCACGGGCTCCGCTGTCGCGGGTGGAGGCGCGTCGGCAGGCGCGGGCGAGCAAGGCGAGTCCGGCGGTCGTCGCGAGCCGGGCCATCGGTGAGGTGTTCATCACCTGCGGTGTGCTCATGCTGCTGTTCGTCACCTACCAGTTGTGGTGGACGAACGTGCGGGCGCACGCGCAGGCCGGCAAGGAGGTCAGCGACCTCCAGAACGACTGGGCCAGCGGCGAGCGCAAGCCGGGGGCGTTCGAGCCGGGGCAGGGCTTCGCGCTGCTGCACATCCCCAAACTGGACGTGGTGGTGCCGATCGCGGAGGGCATCAGCAGCAAGAAGGTGCTCGACCGCGGCATGGTGGGGCACTACGCGGAGGGCGCGCTGAAGACGGCGATGCCGGACGCGAAGACCGGCAACTTCGGTCTCGCGGGCCACCGCAACACGCACGGGGAGCCGTTCCGCTACATCAACCGGCTGGAGCCGGGCGACCCGATCGTGGTGGAGACGCAGGACGAGTACTTCGTCTACAAGATGGCGTCGGTCCTGCCGGTGACGTCGCCGAGCAACGTGAGCGTCCTCGAACCGGTGCCGAAGGGATCGGGCTTCACCGGGCCCGGCCGCTACATCACGCTGACCACGTGCACACCGGAGTTCACCAGCAAGTACCGCTTGATCGTCTGGGGCAAGATGGTCGAGGAACGGCCGCGCAGCAAGGGCAAGCCGGATGCGCTCGTCAGTTAAGGGCAGAGGGAACGTGGCAGCGACCGCCGACGACACCGAAGAACACGCCGACGCGCCCGCGTCCCCGCCGCCACCGGAGCGCCGCCTGGGGCCGGTGGCGATGACGGTCAGCTTCTTCGGGGAACTCCTCATCACCGTGGGCCTGGTGCTCGGCCTGTTCGTCGTCTACTCGCTGTGGTGGACGAACGTCGTCGCCGACCGCGCGGCGGACAAGCAGGCGGACAAGGTCCGCGACTCCTGGTCCCAGGGGTCCGACGACGACGGTGGCAGCGGTGGACCCGCCTCCTACGACAGCAAGAGCGGCATCGGCTTCCTGCACGTGCCCGCGATGAGCGGTGACGAGATCCTCGTCGAGAAGGGCACGTCGATGAAGGTCCTCAACGACGGCGTCGCCGGCTACTACACCGATCCCGTGAAGGCGACCCTGCCGACCTCCGGCAAGAAGGGCAACTTCACCCTCGCCGCCCACCGGGACGGTCACGGCGCGAAGTTCCACGGCATCCACAGGATCGAGAAGGGCGACCCGATCGTCTTCGAGACGAAGGACACCTGGTACGTCTACAAGACCTACGCGATCCTCCCCGAGACCTCGAAGTACAACGTCGACGTCCTCGGGAAGATCCCGAAGGAGTCCGGCAGGAAGAAGGCAGGCCGCTACATCACGCTGACCACCTGCACGCCGGTGTACACCAGCAAGTACCGGTACATCGTGTGGGGGGAACTGGTCCGCACGGAGAAGGTGGACGAGGAGCGGACCCCGCCGGAGGAACTGCGCTGACCTCGCGCGGGGCGACCCGCGCAGCAAGGAGCCCCGGCCCTCTCCGAAGAGGGCCGGGGCTCCTGTCGTACGGGGTGCTACGACGCGTCAGTCGTCCTCGCGGCCGCCGGTGAGGCCGCCGAAGATGCCGCCGTCGTTGCCGCCGTTGTTGCCGCCCTGGTCCACGGTGACCAGGTTGATCGCCGTCCCCTTGTCGACCGGGTTGCCCTGGCCGGGACTGGAGGTGATGACCCGGGAGTTCTCGTCCTGCGAACCGCCGATGTTGCCGACCACGAGTCCGGCCTGCTCGATCATCTTCCGGGCGTCCTTGAGGGTCTGCCCATTGATGTTCGGGACCGCGACCTGCTGGTTCTGCGGTGCCTTGGCGATCTTGATGTTGACCGTACTGCCGCGGTCGATGTCCGTACCCGGGGCGAAGCTCTGCTCGAAGACGGTGCCCTCGGCCTGGGCCGTGGACTCCTCCTCCGTCTGGGCTCCGAGTACCAGACCCTTTGCCTCCAGCAGCGCCTTGGCATCAGCGGGGCTCTTGCCCAGGAGGCTGGGCACGGTCACCTGGGCCGTCTCCTTGGCGACGGTGAGCGTGACCGTGGAGCCCTTCTCCTTCGAGGTGCCGCCCGCGGGGTTCTGGGAGAGCACCGTGTCGGGTGTCTGAGTGGACTCCTCGGACTGCTGCTCGACCTCGAAGCCCTTCTCCTTCAGGGCTTCTTCCGCGTCGTCGAAGGTGAGGCCCTCGACATCCGGAACCTCGACCTTCGGCGCCCCGGTGGACACCGTCAGGTTGACGGTGGAGTCCTTCTCGACCTTCGTACCCGCGTCGGGATCCTGCTCGCAGATCTTGCCCTTGCTCTGGTCCTCGCAGGGCTCTTCCTTGAAGGTGAGTTGCAAGTCGCCGTTGACGGCCAGCTGTTCGGCGTCCTCTTTGGTCTCGCCGACGAAGTTCGGGGTCGCGACCGTGTCGTTGCCCACGCCGCCGCCACCGCCGATGGCCCAGCGGCCGATCAGGATCGCACCGATGAGGACCAGGACACCCGCCACGACCAGCAATATCGTCGAGGTGTTGTTCTTCTTCGGCTGGCGTCGACGGCTCTGGCGGTCGTCGTAGCCGTAGCCGCCGTCGTCCGGGTTCATGGGCGGCAGCATCGAGGTCGCCGCCGCGGCGCCGGCCTCCTGGCGCAGGGCCGTCGTCGGCTGGTCGTCGGGGTAGCCGCCGTAGCCGACCGCGCCCAGGGCGGCGGTCGCCGCGACGGGCTGGCCGTCGAGGCAGGCCTCGATGTCGGCGCGCATCTCGTCGGCCGACTGGTACCGGTAGTCGGGGTCCTTGACCAGCGCCTTCAGCACGATCGCGTCCATCTCGGGCGTGATCTCGGGGTCGAAGACGCTCGGCGGCTGCGGTTCCTCCCGTACGTGCTGGTAGGCGACCGCGACCGGGGAGTCGCCCACGAAGGGCGGCCGGACGGTCAGCAGCTCGTACAGCAGGCAGCCGGTGGAGTACAGGTCGGAACGCGCGTCGACCTGCTCGCCCTTGGCCTGCTCCGGCGAGAGGTACTGCGCGGTGCCGATGACGGCCGAGGTCTGGGTCATCGTCATGCCGGAGTCGCCCATCGCGCGGGCGATGCCGAAGTCCATGACCTTGACCTGGCCGTTGCGCGTCAGCATGACGTTGGCCGGCTTGATGTCACGGTGGACGATGCCGGCCCGGTGGGAGTACTCCAGGGCCTGGAGGATGCCGATGGTCATCTCCAGCGTCCGCTCCGGCAGCAGCTTGCGGCCGCTGTGCAGGAGCTCACGGAGCGTGGAGCCGTCGACGTACTCCATGACGATGTACGGGATGGAGACCCCGTCGATGTAGTCCTCGCCCGTGTCGTAGACCGCGACGATCGCGGGATGGTTGAGCGAGGCGGCCGACTGGGCCTCCCGGCGGAACCGGGCCTGGAAGGACGGGTCGCGTGCGAGATCCGCGCGCAGCGTCTTCACCGCCACCTGGCGTCCGAGCCTGGTGTCATGCGCGTGGTAAACCTCCGCCATGCCACCACGGCCGAGCACCGGGCCCAGCTCGTACCGGCCGCCGAGGCGACGCGGCTCTTCCATAGCTACTACCAGCCCTCTCCGTCGGTCCCGGGCGGCACACGCGTGCCGCCGGAGGCTGCCGTCCGGGCCTACCGTACCCGGCTCTTTTTGTGTGACCTGGCCAAGTGCGTCAGCCGATATGGGACCGGTACCGCAACGTGCACCGATGTGAAGCGGACGTGACGGGGGTCACTGCTTGCCCTTGAGGACCGCCTCCATGACGGCCTTGGCGATCGGTGCGGCCAGGCCGCCGCCGCTGATGTCGGCACCGGTCGCGGCACTGTCCTCGACGACGACGGCGACGGCGACCGGGGAACCCCCGTCGGTCTTGGCGTACGAGATGAACCAGGCGTAGGGCTTGCCGCTGTTGTTGACGCCGCGCTCGGCGGTACCGGTCTTGCCGCCGACGGTGACGCCGTCGATCTTGGCGTTGCCTCCGGTACCGTCCTCGACGACGGTCTCCATCATCTCCTGGATCTTCTGCGCGTTCTCCGAGGAGAGGGGCTGGGACAGCTCCTGCGGTTCGGTCGTCTCGATGGTGTCCAGGTTCGCGGCCTTGAGCTGGTCGACCATGTACGGCTTCATCAGCTTGCCGTCGTTGGCGATGGCCGCGGTGACCATGGCCATCTGGAGCGGGGTGGCGCGGTTGGAGGCCTGGCCGATGCCGGCCATGGCGTTCTGCGACCTGTTGTCCTCGGGGAAGATGCTCTCGGCGGCGCGGACGGGGGTGTCGAGCTCGGGGTTGTTGAAGCCGAACTTCTCCGCGTACTCGATCATCTTCTCGTTGCCGACCTCGTGGCTGAGCTTGCCGAAGACGCTGTTGCAGGAGTACTGGAGGGCCACGCGCAGGGTGGCGTTCTCACAGGGGATGTTCCCGTGGTTCCGCAGGGGCGTGGTGGTGTCCGGCATGATCCACGGCTCAGGAGTGTCGGTCTTGGCGTCGATGTCGTCGACCAGGCCCTCCTCCAGCGCCGCCGCGGCGGTGAGCACCTTGAAGGTGGAGCCCGGCGAGTAGGTCTCGCGCAGTGCCCGGTTCAGCATCGGGTCGTCGGGGTTGTTCGCCTTCTGGACTTCCTGCCAGGCCTTGGCGTCCGCGTCGGAGGTCCCGGCGAACTTCGACGGGTCGTACGACGGCGTGGAGGCCAGTGCGAGGATCTTGCCGGTCGTCGGGTCGATCGCGGCGACGGCGCCCTTCTTGTCGCCGAGGCCCTTGTACGCGGCCTTCTGCGCGGCGGCGTCGAGGGTGGTGACGACGCTGCCGCCTTCCTTCGGCTTGCCCGTGATCATGTCGAGGGTGTTGCGGAAGAAGAGCCGGTCGTCGTTGCCGGTGAGGATGCCGTCCTCCAGCTTCTCCAGCTGGTTGGCGCCGAAGGCCTGCGAGGAGTAGCCGGTGACCGGCGCCCACATGGCACCGTCGGTCCAGGTGCGCTTGAACTTGTAGTCGCCGCTCTTGGACTCGACGGACCCGGTGATGGCCTTGCCGTCGACGATGATGTTGCCGCGCGGAGTGGCGTAGCGCTCGATGTTGACGCGGCGGTTCTCGTCGTCGGAGGCCAGCTTGTCGGCCTGGGCGTACTGCAGCCAGTTGCCCCGGACGAGCAGGGCGAGGATGAGGAGGCCGCAGAAGATCGCGACCCGGCGCAGGGGCTTGTTCACGGGCGGACCACCTGGGTCATCTCGGCGTCGGGGTTGGTGGCGGGGGCGGGCGCCGGGCGGCGGGCGGTGTCGCTGATCCTGAGCAGGATGCCGATCAGTGCCCAGTTGGCGATGACGGAGGAACCGCCGTACGCCAGGAAGGGCATCGTCATACCGGTCAGCGGGATCAGGCCCATGACGCCGCCGGCCACGACGAAGACCTGGAGCGCGAAGGCGCCGGACAGGCCGATGGCGAGCAGCTTGCCGAACGGGTCGCGGGCGGCGAGGGAGGTGCGTACGCCGCGTTCCACGATCAGCGCGTAGAGCAGGATCAGTGCCATGACGCCGGCCAGGCCGATCTCCTCGCCGAAGGTGGCGAGGATGAAGTCGGAGTTGGCGGCGAAGCCGATGAGGTCGGAGTGGCCCTGGCCCCAGCCGCTGCCGAGGGTGCCGCCGGAGCCGAAGGCCCACAGGGCCTGCATGGCCTGCTCGGAGTGGACGATGCCGTCCTGGACCCCGGCGCGGCTGAGCTCGAACTCGTGCATCGGGTCGAGCCAGGCCTGCACGCGGGTCTGGATGTGCGACTCGAAGCTCGCCACGCCGACGGCACCGACCGCGGACATCAGCAGGCCGAACACGATCCAGCTGGTCCGCTCGGTGGCGACGTACAGCATGATCACGAACATGCCGAAGAACAGCAGCGAGGTGCCGAGGTCGGTCTCGAAGACCAGGATCAGGATGGAGATGATCCAGACGACGATGATCGGGCCGAGGTCACGGCCGCGGGGCAGGTAGAGCCCCATGAAGCGGCGGCTGGCGAGGGCCAGGGCGTCGCGTTTGACCATGAGGTAGCCCGCGAAGAAGACCGCGAGGACGATCTTGGCGAACTCGCCGGGCTGGAGGGTGCCGAGACCGGGGATCTTGATCCAGATCTTGGCGCCGTAGACGTTGTGGCCGAGACCCGGGACCAGCGGCAGGAGCAGCAGGATCAGCGCGCCGGCCATGGAGATGTAGGTGTAGCGCTGCAGGACGCGGTGGTCCTTGAGAAAGAACAGTACGACCATGAACAGGGCGACACCGAGCGCGGAGTACATCAGCTGGCGCGGCGCCGCCTCGACGAACGTGCTGCTCGCCTGTAGTCGCTTCGACTGGTCCAGGCGCCAGATGGCGACCAGGCCGATGCCGTTCAGCAGGGTGGCCAGCGGCAGCAGCAGCGGGTCCGCGTACGGGGCGAACTTCCGTACGGCGAGGTGGCCGACGCCCGCCATCAGGCCGAGGCCCAGGCCGTAGCTCAGCAGCCCGGCGGGCACCTCGTCGTTGAGGGCCAGACCCACGTTGGCGTAGGCGAAGACCGGGATGACGACGGCGAACACCAGGAGCGCCAGCTCGGTGTTGCGGCGGCTGGGCGCTCCGATCGCGCCGATCGTGGACGTGTGCTGCGTCGACGGGTTGGTAGTACTGCTCATCGTGTGACAGGGCCTCTCACGGCTTGCCTACTGCTTACCGCACAGGGAGACGACCTTCTGCTCCTCCTCCGAGAGGCTGGGGCCGGGGCTGGAAGTGGGTGCGGTCGTGGACGGGGGCGTGGACTGCTCCGGGGCCTTAGCCGAACCCGAGGGGTTCGGCGTCGGCGAGGCCTTGGACGTGAAGGAGGCGGGTGTGGTTCCCGTGGTGCCTCCGGCCTCGCCCTCGCCGGTCTTCGCGTTCTTCTCGCTCTCGGCGGAACGCCGCTCGGCCTGCTTCTTGCACGCGGAGGCCTGTACCGACAGTTCCTCGATCTTCGCGCGGGCGCCGTAGAGGTCGCCTTCGGCGATGGTCGCCTCGACCAGCTTCTGCTGGTAGGGCGGCAGGTACTTGAGTTCGATCTCGGGATGGTCCTTCTCGATCTCCGAGAGGGAGACCCAGGCCAGGTCCTGGCTGATGCCCTGGTACAGGGCGACGTGTTCGCCGTTGGTGCCGACGTAGTACTGCGTCTGGGTCCAGCGCCAGCCGCCGTACAGGCCGCCGCCGAGGACGGCGAGCGCGAGCAGGCTGTAGACGGACCGCTTGAGCCACCGGCGGTTCTTGCCGGGCTTGACGAAGTCGTCGTCGCCGTAGGCGAAGCCGTCGGTGGGGATGAAGCCGGTGATGTCGCCGCTGCCGGGCGGGCCGAACTCGCCCCCGCCGCCCTCTCCGCGCCGCCTGCCGAGACCGGAGGCGCGGCCGGCGGGGGTCTGCATGATGCCGTTGTCGGAGAGCTGGTTCTGGTTCTCGGCCACGGCGCCGACCACGACCGGGGTGTCGGAGAGCTGCCCGGCGAGGGTGTCGCCGGTGTCGAGGTCCAGGACGTCGGCGACGATCACGGTGATGTTGTCGGGGCCGCCGCCGCGCAGGGCCAGCTCGATCAGGTTCTGGACGGTCTCCTCGGGGCCCTGGTAGCTGGCCAGGGCCTCCTCGAGGGTCTGGTGGGAGACCACGCCGGACAGGCCGTCGGAGCAGATCAGGTACCGGTCGCCGGCCCGGACCTCGCGGATGGAGAGGTCGGGTTCGACGTGCTCGCCGCTGCCGAGGGCCCGCATCAGCAGGGAGCGCTGCGGATGGGTGGTGGCCTCCTCCTCGGTGATCCGGCCCTCGTCGACCAGACGCTGCACCCAGGTGTGGTCCTGGGTGATCTGGGTGAGGACGCCGTCGCGCAGGAGGTAGGCGCGGGAGTCGCCGACGTGCACCATGCCGAGGCGCTGACCGGTCCACAGCAGGGCGGTCAGGGTGGTGCCCATGCCTTCGAGCTGGGGGTCCTCCTCGACCATCATGCGCAGCTGGTCGTTGGCCCGCTGGACGGCGGTGCCGAGCGAGGTGAGCACGTCGGAACCGGGGACGTCGTCGTCGAGGGCGACGATGGTGGAGATCGCCTCGGAGGAGGCGACCTCACCGGCGGCGGCGCCGCCCATGCCGTCGGCGATGGCCAGCAGGCGCGGACCGGCGTAACCGGAGTCCTCGTTGCCTTCCCGGATCATGCCCTTGTGCGATCCGGCGGCGAAGCGCAGAGACAGACTCATGCGCACCTCGCCCGTCGGCTCCGGGTACAGCCGGTCGTGTCGAGCCACACTGCCCACCCTCCGGTCGGGAGCGCGCCGGGCCCCTGGTCGGGGACCCCCACTGCGTGCTCGCTCCGCTCGCGCTCATTCATTGGTGTAGCACTACTTCCGCAGCTCGATGACGGTCTTGCCGATGCGGATCGGTGCGCCCAGCGAAATCGGTGTGGGGGTCGTCAGCCGGGTCCGGTCCAGGTAGGTGCCGTTGGTGGAGCCCAGGTCCTCGACGATCCACTGACCGTCGCGGTCCGGGTAGATCCTGGCATGGCGGCTGGAGGCGTAGTCGTCGTCCAGCACGATCGTGCTGTCGTGCGCCCGGCCCAGGGTGATGGTCTGGCCCTGGAGGGCGACGGTGGTGCCGGTGAGGGTTCCTTCGGTCACGACCAGCTTGGTGGGGGTGTTCCGGCCGCGGCGGCCACCGCCGCCGGACTGCTGGCGCTGCTGCGGAGGCGCCTGGCGTGCGGCCTGCTGCGGCCGGCCGGCGTCCCGCCGTGATCCGCGCTGGGTGACGCGAGTGCCGAACAGGTCACTCCGGATGACCTGCACGGCCACGATCACGAACAGCCACAGTACGGCCAGGAACCCCAGCCGCATGACCGTGAGGGTCAGCTCTGACATTGCCCCCGCTTCACCCTTCGGCTTGCCTATAGATAACGGTGGTGCTGCCCACGACGATCCGCGAGCCGTCGCGGAGCGTAGCGCGGGTGGTGTGCTGCCCGTCCACCACGATGCCGTTGGTGGATCCGAGATCCTGGATCGTCGAGGGCGTTCCGGTCCGGATCTCGCAGTGCCGGCGGGAGACGCCGGGGTCGTCGATCCGTACGTCGGCTTCGGTGCTGCGGCCCATCACGAGGGTGGCGCGGGAGATCTGGTGGCGGGTGCCGTTGATCTCGATCCAGTAGCGGGTGCGTCCGCCGGCCGCGGGGGCGGCGGGCCGCTGGCCGCCCGCGGGCTGCGGGTAGCCGTAACCGCCACCGCCGGGCCTGCCGCCGGGCGGCGGCGCGGCCGGCATGGGCGGTGCGCCCGCGGGGCCGGCCGACGGGTGGCCGTAGCCGCCGGGGCGGCCGGCCGGCGGTGCGCCGCCGGGAGCGCCGGGGGCCTGGCCGGCGGAGGAGGAGGCGAGCGTGCGGCTGCGGACCCGGTACAGGCCGGTGTCGAGGTCGTCCGCCTTCTCCAGGTGCACCTTGATGGGCCCCATGAAGGTGTAGCGCTGCTGCTTGGCGTAGTCGCGCACCATGCCGGCGAGCTCGTCGCCGAGCTGGCCGGAGTACGGGCTGAGCCGCTCGAAGTCCGGGGTGCTCAGTTCGACGATGAAGTCGTTGGGTACGACGGTGCGGTCGCGGTTCCAGATGGTGGCGTTGTTGTCGCACTCCCGCTGGAGCGCTCCCGCGATCTCCACGGGCTGCACCTCGGACTTGAACACCTTGGCGAAGGTGCCGTTGACCAGACCTTCGAGACGCTGCTCGAACTTCTTCAGGACTCCCATGGGGCACCTCCTCCGTAGCTGCCGTCCTGTGTACTGCCCGGCGCACCGTTTCGTGCACCGCCTACCTGGTACTGCTTACTGATCGTATCCACGCGCCGGTCGATCGGCTGGTTCCCCCTGTCGGCCCGGTCGACGGGTGTCGACGCCTGACGAAGTTCCCTCCGGAACCCCTCTTCGAACTCCTTCGGCCGTGCTCGTGCGCGTCGTTCTGCCATGGATCGTAGAGGGGGCTGCAGACCAGTGTCCCGCACCCGGCTGTGGACTCCACCCGGCTCATGGACAGACGGGGACTACCGGTACGAGGTTGATACGTGAATCAGTCGGCGTCGCGACATCGGAGCCGCGGGAAGGCCGGCCGGGACGATGCGGGCCCGTCGGGGCCGGTGGGGCGGCGGGGGCGGTCGCGGGGAAAGGGATGTGAATCCATCCCGACCAGCGTGCTAATGTTCTGGGTGTCGGAAGGCGCAAGGCCCCAAGGGGCAGGGCCCGGAAGACACACCCAATGCGCGGGTGGCGGAATAGGCAGACGCGCTGGATTCAGGTTCCAGTGCCCGCAAGGGCGTGGGGGTTCAACTCCCCCCTCGCGCACACCGTCGAAACGGGCGGCATCCATCGGATGCCGCCCGTTTCGCGTGCTCGGAGTGGGTGCTGCGGTGGGATGGCGTGTGAGGAACATCTCATGATCCTTTTCGTCGTGGAGCGGTGTGCCGGCCACCTCCGAGGCGCCCTTCCGAGGCCTCCGGGGAGACCTCGGAAGAGAGCGGGAGGGCGCCGGCGGGACCTCCGGAGCGGGCCGCGTGGGCTCACTCGCCGAGGCCCGCCGGTTCCAGTGCGGGCTACGAAGGATTCACTCGCGGACACCCGCCGACTCCAGCGCGGGCCGGCGCAGGGCGAGGGCGGCGGGGGCGACCGCGGAGGCCGTGGCGAGTACGGCGCAGGCGGCCGTGACGGCGGCGAGCGTGGACCAGGGGAGGGCGATCGTGACGGGGGCCGGGAGCAGGGCCAGTGCTCCCCACATGCCGGCCAGGTTGAGCGCGGCCACGGTCAGGCCCAGGACCGCGCCGACCGCGACCACCGCCAGCGACTCCGCGCCCACCATCCGCAGCACCTGCCACCGCGTGGCCCCGGCCAGCCGCAGGACCGCGAGGTCGCGCACCCGGTCGGAGGTCGCCATGACCATGGTGTCGGCCAGGGAGATGCCCGTGTACAGCAGGGCGATGCCGAGGACCAGCAGGAGGCCGTGACGGGTGGTGCGTTCCGTCCCGGGGGCCGTGGCGGAGAGCCACTGCTCCGAGGTGAGGACACGACCGCCGGCGGGCCGCACCGCCCGCTCCAGCCCGGCGGCCACCACGCGCGCGTCGGCGCCGTCCGCGAGGGCGACGTCCACCCGGTCCGCGCGGGCGCCCGGCGCGTTGGCCGGGGTGACGTAGACGCCGTTGTCGCCGGTGCCGGTGGCCATCACCGCGGCGATCCGCAGCGTCCGCTCCGTGCCGTCCCCGAGCCACACCCGCACGCGCTGCCCCACCGTGTGCCTCTCCCACTCCTCGTTGACGACGACCGAGCCGTCGTCGAGGTCGGTGACCTCCCCCGCGGTGAGCGGCAGCCGCGCGGTGGCCGCCAGCGCCCCGGGATCGACGGCACGGGCCTCGGACCTGATCAGCGCCACACCCTCCTCCAGGACGTACACCGCGCTCGGCGCGCTCGCCGACACCCGCGCGCCGGGCACCGCGCGCAGCCGGTCCAGCGTCCGCGCGTCGAGGGCCCCGTCATCCGCGGCCGTGACGACGAACGCCGCGGTGGTCCGCTCCCGCGCCTCGGCGGCCCCGGCCCGGTCCAGGGTGGCGGTGGCGCCGAGCAACGAGCCCGCGAGGGCGACCGTGACCAGCACGGGCGCCGCGACCGCGGCCGTACGGCGCACCCCGGCGGACGCGTTCTCACGCACCAGCATGCCGATCACCCCCGGCAGCCAGGTCAGCAGCCTCGTGAGCGGGCGTACGACGAGTGGGGCGAGCAGCGCGGCGGCGGTGATCAGCAGCATGGGCCGGCTGACGTAGGTCTTGCGGTGCAGCAGGTCGCCCGGATCGCCGAGCAGCGCCATGGCGAGCGTCACCCCGGCGGTCAGCAGCAGAGCCGTGCCGCACAGCCACCGCCCCCGCGTCAGGGCCCCGCTGTCGGCGGACACCTCGCGCAGCGCCTGGACGGGGCCCGTGCGCCCCGCCCGCCAGGAGGCCACGACGACACCGCTCAGGGCGACGAGCAGCCCCGTCCAGAACGCCACGTGGTACGGCCAGTCCGCGTCGCCGATCGTGAACCAGCCCGGTGCCAGCTCCACGTCGACCACCCACGCGGCCAGCGAGGGCGCCGCGTACCCGCCGAGCGCGCAGCCGGCGGCCGAGGCGAGCGCCCCGACCAGCAGGGCCTCTGCGGCCACCATGCGCCGTATCTGCCCCGGTGTGGCCCCCGCGGTGCGCAGCAGCCCGAACTCCCGGCGCCGCCGGTCGACCGCGAAGGCGAAGGTGGACGCCACCACGAACACCGAGACGAAGGCGGATACCCCGCCCGCCGTGCCGAACAGGGCGTTCACCGCGGTCAGCGCCTCGCTGTCCCGCCCGGGATCCGCGTCGGCGTACCGGAGGCCGTCCCCGGTGAGGACCCGGACGCCCTCGGCTCCGCGCACCGCTTCCCGTACGGCCGCCGGGTCGGCGTCCACGACCAGCTGGACGACGGCCGGGGACAGCTCGGCGGCGCGCGCGTCGGTGTGGAAGACGGCGTGCTCGAAGCCGCGGCCGGCCACGGTGCCCACGACCCGCACGGTGCCGTGGTCCGTGCGCACCCGCGCGCCGGGCCGCGTCCAGTCGCCGCTGACGACGACCTCGTCGGCCGCGCGGGGCGCACGGCCCGCCTCGATGGCGTACGGGGCGAACGCGGCGGTGGACCAGGGGTGGCCGGTCAGCTCGCCGGGAGCGCCCGCCGCGCGGACGGGATAGGAGCGGTCCTCGACGACCGTGCCGAGCCGGCGCAGCTTTGTGACGGTCGCCGCCGGCACCGCGCGCGGGTGGACCAGTTCCTCGGTCCTCTCGCCGTTCGGTGTCGGTACGCGCAGGGTGTCCGCGCCCTTGACCACGACCGGGGCGGCGGCGAACCGCTCCGGCTCCCGCGCGGGAGCGTCCAGGGAGGAGGCGAGGGCGAGTCCCATGACGGTGAGGAGGGCCACGCCCAGCGCGAGGGCGGTGAAGCTGCCGGCGAAGGTGGTCCACCGGGCGCGCAGGGTGCGCAGGGCGAGGCTCAGCACGGCGTGGCCTCCAGCCCGGTCATCCGCGCGGCGACGGTGTCGGCGCCCGCGCCGGTCAGCTCGCCGTGGACGCGGCCGTCGACCAGGAAGACCACGCGGTCGGCACGGGCGGCGGCCACCGGGTCGTGGGTCACCATGACGACCGTCTGCCCCTCGCGGTCCACCATGCCGCGCAGCAGCGTGAGCACCTCGTGCCCGGTGCGGGAGTCCAGCGCGCCGGTCGGTTCGTCGGCGAACAGCACCTCGGGGCGGGTGACCAGGGCGCGGGCCAGCGCGACGCGCTGCTGCTGACCGCCGGAGAGTTCGGCGGGCCGGTGCCGGGCGCGGTCACCGAGACCGACCTGGTGGAGCGCCTCACGGATCCGGGCCCGCGGCACGCGCCGGCCGGCCAGCCGCAGCGGGAGGGCGACGTTCTGCTCGGCGGTCAGCGCCGGCAGCAGGTTGAACGCCTGGAAGACGAAGCCGACGCGCTCGCGGCGCAGCAGGGTCAGCCGTCTCTCACCGAGCCCGGTCAGCTCGGTGCCACCGAGGGCGACCGAGCCCGAGGTGGGCCGGTCGAGCCCGGCGGCGCACTGCAGCAGCGTCGACTTGCCGGAGCCGGACGGGCCCATCACGGCGGTGAAACTCCCCCGCGGGAAGGCGAGGGAGACCTCGTCCAGCGCGCTCACCGCGCCGTCGCCCGATCCGTACCGCCGGCTCACCCGACGCAAGGTGATCGCGTCGCCGTTCCTCTGGCTCATGTGCCCCGCTCCCCATGTCCGGCCCGGCCGTTCCGGGCTGCTCGCCTGCGACCACGAAACCGTCCGGGAGCCGGTCGGCGCAGTGCGGCAGGGGCGAGAAAAGGGGTAGGGCCAGGCATACCCCGAAGCCTCCACCCAGGCCGATGGCCCCGGACGGAGACGGCTTCTACCGTGATCCGCATGCAGCCTCGAAATTCCTGGCAGGCCATGTCCCGTCCCGGCTACGCGCTGTCGGTGTGGCCGTGGCGCTCGGCCGGATATCTGTTCACCGGCGCGGTGACCGGCGCGGTCGTGCTCGTGGGCATCGTGGTGTCGGTGGTGGCCGGCGGGGTGCTCGCGCCGGTCCTGGTGGGGCTGTTGCTGCTGCTCGGCACCGCCCTCGCGGGCATACCGGTGGCCCGGCTGGAGCGGTGGCGGCTGCGGCTGGCCGACCGTGATCCGGCACCCGACCCGCACCTGCCGCCCACCGCCCCCGGCCTGCGGGCCTGGCTGACCGCCCGGCTGCGGGAGCGGGCCACCTGGCGGGAGCTCGGGCACGCCCTGCTGTTCGCGGGCCTGCTGTGGCCGGTCGACGCCCTCGCGCTCACGACCGGCCTGCTCTTCCCGGCGGCCGTGACCGCCACCCCGTTGCTGATGGCCACGGTCGGGGACGGCGAGGAGGCGAAGGTCCTCAAACTGTGGACGGTCACCACCTGGCCGGCGGCGGCCGGTGCCGCCCTGCTCGGGATCGTCCTGCTCGCCCTGGGCTCCTACCTGCTGGGCGTCGCGGCGGGCGCCCGCGTGGGGCTGACCCGGCTGCTGATCGCCCCGCGCGAGACCGCCCTGGACGCCAGGGTGACCGAACTGACCCGGTCCCGGGTGCGGCTGGTGGAGGCCTTCGAGGCGGAGCGGCGGCGCATCGAGCGCGATCTGCACGACGGGGCCCAGCAGCGTCTGGTCGCCCTGACCATGACGCTGGGCCTGGCCCGCCTGGAGGCGCCGCCCGGACCGCTGGCCGACCGGCTCGCCAAGGCCCACGGCGAGGCGGGCCGGGCGCTCGGGGAGCTGCGGGAGCTCATCCACGGCATCCACCCCCAGGTCCTCGCCGACTACGGTCTCGAGGCCGCGGTCGCCGACGCCGCCGACCGGTCCGCCGTACCCGTGGACGTGGACCTGGACCTCACCGGCCGGCTGCCCACGCCGGTCGAGGCCGCCGCGTACTTCGTGGTGTGCGAGGCGCTCGCCAACGTCGCCCGGCACAGCGGGGCGAGCCGCGCGCGGGTGGACGGCGGACACCATGAGGGGCGGCTGCTGCTGGAGGTCCGCGACGACGGGCGGGGCGGCGCACGGGCCGGGGCGGGCAGCGGGCTGACCGGACTCGCCGACCGGGTGTCGGTGCTCGATGGCAGACTCACCCTGTCCAGTCCGGTGGGCGGACCGACCCTGCTGCGTGTGGAGATCCCTTGCGCCCCCTGCTCTCCCTGACAGACGGCCGAGCACTGCGCGTCGTGCTGGCCGAGGACAGCGTGCTGCTGCGGGAGGGTCTGATCGGCCTGCTCCAGCAGTGCGGGCACGAGGTCGTCGCGGCGGTCGGCGACGCCGAGGCGCTGATCGCCGAGGCCGGGAAACACGAACCCGACATCGTGGTGACGGACGTCCGGATGCCCCCGGGCTTCCAGGACGAGGGTCTGCGCGCGGCCGTGCGCCTGCGCACCGAGCGGCCCACGCTGCCCGTCCTCGTGCTCAGCCAGTACGTGCAGCGCCGGTACGCCTCCGACCTGCTGGACTCCGGTGACGGCACCGGCATCGGCTATCTGCTCAAGGACCGGGTCGGTCAGATCGAGGAGTTCGTGACCGCGCTGAGCCAGGTCGCGGACGGCGGCACGGTGGTCGACCCGGAGGTCGTACGGCAGTTGCTGCGCCACCGCCGTGATCCGCTGGAACGGCTGTCCCCGCGGGAGCGGGAGGTGCTGGCGTTGATAGCGGAAGGCAAGTCCAACGGCGCGATCGCCCGCGAGCTGGTGGTGTCGGAGGCCGCCGTCGGCAAGCACATCGGCAGCATCTTCACGAAGCTGGACCTGCCGTTGACGGACGAGACGCATCGGCGGGTCCTCGCGGTGCTGGCTTATCTGCGGGCGTGACCGGACACGACCGGCTGTGGCGACGTAGACCGACCGGACGGTTTTCTCACCGGCCGGTCATCGCGTACGACCGGTACCAGGGCGCCGACCGCGCGAACGTACGGGCGAACCCCTCGCCCGGTGAGCAGTCCAGGTCCTTCCAGAAGCCGTCGTCCGCGAACCAGTGGTCCACGGTGAGCATGCCCAGGTGATGCAGCGCGCGGGGACCCGGCGGCCCGGGCGCGGGCGGTGGCCACGTCCACCGAGGCGCCGCCGCCGGGCCGTTCCACCCGCTCGCACACGGACGCGAGCAGCTCCGAGGCGGGGACGGGGTCCGGATGGGCGACGTAGTGGGCACCGGGACCATGGCCGGGGGACAGTGCCGCGGCGACGACCGCCCGGCCCAGGGTGTCGACGTCGATCATCGACTGGAGCGCCTCGCAGCCGGACACGGTCGCGGACAACTCCCGCAGCAGTCCCATCAGTCCGGGGATCATCCAGCGGTCGCCCTCGCCGTGCACCAGGTGCGGGCGCAGTACCAGGCCGCCCGCGTCGAGGACATGCCGTTCGGCCGCCGCGCGGGTGCGGCTGTCGGCGGAGGCGGGCGCGACAGGGGCCTCGCCGGGCCGTACGCCCCGGAAGGGGCCCCGGCCGTGGACGGCGGCGGTGCTCACGTACACGATCCGGCGCACCCCGCTCCGTACGGCCTCCTCCACCAGGGCCTTCGTGCCGAGGTCGTTGACCGCGGCGACGGACTCCGGGTCACCGCTCACACGGGAGGCGCAGTGGACGAGGACGTCGACGCCGGCGCAAGTGCCGTGCAGGGTGCGCGGGTCGGCGAGATCACCGGGCACCGTCCAGGAGCCCGGCCGCTCGGACGGCGTACGGCGGGACAGCGACCGGACGCGGACCTCGGGGCGTTCGAGGGCCGCCGCCGCGACCCGGCCGCCGACGAAGCCCGTCGCGCCGGTGATCAGGAGGTCGACGGTCACGGCAGTGACCGTACCGGGGCCGTGGGCGCGCAGGTGAGGGTGGCGGCGAAGACGGGCCGGCCGTCCTGTGTGCCCGACACCCGCACCGTCACCTCGTCCTCGCCCTTGTCGAGCACTTCGGTGTCGAGCCGGCAGGGGCTGTCCAGTTCGGCGTAGTGACTGAAGGAGACGGACAGTTCGGACGGCAGGAAGGGCAGCCGGCCCGACGCCGCGGTCGCGGCCTGGCGGGCCGCCTCGAACAGGACCATGCCGGGGACGTGGTCGTTGGGACGCGGGAAGAGGACCGGGTGCTCGGTGTGTGCGCGCAGCAGCCAGGACCCGGGCCGGTCCGCGGGGGCGAGGACGACGTCCTCCGCGCGGTGACGGCCCACCAGTTCGGGCGACACCGGTTCCGGCAGCGGTATTCGGGCTCTCCGGGCGGCCAGTTGGCGTTCCCGCAGGCGGCGGTAGGCGGCCGGGGAGGTGCAGCCGGTGCTGCCGGTGCCCCGGGCGACGAGGCGTCCCGCGCGGCGGAACTCCATCGTCGTGCGCATGCCGTTCAGGCCCCGGCCCCGGCGGCGGACCTCGGAGCAGACGACGTCGACGGTGACCGGCTCGTCGGCGTCCGCGAGCAGCAGCCGGTCAGGGTCGGTGGTCACGTCCAGGTCCCGCATGACGAAGTGGGTGTCGGCCGGGGCGCCGAACTCCGCGTGGGCGAGGGCCATCGAGGTCTGACGCAACGTTTCGCCGACGATCATCGGATCCTGGCGGAGGTCGTCGACGGGGCCGAAGAAGGCGTGGTCGGCGGGCCAGCGCGCGGTGACACGGAAGCGGACGTCCGAGAGCCGGACCCATTCGACCGGGAAGACGTCCGCCGCGCGGGGGCGGTGGGCGAGTTCGGTGGTGACGCGGGTGCGGGCACCGGGTCTGCCGGCGGTGTTTGCGGGCGGGACCCGCTGTCCGGTCTGATCCTCCATGGGGGCGCTCCAGAAATCCGGCTGCGGCATGAGGAACACCCGGGATCGGGAATCGGACCTCCGGGCGGTTCGCACTAAGATACGGACGAGTTGGTTTTTTTCCAAGGGTGATCCACACCGCCGGAGACGAGCCCACGCGCCCCGCACGACACGACAGACCGCACGGCGGCTACACGACGGCTTCACGGCAGCTTCACGATGACCGCACGGTGCGACCCACGAGATCCACCCAGATCAGGAGGCACCCGATGGCGCGACAGGAGCGCGCGATCCGCACCCGGCGGACCATCCTGGAGGCGGCGGCGGCCGTCTTCGACGAACGCGGCTACACCTCGGCGACCATCGGGGAGATCCTGGAGCGGGCCGGGGTCACCAAGGGCGCGCTGTACTTCCACTTCGGCTCCAAGGAGGAGCTGGCGCTCGGCGTGTTCGAGGAGCAGCTCGCGATCTCCCTGCCGCCCCAGTCCAGCAAGCTGCAGGAACTCGTCGACTCCGGCCTGGTGCTGGCGCTGCGGCTGCGGACCGAGCCGCTGGTGCGGGCCAGCGTCGGGCTGGCCCTGGACCAGGGGGCGCTGGGGCTGGACCGCACTCCGGCGTTCGGCATGTGGATCGACCAGACCACCCGGACCCTGGTCGAGGCCAAGGCGGGAGGCGAACTGCTGCCGCACGTCGACGCGACGGAGACGGCGGAACTGCTGGTCGCCAGCTTCTCCGGGGTGCAGCTCATGTCGCAGCTGCGCTGCCAGCGGCAGGACCTGGAGCACCGGGTCGCCGTGCTCTTCCACCACATGCTGCCGGGCGTGGCCGTTCCGGCCGTGCTGGCCCGGCTGGACATCTCCCGGGACCGCGCCGGGCGGCTGCTCGCCGAGGGGCGGCTGCCGACGGCTGGAGAGGTGGCGGAGGTCGGGTAGGGCCAGGACCTCGTACGCACCGGGTCGGATCCGGACCTCGTACGCACCGGGTCGGATCCGGACCTCGTCAGCACCGGGGCGGGTCCGGGCCCTGTCCACACCGGGTCGGGCCCGGACTTCTCCACACCGGAAGAGTTGTCCACAGGGTCTGACGTGTTTCGGCCACCGGCTGTACGGTCGGCACGATCGATGTCGACGCGTGTGTACGGCACGTATGTGTACGGGGGAGGCGGTCGCCGTGACCGAAGCCGTTGCCGGGATGTCCGGGACTCATGAGCCTGCCGGTGCGAGCGGGACCGGCGGTACGGCCCCGGTGCGGCGGCTGCCGCGGGTGCCGGGATTCGCCGAGCGGTCCGCCGGGGGCCGCCCCAAGGACGAGGGCAAGGCCCTGCGCGGTCAGGTTCCCCGCGCGGCACACGCCACCTTCGACCCGGACGCCTCCCGTCCCGGCGCCGTGAGCGCCGTCGAGGAGTCCAGCCGGGGCCGGCTGCCCGAGCTCGCACCGATCCGGGTGGGCAGGATGGCGGCGACACCGTTCGCCTTTCTGCGCGGATCGGCGGGCCTCATGGCGTACGACCTGGCCCGCACGCCGGTGACCCGGATCGGCGCCCAGATCTGCGGCGACGCCCATGCGGCGAATTTCGGCCTCTACGGCGACGCGCGCGGCGGACTGGTCATCGACCTGAACGACTTCGACGAGACGGTGCACGGCCCCTGGGAGTGGGACCTCAAGCGGCTCGCCACCTCCCTGGTGCTCGCCGGGCGCGAGGCCGGCGCGGACGAGGACACCTGCCGTGCCGTGGCCCACGACACCGTGGGCGCCTACCGCCGCACGATGCGGCTGCTGTCCAAGCTGCCGGCACTGGACGCCTGGAACGCCATCGCGGACGAGGAACTGGTCTCCCACACCGACGCCCACGACCTGCTGGGCACCCTGGAGCGGGTCTCCGAGAAGGCCCGCGCGAACACCAGCGGCCGGTTCGCGGCCAAGTCCACCGAGACGACCGGGGACGGCGGCCGCCGCTTCGTCGACGCGCCGCCGGTCCTGCGCCGCATACCGGACGGCGAGGCCGCCGCAGTGGCCGCCTCGCTGGAGCAGTACCTCGGTACGCTCCCGCCCGACCGCCACCCGCTGCTGGCCCGGCACGCGGTGCACGACGTGGCGTTCCGCGTCGTCGGCACCGGCAGCGTGGGCACCCGCTCGTACGTCGTGCTGCTCCTCGACCACCGGGGCGAGCCCCTGGTCCTCCAGGTGAAGGAGGCCCGCCCCTCGGCACTCGTGCCGCATCTGCCGACGGCCGGGTTCGACGCCCCCGAGGCCGGCCACGAGGGCAGGCGGGTGGTCCACGGCCAGAAGCGGATGCAGGTGATAAGCGACAACCTGCTGGGCTGGACGACGGTCGACGGCCGCCCCTACCAGGTGCGCCAGTTCCGCAACCGCAAGGGCAGCGTCGACCCGGCCGCGCTGGCCGCCGACCAGATCGACGACTACGCCCGCATGACCGGCGCCCTGCTGGCCCGCGCCCACTCCCACAGCGCGGACCCCCGCCGCATCGCCGGGTACTGCGGCAAGAACGACGAACTGGACGAGGCCGTGGCGGCCTTCGCCGTGGCCTACGCCGACCGCACCGAGGCCGACCACACCGACCTGGTGACCGCGGTGCGCTCGGGACGGATCGCGGCGGAGACGGGGGTGTGAGCGGGCGTCCGGGCCGGGCGCGCGCCTCTGACCGGGGAGTGCGCCGCCGCGGCGGGGTATGCCGCCCGGCCGGGTGGCCTACGCTGTCCGGGTGACGACCTCGGAAGGTGAGCAGAGTGGCGGCGCCGGCGCGGAGCGGACCCCCGGCGGTGGTGGTGCGGCGCGGCCCGAGGAGCGGCTGGAGCAGGCCGTACGCGCGGCCGAACAGGCGCTGATCGAGTTCGAGATCGCCGTGGAGACCTTCCGCGTCGAGGTCGAGAACTTCTCCCGGCTGCACGAACAGAAGCTCGGCCCGATGTACGCCCGGCTCGAGGAGCTGGACGCCCGGATCCTGGAGGCCAGGGCCGCCCGCAGCGACGACCCCGAGGACCGGCGCCGGGCCGACGAGGCGCGTGCCCGGCTGATGCCCATCCCCGGCGTCGAGGAGCTGCTCAACGGCTGGATGGACGGCGACGGCCTCTTCCCCGAGGCCACCGCCATGCTCACCGACCAGCCGGTCCGGCCCCCGCGGCGGGTGCGGCCCAGCGAGGAGGCCCGCAAGCTCTACCGCGACCTCGCCCGCAAGGCCCACCCGGACCTGGCGCAGGAGGACAAGGAACGCGCGCGCCGAGAGGAGTTCATCACCCGCGTCAACGCCGCCTACGCCCGCGGCAGCGAGGACGAGCTGCGCGAACTCGCCGAGGAGTGGGCCAAGGGACCGGAGCTGAAGCGCGTCCCGAGCGCGGGCGAGGAGCTCTACGCCCGCCTCGAATGGCTCGCCCGGCGCAAGGAAATGCTCACGCTGGTCGCCAGGGAACTGGAGGACGGCGCCATCGGCTCGATGCTCCGCCTCGCCCCGGACGACCCCGACAGGCTCCTGGAGGAGATCGCCGAGCAGCTGCGGACCCAGGTGACCGAGCGCGAGGCGGAGCTGGCGGCGTTGCTGGCCTGAGCCGGGACCCGCCCGGTCGGGTAGCGTCGGGGGCATGAGTTTTGGAGCTGGTGTGCCCACGGTCCGGGTCGCGGACATCGAGGACGGCGACTTCCTGCTGGACGTCCGCGAGGACGACGAGTGGAAGGCCGGCCACGCCGCAGGGGCGCTGCACATCCCCATCAGTGAGTTCGTGGCCCGTTACGGTGAGCTGACCGAGGCCGCCCCGCAGGACGGCCGGGTCCATGTGATCTGCCGTTCCGGCGGACGGTCGGCGCAGGTCACCATGTACCTGGCCCAGCAGGGCGTCGACGCCGTGAACGTGGACGGCGGCATGCAGGTGTGGGAGGCCGCCGGGCGCCCGGTCGTCACGGACGACGGAGCGCCGGGGCACGTCCTGTAGCACCCTTCCCGGGGACGCCCGCACGCTAGCCCGGCCCGCCGGACGCGGCCCTGCGGGCTCCCGGTGGCGCCGGCCGGCCGCAGGGCCGGCACCGGAGAGCGGCGCAGGGCGGTTGGGCCGGCACCGGAGGTGCCCCTGGAGCGGCCCCGGGGTGGCCCCCGGCCCGCGGGGGGCGGGCCGGAGCGAGCGGAGGGCTCCTACCGGTCGAAGTCCAGCTCCACCCGCTCCGTCACCGGATGTGACTGGCAGGCCAGGACATAGCCCGCCTCCGTCTCCTCCGACTCCAGCGCGAAGTTGCGGTCCATCCGCACCTCGCCCGAGACGAGGAAGGCGCGGCAGGTTCCGCACACCCCGCCCTTGCAGGCGTAGGGCGCGTCGGGCCGGTTGCGCAGCACCGTGTCCAGCAGGGACTCGCCGTCCTGGACGGGCCAGGTACCGCCGCGTCCGTCGAGCCGGGCGGTGACCGTGCTGTGCGCGAGGGCGGGCGCCGTGGTGACGGTCGCCGTACCGGCGTCCACGTGGAAGATCTCCTGGTGGACGCGGGAGCGCGCCACGCCAAGTCCGCGCAGCGCCCGCTCGGCTCCTTCGACCAGGCCGTACGGTCCGCACAGGAACCAGCCGTCCACCTGCTCCACGGGCAGCAGGGCCGGCAGCAGCCCGGTCAGCCGCTCCTGGTCCAGCCGTCCGGACGGCAGTCCCGCCTGCTGCTCCTCCCGGGAGAGCACCGTCACCAGCTGGAGCCGCTCGGGGTAGCGGTCCTTCAGGTCGGCGACCTCCTCCAGGAACATCGTCGAGGCGGCCGTCCGGTCACTGCGGATCAGGCAGAACCGGGCCCGCGGCTCGCGCGCGAGGAGGGTCGAGACGATCGACAGCACCGGTGTGATGCCGCTGCCGCCGACGATCGCCGCATACCGGCCGGGCGCGGGAGGGAGCGTGAAGCGGCCGGCCGGGGTCATCACCTCCAGCTCGTCGCCGGGGCCGATCTCCTTGAGCGCGTACGTGGAGAAGGCGCCGCCCTCGACCAGCCGCACGCCGACCCGGAGGGTGCTGGGTGCCTCGCCGTCGGGTGCGGGGGAGCAGATGGAGTAGGTGCGCCGGATGTCCTCGCCGTCCGCGACGCGCCGCAGGGCCAGGTGCTGCCCGGGGGCGTACCGGTACTCCTCGGCCAGGTGCGGGGGGACGGTGAGGGTGAGGGCGACGGAGTCGTCGGTGAGCCGGTCGACCGCGGCCACCCGGAGCCGGTGGAAGCGGGCCATCACAACTCCTTGAAGTGGTCGAACGGTTCACGGCAGGCCAGGCAGCGGCGCAGCGCCTTGCACGCGGTGGACGAGAAACGGCTGAGCAGTTCGGTCTCGGCGGAGCCGCAGTGCGGGCAGCGGACGGGCACCGGTTCGTCCTCCGGCCGGGTCGCACGGGTGCGCGTCGGGCCCAGCTCCACCCCGACCGGCCCGGAGGCCGCCCGTACGCGGGGCGGGGCGATGCCGAACTCCCGCAGTTTGCGGCGCCCTTCGTCCGTGATGTCGTCGGTCGACCAGGCGGGCGCGAGCACCCTGCGCACGGTGACCTCGCGCACCCCGTGCTCGCGCAGCACCCGCTCGATGTCCAGGCTCATCGCCTCGACGGCCGGGCAGCCGGTGTACGTGGGGGTCAGCTCGACCTCGACGGTGTCCGCACCGCGCGCGTGCACCGCGCGCACGACGCCCAGTTCGCGCAGGGTCAGTACGGGCAGTTCGGGGTCGGGCACCGAGCCGGCGAGCTCCAGGAGTTCGGCCTCCAGCGGGGTGAGGGCGGTCACCATGTCGCCCCCGGATGGCTGCGGTGCAGGTGCTGCATCTCGGCGAGCATCCGGCCGAAGGGCTCGGTGTGCAGACCCTGACGGCCCGCACCGGCGGTCCACGCTCCCGTGCGCGGGCCCTCGGGCACCGTGAGGGTGGCCCGGCGCAGCACCTCCGGGACCCACTCCAGCCAGGCCGTCTCCAGGCCGCTCCAGTCGACGTCCAGGCCCTCGACGGGCTGGAACATCTCGCCGGTGTGGCGCCACAGCGCGTCCACGGCACGCTGCGTCCGCGCGTGGCTCTCGTCCGTGCCGTCGCCGAGCCGCAGCGTCCACTGCTCGGCGTGGTCGCGGTGGTAGGCGGTCTCCTTGACCGCCTTGCCGGCCAGCGGCGCGAACGGGCCCTTCCCTGCGGCCAGTTCGCCGTAGAGGAGGTACTGGTGGGCGGAGAAGAACAGCTGGCGGGCGATGGTGTGGGCGAAGTCGCCGTTGGGCTGCTCCACCAGCTGAAGGTTGCGGAAGGCGCGTTCCTCGCGGAGATAGGCCAGCTCGTCCTCGTCGCCCACCATCGACAGCAGCACGCGGGCCTGGCCCAGCAGGTCCAGCGCGATGTTGGCGAGGGCGACCTCCTCCTCCAGCACGGGGGCGTGGCCGGCCCACTCGCCCAGGCGGTGGGAGAGCACCAGCGCGTCGTCGCCGAGGGCGAGCGCGGCCGTCGCGTGGGCGGTGTCCTCGGCGGGGGTCGTCGTCACAGGTGCCGCACCCCCTCGGGGATCTCGTAGAACGTCGGGTGCCGGTAGGGCTTGTCGGCGGCCGGTTCGAAGAACGGGTCCTTCTCGTCGGGCGAGGAGGCGGTGATCGCGGACGACGGGACGACCCAGATCGAGACGCCCTCGCCGCGCCGGGTGTACAGATCGCGGGCGTTGCGCAGGGCGAGCTCCGCGTCCGGCGCGTGCAGGCTGCCGGCGTGGGTGTGGGACAGTCCCCGGCGCGAGCGCACGAAGACCTCCCACAGGGGCCAGTCGGTGTGGGTCATGCTCGCGCAGCTCCTGTCTCGCTGTTCGTGTGCCTGGCCGCGTGGGCCGCCGCGGCCTCCCTGACCCAGGCGCCCTCCTCGTGGGCCTGCCTGCGCCGGGTCAGCCGCTGTTCGTTGCACGGGCCGTTGCCCTTGAGGACGTCCCGGAACTCGGACCAGTCGATCGCCCCGAAGTCGTGGTGTCCGCGCTCCTCGTTCCACTTCAGGTCCGGGTCGGGGAGGGTGAGGCCGAGCGACTCGGCCTGGGGGACGCAGATGTCGACGAAGCGCTGGCGCAGCTCGTCGTTGGAGTGGCGCTTGATCTTCCAGGCCATCGACTGCGCGGAGTGCTGGGACTCGTCGTCGGGCGGGCCGAACATCATCAGCGACGGCCACCACCAGCGGTCCACCGCGTCCTGCGCCATCGCGTGCTGCTCCGGGGTGCCCTTGCTGAGGGCCAGCAGCAGCTCGTAGCCCTGGCGCTGGTGGAAGGACTCCTCCTTGCAGATGCGGACCATCGCGCGCGCGTACGGGCCGTAGGAGCAGCGGCACAGGGGCACCTGGTTGGTGATCGCCGCGCCGTCCACCAGCCAGCCGATGGCGCCGACGTCCGCCCAGGTCAGCGTCGGGTAGTTGAAGATCGAGGAGTACTTCTGACGGCCGGAGTGCAGCTTGTCGAGCAGCTCGTCGCGGCTGGTGCCGAGGGTCTCGGCGGCGCTGTACAGGTACAGGCCGTGCCCGGCCTCGTCCTGCACCTTGGCCATCAGGATCGCCTTGCGGCGCAGCGAGGGCGCGCGGGTGATCCAGTTGGCCTCCGGCTGCATGCCGATGATCTCGGAGTGGGCGTGCTGGGCGATCTGCCGGACGAGCGTGGCCCGGTAGGCGTCCGGCATCCAGTCGCGCGGCTCGATCCGCTCGTCGGCGGCGACGGCCGCGTCGAAGGCGCGCTCGTAGCCGGCGGTGTCGCCGGCGCCGGCCGGTGCGTCGTACACCTGGCTGCCGGCCGTATCGCGGGCGGCTGCTGTCGCCATGAGGTCCCCCTCGACTGGATGCTTCCCGGAGCACGCTCCCGACCGATCGTTCGGTTCGTGCGATTCCATGGTGAGACGGGCGCCGCGAGGTGTCAACCGCTGTGGATAACCTGCGGGGACCACCTGTGGACAACGGGGCTCGGGTCGCGCTGTGGATACGGCCACGGAACGGGATCCCGGCGGGACTGTGCTCGGGGGTCCGGTGCTGAGTACCGTTCCGTGCGACACGGCGGAGCGGTCGTGCGGGGCGGAACGCCGTTCTCGTGGCCGGGAGGGCGCGGCGACGGACCGGGATCGGGGATCGGGGCGGAATGGACGTGTACGACGAGGGCTCGGACGCCCGGCACGGCCCTGCGGGGCCCTCTGCCGGGCCGAGCGGGCCGGAACCGGGCGCCGCCCTGCCCGGGCCCGCCGCCCTGCCCGGGCCCGCCGTCCCGGCCGGGCCCGCCGTCCCGGCCGGCTCCCCCGGACCAGGAGCCCCACCGCCCGGTACCGGCCGCCCGGAAGACCTCCCGCACTCCCCCGCCGATCCCGGCGCCGGCCCCCACGCCGCCCCCGGCCCGTCCGCCGGCCCCCGTACCGGGGTGGCCGCGCTCTCCCTGCGCTATCAGATCGGCGCCGCGGTGGCGCTCGTGGTCGTCGCGGTCGCGGTCTGTGCGCACCTCGGCATGACGTTCCTGCACGTCGCGCCGGCGAACACGGTCAGCAAGAAGCACGGCGAGACGGTCGAGAACTGGATCTACCCGGAGTTCGAGCAGAACTGGAAGCTGTTCGCGCCGAACCCGTTGCAGCAGGACATCGCCGTCCAGGTGCGTGCCGAGATCCGTACCGCGGACGGGGGGACGCGGACCACCGGCTGGTACGACCTGTCCGCACAGGACGGCCGCGCCATCGACGGCAACCTCCTGCCCAGCCACACCCAGCAGAACGAGCTGCGCCGCGCCTGGGACCTGTTCGTCGCCACGCACGACGACGACAACCGGCCGGTGGGCCTGCGCGGGGCGCTGTCCGAGACGTATCTGCGCCGGATCACGGTGCTGCGCCTCGACCGCGCGGACGCGGCCGGTCCGGGCGGTGCCGTCGAGCGCGTCCAGATCCGCTCACGGACCGCCCCTGTGCCGCCGCCCGAGTGGAGCGGGGAGAAGGTCTCCACCACACCCGTGTACCGCACGCTGTCCTGGTGGTCGCTGCCCGAGGACGAGGCCCGGGGAGGCGCGGGGTGAACCGCTGCTCGCCGGCCCTGTCCCGCGCGATCGCCCGTGTCACCGACTCCGCGCTCGGCCCCTACCAGACCGCCGTGATCCGCATCGGCTTCAGCCTGACCTGGCTGCTGTTCCTGCTGCGCGAGTTCCCCCACCGCCAGGAGCTGTACGGCCCCGACGGACCCTGGAGCTGGGACCTCGCCGATCAGCTGGTCGCGACGAACGACGCCTTCACGCCGCTGCTGTGGTCGGACAGCCAGGTCTGGTTCGAGGCCGTCTACGCGCTCGCCGTGCTGTGGAGTCTCCTGCTGCTGCTCGGCTGGCGCACCCGCACCATGTCGGTGCTGTTCATGGTGGGTGTGCTGGCGCTGCAGAACCGCAGCGTGTTCATGGGGGACGGCGGCGACAACGTCCTGCACCTGATGTCGATCTACCTGGTGTTCACGCGCTGCGGCCGGGTCTGGTCCCTGGACGCGCGCCGTGCGCGCCGCGCGGCCGGGGCACGCGCGCGTGGCGAGTGGCCGCGCGACCGGACGGGCCCGGTGCTGTGGGGCGTGCTGGGCCTGCTGCTGCTCCCGGCGACACTGGCGGGCCGGATGGACGGCGACTGGTTCATACCGGCGCTGCTGTGGACCGTATGGCTCGCGCAGGCGCTGTGGTGGCTGGTGGGGCGCCGCGCGGAGACCGGGCAGCCGCGGATCCTGCTGGACGTCGTCGCGAACCTCGTGCACAACGGCGCGCTGCTGGTGATCATGGCCGAGGCGTGTCTGATCTACGCCACGGCCGGCTGGTACAAGGTCCAGGGCTCCCGCTGGCAGGACGGCACCGCCGTCTACTACCCGCTGCACCTGGAGTACTTCTCCCCCTGGCCGGCCCTCGCGGACCTGCTGTCGGCCAGCGGCACGATGGTGATGCTGGTGACCTACGGGACGGTCGCCGTGCAGGTCGCCTTCCCGTTCACGCTGTTCAACCGGCGGGTCAAGAACGTTCTGCTGGCCTTCATGATCATGGAGCACGCGGTCATCGCCGTCGTGCTCGGACTGCCCTTCTTCTCCCTGGCGATGATCGCGGCGGACGCGGTCTTCCTGCCGACGGCCTTCCTGCGCCGCCTCGGAAACCTCGCGGCACGCGCGCGTGGGCGGCTGCGCCCGCGCGGGGCATCGGTTCCACGGCCGCGGCCCCCGGCCGGCCGGCCGGCCGGAAAGGATCCGGCGGGGGCCGCCCCGGTACCCGGCGGAGTGCCGGGCCCGCGCACGTAGGCTGCACGCCATGACCGACCCCGCTCCCGAGACCCCGGCCGGCCCCGTCTCCGCCTGGCACCGCCTGGCCGGCACCGCCGTGCTGCTCGACGGCTTCCACGCCCTCAAGCACGCCGTGCGCTTCGGGGCCGAGGTCCCGGTGGCGCTCACCGCGGACCGGGCCGGTGCGCTCGCCCTAGCCGACGAGCTGGCCGGGGACGTGCGGGAGGCGCTGGCGGAGCTGCTGACCGAGGTGCCCCACGAGACGTACGCCGCTCTCGTGCCGCGCCCGCATCCCACCGCCGTGGCCGCCCTGGCCGTACGACCCTCCCGCGCGGGCAACCTCGAGAAGCTGGCGCACACCCCGCGCACCGCCCCCGTGGTGGTCCTGGACAACCCGCGCAACCTCGGCAACACGGGCGCGGTGATCCGGCTGACCGCCGGTTTCGGGGCGACCGGGGTCGTCACCACCGGCACGCTCGACCCCTGGCACCCCACCGTCGTACGCGGCGGGGCGGGGCTGCACTTCGCCACCGCCGTGGAACGGCTGCCCGTGGAGGAGCTGCCGCCCGGACCGGTCTTCGCGCTCGACCCGGAGGGCGAGGACATCCGCTCGCTGAAGCTCCCGGACGACGCGCTGCTCGCCTTCGGCTCCGAGCGCAGCGGACTGTCGGCGGAGCTCCGCGCGCGGGCCGACCACCTGGTGGCGCTGCCGATGCGCCCCCAGGTCTCCAGCTACAACCTCGCGACCAGTGTGGCCATGACGCTGTACCACTGGAGCGCCACCGGGGGCGCGCCCTCCTGAAACGGCCTCCTACGCCTCCCGGCGCACCTCGACCACCCGGAACCGGTTGGCCACGAACGCGCCGTCGCACAGGGCCGCGTTGGCCGCCGGGTTGCCGCCGGAGCCGTGGAAGTCGGAGAAGGCGGCCGTCTGGTTGACGTACACCCCGCCGGTGAGGTTCAGGGAGAGCTGGGCGGCCTCCTCCAGACAGACCTCCCGGACCGTCTCCTCGACCTCCGGGGAGGTCGTGTACGCGCCGACCGTCATCGCGCCCTTCTCGCGGACCGTGCGCCGCAGCAGCTCCGCCGCGTCGTCGGCCGAGTCGACCGCGACGGCGAAGGAGACCGGGCCGAAGCACTCGCTCATGTAGGCGGCCTCGGCGTCCGGCTTGGCGCCGTCGAGCTTCACGATCACCGGCGTGCGCACCACCGCGCCCGGGAACTCCGGGTGGGCGATCTCACGGGAGGCGAGGGCGACCTCGCCGAGCCCGGCGGCGGCCTCCAGGCGGGCCTTCACGTCCGGGTTGACGATCGCGCCCAGCAGCGCGTTCGCGCGGGTGTCGTCGCCGAGCAGGCCGTCGACCGCCTTCGCCAGGTCGGCGGTGACCTCGTCGAAGGACTTGGGGCCCTGGTCGGTGGTGACGCCGTCGCGCGGGATCAGCAGGTTCTGCGGGGTGGTGCACATCTGGCCGCTGTACAGCGACAGGGAGAACGCCAGGTTGGCCAGCATCCCCTTGTAGTCGCCGGTCGACTCCACGATCACCGTGTTGACGCCGGCCTTCTCGGTGTACACCTGCGCCTGGCGGGCGTTGTCCTCCAGCCAGTCGCCGAACTCGGTGGAGCCGGTGTAGTCGATGATCCGGATCTCCGGGCGGGTGGCCAGCGTCTTGGCGATGCCCTCGCCGGGCCGCTCGGCGGCCAGCGCCACCAGGTTCGGGTCGAAGCCGGCCTCGGTGAGCACCTGGCGGGCCACCTGGACGGTGAGCGCGAGCGGCAGCACCGCGCGGGGGTGCGGCTTGACCAGGACCGCGTTGCCGGTGGCGAGGGAGGCGAACAGGCCCGGGTAGCCGTTCCACGTAGGGAAGGTGTTGCAGCCGATGACCAGGCCGATGCCGCGCGGGACCGGCGTGAACCGCTTGGTGAGCGCGAGCGGGTCGCGCTTGCCCTGCGGCTTGGTCCACTCCGCGGTGCCGGGCGTGCGGACCTGCTCCGCGTACGCGTAGGCCACCGCCTCCATGCCGCGGTCCTGCGCGTGGGGGCCGCCCGCCTGGAACGCCATCATGAACGCCTGGCCGGAGGTGTGCATGACCGCCTGGGCGAACTCCATCGTCCGGTCGCTGATCCGCTTGAGGATCTCCAGACAGACCACCGCGCGGATCTCCGGGCCCGCGTCCCGCCAGGCCCGCATCCCCGCCCTCATGGCGGGCAGCAGCTCGTCGAGGTCCGCGTGCGGGTAGCTCACGCCCAGCTCGATGCCGTACGGGGAGGTCTCGCCGTCCACCCAGCCGTCCGTGCCGGGCTGGCCGAGGTCGAGGCGGGTGCCGAGCAGGGCGTCGAAGGCGGCCTTGCCCGCCGCCATGTCCAGGCTGCCGTGCTCCCCGTACGCCTTGGGGTGCTCGGGGTGCGGGGACCAGTACGCGCGCGTGCGGATCGCTTCCAGTGCCTGGTCCAGGGTGGGACGGTGCCGGGCGATCAGCTCGTGCGCCGCGGGTTCGGCGGCCATGCGGGACCAACTCCTCGTCTCAGGAACTCTTCGTCGAGCTCATGGACCTGTGCGGAAACGTAGTCAGAACGGGCGGTCAGGGTTAGAGTAACCGAACGATCGGTCGGGACAAGGGGGTCCGCCGCATCTGTGGAAAACCCCGTGCGGGAGGATCGCGCACATGACAGCACTCGACCTCAGCAGTCCCGTGGCCGTGGTCGGCACCGGCACCATGGGCCAGGGAATCGCCCAGGTCGCGCTGGTCGCGGGCCATCCCGTGCGGCTGTACGACGCCGTCCCCGGCCGGGCCCGTCAGGCGGCCGACGTGATCGGCGCCCGGCTCGACCGGCTGGTGGAGAAGGAGCGCCTCACCGCCGCCGAGCGGGACGCGGCCCGTGCCCGTCTGCGGCCCGTCGGCGAGCTCACCGGGCTCGCCGACTGCACCCTGGTCGTCGAGGCCGTCCTGGAGCGCCTGGACGCCAAACAGGAGCTGCTGCGCGCGCTGGAGGACGTCGTCTCCGACGACTGTCTGCTCGCCACCAACACCTCCTCCCTCTCCGTCACCGCGATCGGCGGCGCCCTGCGCGCGCCCGGCCGCTTCGTGGGCCTGCACTTCTTCAACCCCGCGCCGCTGCTGCCGCTCGTCGAGGTCGTCTCCGGCTTCGCCACCGACATCGCGTACGCCACGCGCGCGTACGAGACGGCCCGCGCCTGGGGCAAGACGCCCGTCGCCTGCGCCGACACCCCCGGCTTCATCGTCAACCGCGTCGCCCGGCCCTTCTACGCCGAGGCCTTCGCGGTGTACGAGTCCCAGGGCGCCGATCCGGCCACCATCGACGCGGTCCTGCGCGAGTCCGGCGGTTTCCGCATGGGCGCCTTCGAACTGACCGACCTCATCGGGCAGGACGTCAACGAGTCCGTCACCCACTCGGTGTGGCAGTCCTTCTTCCAGGACGTGCGCTTCACCCCCTCGCTCGCCCAGCGCCGCCTGGTCGAGTCCGGCCGCCTCGGCCGCAAGACCGGGCACGGCTGGTACGACCACAGCGGCGGCGCCGAGCGCCCCGAGCCGCACACCGCGGAGCCCGCCGAACCGCCCGCTTACGTGGTCGCCGAGGGTGACCTGGGACCCGCCTCCGAGCTGCTCGCCCTGATCCGCGAGGCCGGGATCCAGGTGCGCGAGGAGGCGGAGAACGAGGGCACCCGCCTGGTGCTGCCCGGCGGCGGCCAGCTGGTCCTCGCCGACGGCCAGGCCTCCGTCGAGTTCCTCGACGTCGTCTACTTCGACCTCGCCCTCGACTACCGAGCGGCCACGCGCATCGCCCTGTCCCACGCCCAGGACACCTCCGCGCGGACCGTCGCCGAGGCCACCGGACTGTTCCAGGCGCTCGGCAAGAAGGTCAGCGTCATCGGGGACGTCCCCGGAATGATCGTCGCGCGGACGGTGGCCCGGATCATCGACCTCGCGGTCGACGCAGCCGCCAAGGGCGTCGCCACCGAGGAGGACATCGACACCGCGATGCGGCTGGGTGTGAACTACCCCCTGGGGCCCTTCGAATGGAGCCGCCGCCTCGGCCGCGGTTGGGCCGGCGCCCTGCTGGAAGAAATGCACGAGATCGACCCGTCCGGCCGTTACGCGCCCTCCCTCGCGCTCCACCGGTACGCGTGCGCCACCCGCGAGAGGGAGGACACCCCGTGACCACCGCCAGGCGCGACACGTACACCCCGGAGACGCTGCTGTCCGTCGCCGTCCGGGTGTTCAACGAGCGCGGCTACGACGGCACCTCCATGGAGCACCTCTCCAAGGCCGCCGGCATCTCCAAGTCGTCGATCTACCACCACGTGGCCGGCAAGGAGGAACTGCTGCGCCGCGCGGTGAGCCGGGCCCTGGACGGGCTCTTCGGCATCCTCGACGAGGAGCACGCGCGCGTGGGGCGCGCCGCCGGGCGGCTGGAGTACGTCGTACGGCGCATGGTCGAGGTGCTGATCGCCGAGCTGCCGTACGTGACGCTGCTGCTGCGGGTGCGCGGCAACACGGGCACCGAGCGGTGGGCGCTGGAGCGGCGGCGTGAGTTCGACCACCGGGTGGCGGCGCTGCTGAAGGCCGCGGCGGCCGACGGGGACGTGCGCGAGGACATAGAGGTGCGCCTGGTGACCCGGCTGGTCTTCGGCATGATCAACTCGATCGTGGAGTGGTACCGGCCGGACGGGCGCGGCATGAACGAGCTGGATGTGGCCGACGCGGTGGTGCAGCTGGCCTTCGGAGGGCTGCGCAAGGCGCCCTGAGGGCCCTCACCTCACCCCTGCGGCTCCAGGTCCTCCTCCTCGAACACCAGCAGGGTGCGCGTGCTCAGCACCTCGGGGATCGCCTGGAGCCGGGTGAGCACCAGCTCGCGCAGCGCCCGGTTGTCGGGCGTGTGCACCAGCAGCAGTACGTCGAAGTCACCTCCCACCAGCGCGATGTGAGAGGCGCCCGGGAGCTGCCGGAGCTGCTCGCGGACCGTGCGCCAGGTGTTCTGGACGATCTTCAGGGTGATGTACGCGGACGTTCCGTGACCGGCCCGCTCGTGGTTGACGCGGGCCCCGAAACCGCGGATGACACCGTCCTCGACCAGCCGGTTGATGCGTGCGTACGCGTTCGCGCGGGAGACGTGCACCCGATCGGCGACCGAGCGTATCGACGCGCGGCCGTCCGCCTGGAGCATCCGCAGGATGTCCTGGTCGATGGCGTCCAGGGGCCGCGCGGGAGCGAGCGGCCCGGTCCCCTCCTGGCCCTCGGCCATTTGTTCAGATGCCACCCGCCCCCACCTCTCCGCCGTGGACGTCCTGCATCCATCTCAGGTTGTGGAGAACCGTTTGTCCACAGCCTGGTGCCACCCGTAGCCAAAATGTGCCGGCGACCGAACAATCGGTTGGTGAGGCGCGTCACAGACGCCGCGCCTCCGTCTTCCCACGAGGAGGTGCCGTCATGACGGTCATGGAGCAGCGGGGGGCCTACCGGCCGACCCCGCCGCCCGCCTGGCAGCCCCGTACCGACCCCGCGCCGCTGCTGCCCGACGCGGAGCCGTACCGCGTGCTCGGCACCGAGGCGGCCGCCGAGGCCGACCCGGAGCTGCTGCGCCGGCTGTACACGGAGCTGGTGAAGGGCCGCCGCTACAACGCGCAGGCCACCGCCCTCACCAAGCAGGGCCGTCTCGCGGTCTACCCCTCCAGCACCGGCCAGGAGGCCTGCGAGGTCGCCGCCGCGCTCGTCCTGGCGGAGCAGGACTGGCTCTTCCCGAGCTACCGCGACACCCTCGCCGTCGTCGCGCGCGGGGTGGACCCCGTCGAGGCCCTCACCCTGCTGCGCGGCGACTGGCACACCGGCTACGACCCCCACGAGCACCGCGTGGCCCCGCTGAGCACCCCGCTCGCCACCCAGCTGCCGCACGCCGTCGGTCTCGCGCACGCCGCCCGCCTCAAGGGCGACGACGTGGTCGCGCTCGCCATGGTCGGCGACGGCGGCACCAGCGAGGGCGACTTCCACGAGGCGCTGAACTTCGCCGCCGTCTGGCAGGCACCGGTGGTCTTCCTCGTCCAGAACAACGGCTTCGCGATCTCCGTACCGCTCGCCAAGCAGACCGCGGCCCCGTCGCTGGCCCACAAGGCCGTCGGCTACGGCATGCCCGGCCGCCTGGTCGACGGCAACGACGCCGCCGCCGTGCACGAGGTCCTGGCCGACGCCGTACGCCGCGCCCGCGCGGGCGGTGGTCCGACCCTGGTCGAGGCGATCACGTACCGCGTGGAGGCCCACACCAACGCCGACGACGCGACCCGCTACCGCGGTGACGCCGAGGTCGAGACCTGGAAGCGGCACGACCCGATCGCCCTGCTGGAGCACGAGCTGACCGGGCGCGGACTGCTCGACGAGACCGGTGTCGAGACCGCCCGCCGGGACGCCGAGACCATGGCCGCCGATCTGAGGGCCCGCATGAACCAGGACCCGGAGCTCGACCCCCTGGACCTCTTCACCCACGTCTACGCCGAACCCACCCCCCAGCTCCTGGAGCAGCGCGAGCAGCTGCGGGCCGAGCTGGCGGCCGAGGCCGAGCCGGAAGGGACACAGCGATGACCACCGTCGCCGTCAAGCCGGCCACCATGGCGCAGGCCCTCACGCGCGCGATGCGCGACGCCATGGCCGCCGACCCGTCCGTGCACGTCATGGGCGAGGACGTCGGCACCCTCGGCGGGGTCTTCCGCGTCACCGACGGACTCGCCGAGGAGTTCGGCGCGGACCGCTGCACGGACACGCCGCTGGCCGAGGCGGGCATCCTCGGCACGGCCGTCGGCATGGCGATGTACGGACTGCGCCCGGTCGTGGAGATGCAGTTCGACGCGTTCGCCTACCCGGCCTTCGAGCAGCTGATCTCGCACGTCGCGAAGACGCGCAACCGCACGCGCGGGAAGATGCCCCTGCCGCTCACCATCCGCGTCCCCTACGGCGGCGGCATCGGCGGCGTCGAGCACCACAGCGACTCCTCCGAGGCGTACTACATGGCGACCCCGGGGCTCCACGTCGTCACGCCCGCCACCGTCGCCGACGCCTACGGGCTGCTGCGTGCCGCCATCGCCTCAGACGACCCGGTCGTCTTCCTGGAGCCCAAGCGGCTGTACTGGTCGAAGGACTCCTGGAACCCACAGGCGCCGACGGCCGTTGAACCGATAGGCCGTGCGGTGGTGCGGCGCTCAGGGCGGAGCGCCACGCTCATCACGTACGGGCCGTCCGTACCCGTCTGCATGGAGGCGGCCGAGGCGGCCCGGGCCGAGGGCTGGGACCTCGAAGTCGTCGATCTGCGCTCCCTGGTGCCGTTCGACGACGAGACGGTGTGCGCCTCGGTACGGCGGACGGGGCGTGCGGTCGTCGTCCACGAGTCGGGTGGCTTCGGCGGCCCGGGCGGGGAGATCGCGGCCCGGGTCACGGAGCGCTGCTTCCACCACCTGGAGGCGCCGGTGCTGCGTGTGGCCGGGTTCGACCTGCCGTACCCGCCGCCGATGCTGGAGCGCCACCACCTGCCCGGAGTGGACCGGATCCTGGACGCCGTGGGGCGTCTGCAATGGGAGGCCGAGAGCTGATGGCACAGGTGCTGGAGTTCAAGCTGCCCGACCTCGGTGAGGGGCTCACCGAGGCGGAGATCGTGCGCTGGCTGGTCGAGGTCGGTGACGTCGTCGCCGTGGACCAGCCGGTCGTCGAGGTCGAGACGGCCAAGGCGATGGTGGACGTGCCCTGCCCCTACGGCGGTGTCGTCACGGCCCGCTTCGGCGCGGAGGGCACGGAACTGCCCGTCGGCGCTCCGCTGCTGACGGTGGCGGTGGGCGAACCGGCCGACGGCCGCCCGGCCGGGGACGCGGGCCCCGGAGAACCCGCGGAATCCGAGGGTGCGCGCGGCGGGACCCCCGCCACCGAGGGCTCCGGCAATGTCCTGGTCGGCTACGGCACCGCGGAGGCACCGGCCCGGCGCCGCCGCGTTCGTCCGGCGGAGACGACACCCGCGGCCCCCGCCGTACCCACGGCACCCTCCGCCCCTTCCACTCCCGTGGCGAACGGACAGCTCAGGACCGAGCAGCCCACCGCCGCGCAGGCCCGTCCCCGGGGCGCGGTGGACGGCCCCGTCCCCGTGATCTCGCCCCTGGTGCGCAGGCTGGCCCGGCAGAACGGCCTGGACCTGCGGGAGCTGACCGGCTCCGGACCCGAGGGGCTGATCCTCCGCGCGGACGTGGAGTACGCCCTGCGTGCCGCCGCAGCCCGGGGCCGTACGGGCGCGACGGCCGGCGAGCCGCGTGCGCGGGCCGGCCGGACGGACGTGCCGGTACCGGCCGCGGACTCCCCGGGCGTCACCCGGGTCCCCCTCAAGGGCATCCGCGGGACCGTCGCCGACAAGCTCTCCCGCAGCCGTACCGAGATCCCCGACGCGACCTGCTGGGTGGACGCCGACGCGACCGAGCTGATGCGCACGCGGGCCACGATGAACGCGGCGGGCGGGCCGAAGATATCCGTCATCGCCCTGCTGGCCCGCATCTGCACCGCCGCGCTCGCCCGCTTCCCCGAGCTCAACTCCTCGGTGGACGCCGAGGCCAGGGAGATCGTCCAGTACGCGGACGTGCACCTCGGCTTCGCCGCGCAGACCGACCGGGGGCTGGTCGTCCCCGTCGTCCGGGACGCGCACACGCGGGACGCGGAGTCGCTCACGGCGGAGTTCGCCCGGCTGACCGAGGCGGCCCGGACCGGGACGCTGACGCCCGCGGAACTCACCGGTGGCACCTTCACGTTGAACAACTACGGCGTGTTCGGCGTCGACGGCTCCACACCGATCGTCAACCACCCCGAGGCCGCCATGCTCGGCGTCGGCCGCATCGTCCCCAAGCCATGGGTGCACGAGGGCGAGCTGGCGGTGCGGCAGGTCGTGCAGCTCTCGCTCACCTTCGACCACCGGGTCTGCGACGGCGGCACCGCGGGAGGCTTCCTGCGGTATGTGGCGGACTGCGTCGAACAGCCGGCGGTGCTGCTGCGGACGCTGTGAGTCCGTTTCGAGCCGCCGGCCTCTCCGACCGTGTCCCGGTGCCCCCGCGTTCCCGGTGATCGCGGGGGGCACGCATACTCGGAGGGTGACCGAGTATCAGCCACCCGGCGATTCCTCCGGTGATCCTCCCGGCGGTCCCCTCGGGGACCCCGACTCCGCGTACGACGCCGTCGTGCTCGCCGGTGGCGCCGCCCGGCGGCTCGGGGGCGCGGACAAGCCCGGGGTACGGGTGGGCGGCCGGGCGCTGCTCGACCGGGTGCTCGCGGCCTGCGGCGGCGCCCGGACCACGGTGGTCGTCGCCGGCGCCCGCCCCACCGCACGGCCCGTGATCTGGGCCCGCGAGGAACCCCCGGGCGGCGGCCCCCTGGCCGCGCTCGCCGCCGGACTCCGGCACACCACGGCCGACCAGGTCGTCCTGCTCTCCGCCGACCTGCCCTTCCTCGACCGCCGCACGGTGCGGGGACTGCTGGCACCCCTCCGGCACGGCACCGCCGACGGCGTGCTGCTGACCGACTCCGACGGCCGGGACCAGCCGCTCGTCGCCGCGTACCGGACCGGGCCCCTGCGCCGCGAGCTGGCCGTGCTCACCGGCCGGCACGGCGAGCTGACCGGGCTGCCCCTGCGCCGGCTGACCGGCGCGCTCGACCTCACCCGTATCTCCGACCCGGTGGCGTCCTTCGACTGCGACACCTGGGACGACATCGCCACTGCCAGGGCACGCATCAGGGAGCATGGACACGTGTTGGATGAATGGATCTCCGCAGTCAAGGACGAGCTGGGCATCGACCTGGACGTCGACACCGGCGTACTGCTCGACCTCGCCCGCGACGCCGCCCACGGGGTGGCCCGGCCCGCCGCGCCGCTGACCACCTTCCTCGTCGGCTACGCGGCCGCACGGGCGGGCGGTGACCGGGAGGCCGTCGCCGAGGCGGCCCGCAAGGCCGCGGCGCTCGCCCTGCGCTGGGCCGACGAGGAAACCCCCGACGCCACCCCCAAGGCTCCCGACGCCACCCCAGAAGCCCCCGACACCCGCCCGGACGCCTGATGACCGCGCGCGCCGCCCGGGCCGACGAGAACGCCGACGACCTCGACGTCGAGGAGGCGCTCGCCCTCGTGAAGAAGCACCCCGGCGGCACCACGGACACCCCCCGCCACATGCACCCGCACCACGACGCCACCGCCTGGCCCGACGCCCGCGCCATCGCCGAAGACGCCCCGCGCCACGGCACCGGCGGACGCACCGGCGGCCGTACCGGCTACCTGACCCCGGTCGCCGTCCCCCTCGCCTCGGCCCTGGGCCTCACCCTCGCCGCCCCCCTCACCGCCCTCACCGACCTGCCCTCCTTCGACACCTCCGCGATGGACGGCTGGGCGGTCTCCGGCCCCGGCCCCTGGTCCGTACGGGACAAGGGCGTCCTCGCCGGGCACGCCGCGCACACCCCGCTCACCGACGGCGAGGCCGTCCGTATCGCCACCGGCGCCCGTATCCCCCCGGACACCACCGCCGTACTCCGCAGCGAACACGGCCGCACCGACGACAAGGGCCGGCTGCACGTCACCGCCGCCACCCGGCCGCCGCACACCGTCACCCACGGCCAGGACATCCGCCCCCGCGGCCAGGAGTGCCGCAGCGGCGACCAGTTGCTGCCCGCGGGCACCCCGGTGACCCCGCCCGTCCTGGGCATGGCCGCCGCCGCCGGATACGACACGCTCACCGCCGTCCCCCGCCCCCGCGTCGACGTGTTCGTCCTCGGCGACGAACTGCTCGGCGAGGGCCTGCCGCACGACGGGCTGATCCGGGACGCGCTCGGCCCGCTGCTGCCGCCCTGGCTGCGCGCACTCGGCGCGGAGGTCACCGCCGTACGCCGGGTCGGCGACACCGAACAGGCGCTGTACGAGGCGATCACGGCGTCCGGCGCCGACGTCGTCGTCACCACCGGCGGCACCGCCGCCGGCCCGGTCGACCATGTGCACCCCGCGCTGCGCCGCATCGGCGCCGAACTCCTCGTGGACGGCGTCAAGGTGCGCCCCGGCCACCCCATGCTCCTGGCCCGGACCAAGGACGACCAGCACCTCGTCGGCCTGCCCGGCAACCCCCTCGCCGCCGTCTCCGGCCTGCTCACGCTCGCCGAGCCCCTGCTGCGCACCCTCGCGGCCCGTCCCGCCCCCGAGCCGTACACGCTGCCGCTGCGGGACGGGGTGCAGGGTCACCCGCACGACACCCGGCTGGTCCCGGTCGCCCTGCGCGCTGACCGGGCGCTGCCGCTGCTCTACAACGGCCCGGCCATGCTGCGCGGTATCGCGGCGGCCGACGCGCTCGCCGTCGTACCCCCCGGCGGCGCACGGCCCGGCCAGGAGACGGAGCTGCTCGACCTGCCCTGGACGTCCGGGGGAACCGGGGTGTGTTTCACGTGAAACTTCCGGGCCAGGACGCCATCGCTCGCCAGGCGGACGAACACCTGGTGACCCATCGGGTGAAACTCCCGAGGAAACTGGTGGAGCATCCGGTCCGCCAGGTCGCCAAACGTCTGTCGATGGCCCTGGTGGTGCTGGTGGTGACGGCGATCGTCGTGTACGCCGACCACGACGGCTACAACGACAACTCCGACGGGACCCTCGATCTCCTCGACGCGTTCTACTACGCGACCGTCACCCTCTCCACCACCGGGTACGGCGACATCACGCCGGTCAGCGACAGCGCCCGGCTCACCAACATCTTCGTCATCACGCCGCTGCGTGTGCTGTTCCTGATCATCCTGGTCGGCACCACCCTCGAGGCCCTCACCGAACGCACGCGGGAGGAGTGGCGACTGAACCGCTGGAGGTCCGCGTTGCGCGATCACACCGTCGTCGTCGGGTTCGGCACCAAGGGCAGGTCCGCGATCAAGACCGTCTGCGCGACCGGGCTCCGGAAGGAGCAGGTCGTGGTCGTCGACCCCAGCGCGAAGGCGATCGAAGCGGCCACGGCGGACGGCTACGCGGGTGTCATAGGGGACGCCACGCGCAGCGAGGTGCTGAAGCGGGCCGAGGTGCAGCGGGCACGGCAGATCATCATCGCGACACAGCGCGACGACACGGCCGTCCTCGTGACGCTGACGGCCCGGCAGATCAACCGGGGCGCGAAGATCGTGGCCGCGGTGCGCGAGGAGGAGAACGCCCCGCTGCTGAAGCAGTCGGGCGCCGACGCGGTCATCACCAGCGCCAGCGCGGCCGGGCGGCTGCTCGGGCTGTCCGTGCTCAGCCCCTCGGCCGGCATGGTCATGGAGGACCTGATCCAGCAGGGCTCCGGGCTCGACATCGTGGAGCGGCCGGTCATAAAGGTCGAGGTGGGCAAGACGCCCCGCGAGATCGGCGACCTGGTGGTGAGTGTCGTACGCGGGCACCGGGTGCTCGGCTACGACGACCGGGACGTCGGGACGCTGGAGCTGACGGACCGGCTGATCACGATCGTGCGGGCGACGCCGGGCACACAGATCGCGCCCGACGTCCGCCCGTTCCGCGGCTGAGGCCGTCTGCTTCCGGGCGCCGCCTACTTCCGGTTGTACAGCCGCATCGTGACCGGCCCGAAGACCACCACGAACAGTCCGGCCCAGCCCAGCGTCCAGGCGACCTCGTCGGCCGGCCAGTCGCCCGCCATCAGTCCGCGCACCGCGGACGCCAGGTGGGTGACGGGGCTGTTGTTGACGAACGCCTGGAGCCAGCCGGGCATGGTGCGCGGGTCGACGAAGACGTTGGACAGGAAGGTGAGCGGGAAGATCACCATCATGCTGACGCCCATCACCGACTTCTCGGTGCGCAGCATCAGCCCGAACATGGTCCAGATCCAGGAGAAGGCGAAGGAGAACAGCACCAGCAGCGCGATCCCGGCGAGCACTCCGGGGACCCCGCCGTCGGCGCGGTAGCCGAGGACCATGCCGACGGTCAGCATCACGACGGACGCGATGGTGTAGCGCAGGGCGTCGCCGAGCAGATAGCCGACCATCGTCGACGGCCGCCAGATCGGCAGGCTGCGGAACCGGTCGAAGACGCCCTTCTCGATGTCCGTGTTGACCGATACCCCGGTGTACATGGTGATCATCACGACCGACATCACCAGGATCCCCGGCAGCAGGAACTGGATGTACTCCTTCGGCGACCCGGCCAGCGCCCCGCCGAACAGGTACGTGTACATCAGCACCATCATGATCGGGAACGCCGTCACGTCGAAGAGCTGCTCCGGCACGTGCTTGATCTTCAGGATCGCCCGCCAGCCGAAGGTCAGCGAGGCCGACCAGGCGCTGGGCCGTGGCGGGCGCTCCTCGGCGACCAGCAGTTCGGTGAGGGAGTCGGTGCGCACCGGGGCGAGTTCGGCGCTCTCGGTGGTCGTCGTGGTGCTCATGCCGCCACCTCGTCCTTCGGGTCGTGGGAGCCGTCCTGGCCGGATGCGTCGGATGCGCCGGATGCGCCGGACACGCGCGTGTCGTGGCCGGTGAGGGCCAGGAACACCTCGTCCAGGCTGGGCTGGCCGAGCGAGAAGTTGTCGACGGTGACACCGGCGCGGGCCAGTTCGCTCAGCGCGCGGGCGGCCTGCTCGGCGGCCGTGTCGTGGCTCGCGGCCGCGGCGAGACGGGCGGTCAGCGCCACCGGGTCGGGCTCGGGCTGCACCCGCGCGTCGAGGGCGCGGCGCAGCAGGTCGGCGGCGAGCGGCCGCTGCTCGGCGTCCCGCAGCCGCAGATGTACGGACCCGGCGCCGACGGACGCCTTCAGCTCGCCCTTGGTGCCCTCGGCGATCACCTTGCCGCGGTCGATGACGGCGATCCGGGACGCCAGCTGGTCGGCCTCGTCCAGGTACTGCGTGGTCAGCAGCACCGTCGTGCCCTGGGCGACGACCGCGCGCACGATGTCCCACACCTGGTTGCGGCTGCGCGGGTCCAGGCCGGTCGTCGGCTCGTCGAGGAACAGCAGGTCGGGGGTGTTGAGGATGGACGCGGCGATGTCGATACGGCGCCGCATGCCACCGGAGTAGTGCTTGACCTGCTTCCCGGCCGCGTCCGTGAGCCCGAAGGCCTCCAGGAGCTGGGCGGCGCGGGTGCGGGCGGCGGGCTTGCGGTGGCCGAGGAGCCGGCCCAGCAGGACCAGGTTCTCGGTGCCGGTGAGGTCCTCGTCCACGGACGCGTACTGGCCGGTGAGGCTCACCCGGCCGCGCACCTCGTCGGCCTCGCGCACGATGTCGTGACCGAAGACATGGGCTTCGCCGCCGTCGGGACGCAGGAGGGTGGCGAGCATCTTCACGGTGGTGGTCTTGCCGGCGCCGTTCGGTCCGAGGACCCCGTACACCGTGCCGGCCGGTACGGCGAGATCGACGCCGTCGACGGCCCGTGTCCCACCGAAGGTCTTGACCAGGCCCGCGGTCTCGATCGCCAGGCCGGACGTCTGCGTGCTCATGCTCCGGGTCCTTCCGCATGCTTGGGCTACGCATGGACAGACCTTCACCGTCGCGCAAACTCATCGCTCCCGCACACGGATTTCCCCGAGCGGCCGGTCCGGCCCGCGTGCCCGGCCCAGGAGTACCGTCCCCCTCATGTATGCGATCACGATTCCCGAACCCGGTGGGCCCGAGGCGCTGGTGTGGGACGAGGTCCCCGACCCCGTGGCCGGTCCCGGAGAGGTCCTGGTCGAGGTGGTGGCCGGTGCCGTCAACCGGGCCGACATCCTCCAGCGGCAGGGCTTCTACAACCCTCCGCCCGGTGCCTCCCCCTACCCCGGTCTCGAATGCTCCGGACGGATCGCCGCGCTCGGTGACGGGGTGAGCGGGTGGGCCGTCGGCGACGAGGTCTGCGCGCTGCTCGCCGGCGGCGGCTACGCGGAGAAGGTCGCCGTCCCGGCCGGGCAGCTGCTGCCCGTACCCGAGGGGCTCACCGTCGACCAGGCCGCGGTGCTCCCGGAGGTCGTCTGCACGGTCTGGTCGAACGTCTTCATGGTCGCCCACCTCCGCCCCGGTGAGACCCTCCTCGTGCACGGCGGCTCCAGCGGCATCGGCACGATGGCGATCCAGCTCGCGAAGGCCGTCGGAGCGAGGGTCGCCGTCACCGCCGGCACCACGGAGAAACTGGAGCGCTGTGCCGAACTCGGCGCCGACATCCTGATCAACTACCGCGAGCAGGACTTCGTCGCCGAGCTGAAGCGGGCCACCGACGGCGCGGGCGCGGACGTGATCCTGGACAACATGGGCGCCAAGTACCTGGACCGCAACGTCCAGGCCCTCGCCGTCAACGGCCGGCTCGCCATCATCGGCATGCAGGGCGGGGTGAAGGGGGAGCTGAACATCGGCGCCCTCCTCGGCAAGCGCGCCGCCATCAGCGCGACCTCGCTGCGCGCCCGGCCGCTGGAGGAGAAGGCGGCGATCGTGGCGGCCGTACGCGAACACGTCTGGCCGCTCGTCACCGGCGGCCGGGTCCGCCCCGTCATCGACCGCGAGATCCCGATGCCGGACGCGGCCACCGCCCACCGGGTCGTGGAGGACAGCGGCCACATCGGCAAGGTCCTGCTGGTCACACCGGGCTGAGCCGGCCCGGCTGCCGGGGCGGGGCCGCCCCCACCGTTGGCGTGGCACGTCGGTCGTGCCCACCGTTGGCGTGGCACGTCGGTCGTGCCCACCGTTGGCGTGGCACGTCGGTCGTGCCCACCGTTGGCGTGGCACGTCGGTCGTGCCCACCGGGGGCGGGTTCCCGTCCGGGTACGGCACCGCCCTGCGCGTGTCCCACCCGGTGCGGTGGAGGGAGACGGCGCGGGACCCTGGGCCGGCCCCGCGTTCCGCGTCCCGGCAGGAGGCCCACCCGGCGGTGGCGCTTCCGCTCGGTGATACCGCGCCCCGGGTGCCGGGAGGGGCCGTGCGCGGGTGGCCGCCGCGGCCCGTCAGGGGATTCCGGGCGGAGCTCAGGACGTGCCGCGTCCCTGACGCATGCGCAGTGCGACGAAGGCGAGGCCGAGACCGAGTCCGATGAGCATCAGGCCGCTGCCGAGCGGCAGGATGCGCAGTACGGGCTCGGTGGAGGAGGCGACCGTGTTCGGCTCCGCCGACCGCGAGGTCGCGGAGGGCACGGGGACCGCCGCCCGGGACGCCGGTGTCCGCGGGACGGTGTCGCCCGCGCCCGGTGCCCGGGACACGGCCCCGTCGTCCCCCGGCCGCGGTGGCGGCTCGCCCACCTCCCCGGCACGCCCCGGCTTCCGCGGTACGGCGCCCGCGCCCCCGTCGTCCGGACCGTCCCGGTCGCCGTGCTCCCGGTCGCCGTGTCCTCGTTCCCGTGACTCCCTCTCGGTCATCTCGTGCCGCCCCGGCCGGTCCCGGCCCTCACCCGGCCGGCTCCCGGCCCGCGACGGCTCCACTGAGGGCGACGACGCGGGCGAGGGGGACGAGGACGACGAGGACGGGGACGGGGACGGGGAAGAGAGGACGGCGCCGACCCCGTACGCCACCCCCGTGCCGAGGGGCGCCGCGACAGGGCCGTACGGCACCACCGCCGCCCCCGTGACCAGAACAACCGTCGCCCCCACTACACGCAGCCATGGAGCCACGACCGTGACCTCCCGCGCCGGCCGGTGCTCGGTCACACCGTCGGCAAGATGGGCCGGATGGACGCCCAACAGCCTGGCATTCCCGGATGATCCCGGCATTCCGGATACGGCCGTCGGGTGGACCTCCGCCGGAGAACCCCGCTTCCGGGGGCACTGCCGAAGCGGTGCACGGCCGTGCGCGACAATGGCGGCATGGAGATGCCGAGGAACGAACGGTCGCCGGAGAATCCGCAGATCCTGGTCGTCGGCCAGGACGGCATGGCGCTCAGCGGCGGCACCGGAGACGAGGACTCCCGCGAGACCCCGGTGACGGAGCAGGTGGAGCAGCCGGCGAAGGTCATGCGGATCGGCAGCATGATCAAGCAGCTGCTGGAGGAGGTGCGCGCGGCCCCCCTGGACGAGGCCAGCCGGGTCCGCCTCAAGGAGATCCACGCCAGTTCGGTGAAGGAACTGGAGGACGGTCTGGCCCCGGAGCTGGTCGAGGAGCTGGAGCGGCTCTCCCTGCCCTTCACGGACGAGACCACCCCGAGCGACGCCGAACTGCGGATCGCCCAGGCCCAGCTGGTGGGCTGGCTGGAGGGCCTGTTCCACGGGATCCAGACCACGCTCTTCGCCCAGCAGATGGCCGCGCGCGCCCAGCTGGAGCAGATGCGCCGCGCCCTCCCGCCCGGTGTCGGCGACGGCTTGGAGGAACCGCACCCGGGCGGCCGCTCGGGCGGCCCGTACCTGTAGACCGCGCGACGTCCCTGGCCGAACGCCACGAAGGGGCCCGGCATCCGGTGCCGGGCCCCTTCGTCACGCCTTGTACGTCCCGGGGTCAGGACGGGGGGTTGCCCGTCGAGACCTTGAGGGTGATCTCGGGCATGTTCTCGGGGTCGACGTCCGTGCCCGCCGGCGGGAACTGCTCCCTGACGGAGCCCTCGCCGTAGGTGTTCTCGTCGACCTCGACGATCTTGAAGTCTCCCCAGCCGGCGGCCTGGAAGCACTCCTTCACCGACTGGATGTACTTGAACTTGAAGTCCGGGAGCTGGACCTTGTCGGGGTCGTTGGTGGACTCGTACGGCTCCTCGCACTTCTCCTTGTCGATCGTCTTCTTCGTGTCGGGTCCGCGGTAGCCCTCCGCCTTGGTCGCCGACGCCGAGGCCGAAGCACTGCCGCCCCCGCCGGCCTGCGGGTCCTCGTCACCGCCGTTCATCGTCAGCGCCGCGATCAGGCCGCCGACGGCGACGAGGGAGACGACGACAGCCCCGATGACCACCGGCTTGCTCCGGCCACCGCCCGAGCCGCCCGAGCCGGATGTCTGGGGTGTGATGTTGTACTGCGGCTGCGGCTGCGGCTGCGGCTGCGGCTGTGGCTGCGGCGCGTACGGCGACGGGGCGGGCGTCTGGTAGCCGCCCTGCTGGGGATAGCCGTACGCGGGGGACGGCGCGGACGGCGCCGGGGTGCCGTACGGGTACGGCGCCGGCTGGTACGGCGTCTGCACGTTGCCCGCGGGTGCCTGCGGCGCCTGGCCGACCGGCGGGAACACCGCGGAACCGACGCCCGCGCCGCTCTGCGCCTGCGCGCCCGGCACGATGCTCGGCGGGGCCGGGTGGAAGGACTGCGCCACCCGCAGGCACTCCCCGCGCATGGACTCCGCGCTGGGGAAACGCTCGTTCGGATTCTTCTTCAGCGCGCGGGCGATCAGCGCGTCCACGGCCGGCGGCAGCGAACGGTTGATCGAGGACGCGACCGGCGGCTCCTCCTGCACATGCGCGTACGCGATGGCCAGCGGCGAGTCCGCGTCGAACGGCAGCCGCCCGGTGACCAGCTGGAACAGCATGATGCCGACCGAGTACAGGTCGGAGCGGGCGTCCACGCCCCGGCCGAGCGCCTGCTCCGGGGAGAGGTACTGGGGGGTGCCGACGACCATGCCGGTCTGCGTCATCGACGTCACGCCGGACTGCATGGCGCGGGCGATGCCGAAGTCCATGACCTTGACCACGCCGCGCTTGGTCATCATCACGTTGCCCGGCTTGATGTCGCGGTGGACCAGCCCCATCTCGTGGCTGATCTCCAGGGCCGCCAGCACGTCCGCGGTGATCTTCAGCGCCTTGTCGGCGGGCATCGCGCCCTGCCGCCGTACGTCCTCGTCGAGCACGGAGCCGAGCGGGCGGCCCTCGACGTACTCCATGACGATGTACGGCGTCGTCATGCCGTCCACGTCGTCCTCGCCCGTGTCGAAGACCGAGACGATGTTGGTGTGCGTGAGCTTCGCCACGGACTGGGCCTCGCGGCGGAAGCGCTCACGGAAGGCCTGCTCCCGGCCGAGTTCCGTGTGCAACGTCTTGATCGCGACCTGGCGGTCGAGCACGCTGTCGTAGGCGAGGTGGACCGAGGCCATGCCGCCCTGGCCGAGCAGGTCCCGCAGTTGGTAGCGTCCGCCGGCGAGCGCCCGCCCCGCGCTGTGGCCCTGTGCGCCGTCCTGGCTCATGTTCCGCGTCCCCCGTAGCCTCTCCGGCGCCGCCGTCCCGGTGGCCGATCCGTCGTAGATCCCATGCGCTATTCCCGGCCAAGTCTGCCCCAGGCCACTGACACGTCAAGCGCGGTGCCCGTTCCGTGACCGTACGCGAAGGAAGCGTCGCGGAAGCGTTACAGCGGTCGTACTACCGGTACACGGAATTTGCACGACAGTACGGAGTACGGGTTTCATGGCCGGTCCGTCTCGTGCCGGTCCTGGAGGCCCGTACCGGGCCGGGGGCACACGCCGAGGCTGTAGCGTGGCCGACGAAGACCGTAACAACACCGCGCGCACCGCGGGCAGAAACGACGGCGAGGACTGATGGCACAGCAGCAGCGCGCTCAGGGCCCGTCCGACCCCGAGGCGACTGGCGGCGGCATCTCGGACGCGCCGGACAACTGGGGCAACGGCGGGCTCGTCGGCGACGGCCGGTACCGGCTGACCCACCGGCTCGGCCGGGGCGGCATGGCCGAGGTGTTCGCCGCCGAGGACGTACGTCTCGGCCGCACGGTCGCCGTCAAGCTGCTGCGCGCCGACCTCGCCGAGGACCCCGTCTCCAAGGCGCGCTTCACACGCGAGGCGCAGTCGGTGGCCGGTCTCAACCACCACTCCATCGTCGCCGTGTACGACTCCGGCGAGGACGTCGTCGGCGGCGGCCAGTCGGTGCCGTACATCGTGATGGAGATCGTCGAGGGCCGCACCATCCGCGACCTGCTGATGAACGCCGAGGCCCCGGGCCCCGAGCAGGCGCTGATCATCGTCTCCGGTGTCCTGGAGGCGCTCGCCTACTCGCACCAGCACGGCATCGTGCACCGCGACATCAAGCCGGCCAACGTCATCATCACCCACAACGGTGCCGTGAAGGTGATGGACTTCGGCATCGCCCGCGCGCTGCACGGCGCGTCCACGACGATGACCCAGACCGGCATGGTCATGGGCACCCCCCAGTACCTCTCCCCGGAGCAGGCGCTCGGCAAGGCCGTCGACTACCGGTCCGACCTGTACGCCACCGGCTGCCTGCTGTACGAACTGCTGGCGCTGCGGCCCCCCTTCACGGGCGAGACGCCGCTGTCGGTGGTCTACCAGCACGTCCAGGACATCCCCACGCCCCCGTCGGAGGTCTCGGACGCCTGCCCGCCGGAGCTGGACGGCATGGTCATGCGCGCCCTCGCCAAGGAGCCCGACGACCGTTTCCAGACGGCCGAGGAGATGCGCGGGCTGATCCAGTACGCGCTGCAGATGCTCTACGAGCAGGGCGGCCACACCGGCACCTGGAACACCGGCCCGGTGGAGATGCACGAGGGCCCGCGCACCCCGGCGGCCGGCTTCGCGGGCACGACCGCGATGCCGCACCCGGACGTCGCCGGTACGGCGGCGATCCCGCAGCCGATCCTGCCCGCCGGGTACGGCGGTGGGTACGGCGGTGACGACGGCGGCTTCGAGGGCCACGGCAACAAGGGCAGCGGTCGCGGCAAGCTGTGGGTCCTCGCGGTGCTCGCGGTGATCGCCGTCGCGGCGGGAGTGGCGCTGGCGCTGCAGAACGGCGGTGGCGGCGGGGGCGGGGGCAAGACCGACACGTCACCGTCCGTGACGCAGAGCACCGGGGACGAGAAGGCCAGCGAGAGCCCGAGCGACGAGGCGACCGAGGAGACGACCGACCCCGGCACCGAGACCGAGACCGACCCGGGCACGGGATCGGGCGGGAACTGGGACCAGCCGTACACGCCGTCCCAGGATCCGACGTACACGGAGACGCAGGACCCGACGAGCGAGGCGCCGAGCACCCCGCCGACGTCCGTGCAGCCGACCCAGTCGGGTGGCACCGGGGACGGCGGCACCGGGGACGGCGGTACCGGGGACGGCGGCACCGGGGACGGCGGCACGGACGCGGGCACCGAGAACGGCGGCACGGACGCGGGCAGCGAGAACGCCGGCACGGGCAGCATCGAGGGTGTGACCGGCGGCTGACCCCGGCCGCACCCTCACTCACCCCGTGCGGCTGACCCCGGCCGCACTCCCGCTCACCCCGTGCGGCTGACCCCGGCCGCACCCTCGCTCACCCCGTGCGGCTGACCCCGGCCGCACTCCCGCTCACCCCGTGCGGCTGACCCCGGCCGCACCCCCGCTCACCCCGCGCGGCGTACCACTTCCGGTCACGAAACTCGACCCTTCCCGTGCCCGGGGTGGCCGGGATAACGTGCCGTTGCTCCGGCCTCCTGCGAGGCTGTGACCAGCGCGCCTTCGACGCCTTCTCCGATTTACTTGGAAATCCAAGCAAAATCGCAGGTCAGAAGGGTTTCACAGAGATGTGGAGCACTGGGTAACGTGCCTCTTGCAGGGCGCTCGCCGGGGCACCTGTCACGCCTGTTCCCGGCCGAGTGGCACCCACCCCGTGCCCGGTGGTCGAGAACAGGTGAGCCGCACTGGCCTACCGGCAACCCCGGGGGCCGGACCGACGGAGGAGCACACGTGACCGTGGAGAGCACTGCCGCGCGCACACCGCGACGCAGCGCCGGAACGAAGGCCGGCACCACCGGCACCAAGCGCACCACCAGCACCACCAAGAAGGCCACCAGCGCCAAGAAGGCCACCAGCGCCAAGAAGGCCACCGGCGCCGGGAAGAGCGCCGAGCCCGCCCTCGTCCAGTTGCTGACACCCGAGGGCAAGCGCGTCAAGAACGCCGAGTTCGACAAGTACGTCGCCGGCATCACCGCCGACGACCTGCGCGGCCTCTACCGCGACATGGTGCTCACCCGACGCTTCGACGCCGAGGCCACCTCCCTGCAGCGCCAGGGCGAGCTGGGCCTGTGGGCCTCGCTGCTCGGGCAGGAGGCGGCGCAGATCGGCTCCGGCCGGGCGCTGCGCGACGACGACTACGTCTTCCCCACCTACCGCGAGCACGGCGTCGCCTGGTGCCGCGGGGTGGACCCGACCAACCTGCTCGGCATGTTCCGCGGCGTGAACAACGGCGGCTGGGACCCGAACGGCAACAACTTCCACCTGTACACGATCGTCATCGGCTCGCAGGCCCTGCACGCCACGGGCTACGCGATGGGCGTCACCAAGGACGGCGCGGACAGCGCGGTCATCGCCTACTTCGGCGACGGCGCGTCCAGCCAGGGCGACGTGGCCGAGGCCTTCACCTTCTCCGCGGTCTACAACGCCCCGGTGGTGTTCTTCTGCCAGAACAACCAGTGGGCGATCTCCGAGCCGACCGAGAAGCAGTCCCGCGTGCCGCTGTACCAGCGCGCCCAGGGCTTCGGCTTCCCGGGCGTCCGCGTGGACGGCAACGACGTGCTGGCGAACCTGGCCGTCACCAAGTGGGCCCTGGAGCGGGCCCGCGCGGGTGAGGGGCCGACGCTGGTCGAGGCGTTCACGTACCGCATGGGCGCGCACACCACCTCCGACGACCCGACCCGCTACCGGGGCGACGAGGAGCGTCTGGCCTGGGAGGCCAAGGACCCGATCCTGCGTCTTCGCCGCTATCTGGAGTCCGCAAACCACGCGGACGAGGGATTCTTCGCGGAACTGGAGACCGAGAGCGAGGCGTTGGGCAAACGAGTGCGCGAAGCGGTCCGTGCCATGCCGGACCCGGACCACTTCGCCATCTTCGAGAACGTGTACGCGGACGGACACGCGCTCGTGGACGAGGAGCGTGCGCAGTTCGCGGCGTACCAGGCGTCGTTCGCGGACGCGGACGGGGGTAAGTGACATGACGGACAAGATGGCCCTGGCCAAGGCGATCAACGAGTCGCTGCGGCACGCCCTGGACGCGGACCCGAAGGTCGTCGTCATGGGCGAGGACGTCGGCAAGCTCGGCGGCGTGTTCCGGGTGACGGACGGCCTGCAGAAGGACTTCGGCGAGAGCCGCGTCATCGACACCCCGCTCGCCGAGTCGGGCATCGTCGGTACGGCGATCGGCCTGGCCCTGCGCGGCTACCGCCCGGTGGTGGAGATCCAGTTCGACGGCTTCGTCTTCCCGGCGTACGACCAGATCGTCACGCAGCTCGCGAAGATGCACGCCCGCTCGCTGGGCAAGGTCAAGCTCCCCGTCGTCGTGCGCATCCCCTACGGCGGCGGCATCGGCGCCGTGGAGCACCACTCGGAGTCCCCGGAGTCGCTGTTCGCCCACGTGGCGGGCCTGAAGGTGGTCTCCCCGTCGAACGCGTCGGACGCGTACTGGATGATGCAGCAGGCCATCCAGAGCGACGACCCGGTGATCTTCTTCGAGCCCAAGCGGCGCTACTGGGACAAGGGCGAGGTCGACACCGAGGCGATCCCGGGCCCGCTGCACACCGCGCGCGTGGTGCGCGAGGGCACGGACCTCACGCTCGTGGCGTACGGCCCGATGGTGAAGCTCTGCCGGGAGGTCGCCGACGCGGCGGCCGAGGAGGGCCGCTCCCTGGAGGTGCTGGACCTGCGCTCGGTCTCCCCGATCGACTTCGACTCGATCCAGGCGTCGGTGGAGAAGACCCGCCGCCTGGTCGTCGTCCACGAGGCACCGGTGTTCTTTGGTTCCGGCGCGGAGATCGCCGCGCGGATCACGGAGCGCTGCTTCTACCACCTGGAGGCCCCGGTGCTGCGGGTGGGCGGCTACCACGCCCCGTACCCGCCGGCCCGCCTGGAGGAGTCCTACCTCCCGGACCTGGACCGGGTGCTCGACGCCGTCGACCGCTCGCTGGCGTACTGAGGAGAGGGCCGTGACGACGATGACGAACGCGTCCGTACGCGAGTTCAGGATGCCGGACGTGGGCGAGGGCCTCACCGAGGCCGAGATCCTCAAGTGGTACGTCCAGCCCGGTGACACGGTCACCGACGGCCAGGTGGTCTGCGAGGTCGAGACGGCGAAGGCGGCCGTCGAACTGCCCATCCCCTACGACGGTGTGGTCCGCGAGCTGCACTTCCCCGAGGGCACCACGGTGGACGTGGGCACGTCCATCATCGCGGTGGACGTCGCGGGTGGCGCGGCGCCGGTGGTGGAGGAGGAACCCGCCCCTGCCGCCGAGCCCGAGGAGCAGCCGGCGGCCCGCCAGCCGGTCCTGGTCGGCTACGGCGTGGCGACGTCCTCGACGCGCCGCCGCCCCCGCAGGACGCCGGCCCAGGACACCGCCGTCCAGCCGGAGCTGAACGGCCATGCCGCCCCCGCCGTCCCCCGGGAACGCCCGCTGGCGAAGCCGCCGGTGCGCAAGCTGGCGAAGGACCTGGGCGTCGACCTGACGACGGTCACCCCGACCGGCCCGGACGGCATCATCACCCGCGAGGACGTCCACGCGGCGGTGGCGCCTCCGGCTCCGCAGGAGACCGCCCCGGCCACCGCCGTACCGGTCGCCGCCCCCGCGGCCCCGGTGTCGTACGACACCGCCCGCGAGACCCGCATCCCGGTCAAGGGGGTCCGCAAGGCCACGGCGGCGGCGATGGTCGGCTCGGCGTTCACGGCGCCGCACGTCACGGAGTTCGTGACGGTGGACGTGACGCGGACGATGAAGCTGGTCGAGGAGCTGAAGCAGGACAAGGAGTTCACGGGCCTGCGCGTGAACCCCCTCCTGCTGATCGCCAAGGCCCTGCTGGTCGCGATCAAGCGCAACCCGGAGGTCAACGCCTCCTGGGACGAGGCGGCCCAGGAGATCGTGGTCAAGCACTACGTCAACCTGGGCATCGCGGCGGCCACCCCGCGCGGTCTGATCGTGCCGAACATCAAGGACGCCCACGCCAAGACGCTGCCGCAACTGGCCGAGTCCCTGGGTGAACTGGTGTCCACGGCCCGCGAGGGCAAGACCTCGCCGGCGGCGATGCAGGCGGGCACGGTCACGATCACCAACGTCGGCGTCTTCGGCGTCGACACGGGCACGCCGCTCCTCAACCCCGGCGAGTCCGCGATCCTCGCGGTCGGCGCGATCAAGCCCCAGCCATGGGTCCACAAGGGCAAGGTGAAGCCCCGCCAGGTCACCACCCTGGCGCTCTCCTTCGACCACCGCCTGGTCGACGGCGAGCTGGGCTCCAAGGTCCTGGCGGACGTGGCGGCGGTCCTGGAGCGGCCGAAGCGGTTGATCAGCTGGGCATGAGGGCTGTGAACCGCTAGGTTCATGAGACAGGAGGGGCGCCGCAACTTCGGATTGCGACGCCCCTCCTGCTGTACCGGCCCTACGGAAGCACGTACACCGGAGCCGCGTCCTCGGCCCCGCCCCGCGAGCGAATGCAGGCGTGCTTGCGCAGCAGCCTCAGACACTCGTTGACGCGCCGCACGGAAAGCCCCGTACGGGCGGCGATCGACTCCAGCGGCTCGCGCAGCTCACCCTGCTCAAGGTGTGGCGGCCTTCCTGCTGCACTGCTTCGATCACCTCGGCCACCCACTGTTTGAAGGGTGCGCAGGCCGGTTTCGTGCAGGCGTTGACGAGCAGGATCAGGCCTTGCAGATCGATGAGCTGAAGGTCTCGGCGCCAGCTCCTACCTGCGGGAATGCTGAGACAGTGACTTCCAGTCACTGTCTCGAGATTGTCTCGACGATCTTCCGGAACATGGTCGAGGAGTGCCTTGCGAGGGGTGGTGTACCCCAGTGACTTGCAGACGTCCACCGCCGGGAACCAGTGGCTTCCGTTCGGCATGGTCAGCCGCCGGATCCGCTCTCCGGTCGCCGCGTAGACGAAGTCGCTGATGTCGATGGCCCCGGTCCGTTCGGTGGAGCCGGGCTGTTTGCTGGGTTCGTCCATCGAGTTTCTCCTTCGTGGATACCCCGTCCTTCAGGGCGGGGTGGGGGCACCTCCCGCTTGTGGGGGAGAAACGAAGCTCCTGCGGAGCAGGGCAAGGAAAGCCGGTTCGCCGCCAGGGCGGGCCCGCGTCTACCTCCAGCTGCCCGCATCCTTCACAAACTGATGGTCCAGTATGTGAGATATGGGAACCGCCCATGTGAAGCGGGCGTTCAAGTACCGCTTCCATCCGACCGATGCGCAGGCAGCCGAGCTGTCGCGCACGTTCGGGTGTGTGCGGAAGGTCTACAACCTGGCCCTCGCCGCCCGCACTCAGGCGTGGACGCGGCAGGAGCGGGTGAACTACAACCAGACGTCGGCGATGCTGACGGCCTGGAAGAAGACCGAGGAACTCGCGTACCTCAACGACGTCTCCTCCGTCCCCCTGCAGCAGGCCCTGCGCCACCTCCAGACGGCGTTCACCCACTTCTTCGGCAAGCGGGCGAAGTACCCGCGGTTCAAGTCGCGGAAGAAGTCGAGGAAGTCGGCGGAGTACACCACCAGCGCGTTCCGGTTCCAAGACGGCAGGCTGACGCTGGCGAAGATGGCCCGGCCGCTCGACATCGTGTGGTCCCGTCCACTCCCGGAGGGAGCGTCGCCGTCCACGGTGACCGTGTCGCAGGACGCGGCCGGACGCTGGTACGTGTCCCTGCTGGTCGAGGACCCGACGGTTCAGCCGCTCCCGGCCACCGATACGGCCGTCGGTGTCGACGTCGGACTCGACCACCTGCTGACCCTCTCCACCGGGGAGAAGGTCGCCAACCCCCGGCACGAGCGGCGCGACCGCGCCCGTCTCGCCAAGGCCCAGCGGCAGCTCGCCCGCAAGGCCAAAGGCGACGGCGCCAACCGCCGTAAGGCCCGTCAGAAGGTCGCCAAGGTCTACGCCCGGATCACCGACCGGCGCCGGGACAACCTCCACAAGCTCACCACTCGACTCGTTCGTGAGAACCAAACGATCGTGATCGAGGACCTCACCGTTCGGAACATGGTGAAGAACCACAGCCTGGCCCGCGCCATCAGCGACGCGGCCTGGGCCGACTTCCGGAGCCTGCTGGAGTACAAGGCCCAGTGGTACGGCCGCGAAGTGATCGCGGTCGACCGCTGGTTCCCCTCCTCCAGGCTGTGCTCCACCTGCGGCATCCTGCGGGACAAGATGCCGCTGAACGTCCGCACCTGGACGTGCGGCTGCGGGACGACCCACGACCGGGACGTGAACGCGGCGAAGAACATCCTGGCTGCCGGGCTGGCAGTGTCTGTCTGCGGAGCTGGCGTAAGACCTCAACGGAGTACTCCGGGCGGGCGGCCGGTGATGAAGCAGAAACCCCTACGGCGCGAGCCGTAGGAATTCCCCTCCTTCAGGAGGGGAGGAAGCCAAATGAACCACCTCCGCTGCGGAACGTAGGGCGCAAAGGAGGGCATATGCCGGCCAGTTCGATGATGTTCAGGACTGCGAGCGAAAGTGAACGAAACCGCTGCGGCGGCTCATGACGACGTGTATGGCGGATACCCGAGGCGATGGTGAGGTCGTCGGGGCGGTGACATTTCTCGGCACCGCTCTCCACCTGCGTAAACGCTGAGACCGTAACCTCCAGTTACGGTCTCGGACATCTCTCGGCGTCCCCGCGCCGAAGGCATGCGAAAGGGGCCCACCCGCGCCGGGTGGACCCCTTTCCGGTTCGGCGGTGTCAGATCTTGCCGAAGCCGTAGCCCAGGAGCTTCTTCGCGTCCTTCTCGCGCTGGGCGGACGACGACGAGGCGAGGACCGTGCCGATGACCGTCTTGCCGTTGCGGGTCGCGGCGAAGACCAGGCAGTACTTGGACACCGAGCCGGAGCCGGTCTTCACGCCGATCGTGCCGCTGTAGCTGCTGAGCAGCGAGTTCGTGTTGGTCCACGGCGCCATCGTGCGGGTGCTGCCCGTCTTGGTCTTCGTCTTCGCCGTGTACTTCTTCGTCTTCACGATCGAGCGGAACGTGGAGCTCTTCATCGCGCTGCTCGCGATCTTCGTCAGATCGCGCGGCGTCGAGTAGTTGCTGCCGTTCCCGATGCCGTCGAAGGAGTCGAAGTGGGTGTTCTTCAGGCCCAGCTTCTTCGCCTCGGAGTTCATCTTGCCGATGAACGACTTCACGCGGGCCGCACGCGTCGTGCCCGAGCCGAACTTGTCCGCGAGCGCGTACGCCGCGTCGCAGCCGGACGGCAGCATCAGCCCGTACAGCAGCTGGCGCACGGTGACCTTGTCACCGACGATCAGCCGTGCGGACGAGGCGTTCTTCGACACGATGTAGTCGCTGTACGCCTTCTGGATCGTGACCTTGGTGTCGAGGTTCAGGTTCTTCTGCGCCAGCACCACCTTCGCGGTCATGATCTTCGTCGTCGAGCCGGTCGAACGACGCGTGTCGGCCGCCTTCGTGTACAGCGACTTGCCGTTCGCGTTGTTCATCACGAAGCCGCCCTTGGCGACGATGGACGGCGCGGCGGCGGCCTGCGCGGGCGCGGCGTAGAGGGCCCCGGAGGCGAGCAGGGCGCCGGTGGTCACGGCGACGCCGGCGGCTCTGCGGACACGGAAGCCCTGAATGTCGATCTTCAAGTCGAATACCCCGATTACCTGGAATGACCGTACCCTGCGGCCAAGTTGAGGCGCGGCCCATAAAGGGGCCGCGTCTTTCTGACTCGCGGTGCGTGCGGATGGTTGTGCGTGAATCGGGGTCACTTCGGACTTCTTGGAGTCCGCATCGTGGATGGATTCTTCCATGCGCGCGTGTTGTATCTATCCTGTCCGCATGACCAGCCTGGCCCCCGTGAAGCAACCCCCCGCCGCCGACCGCGTCTACACCCACGTCAAGCAGAGCGTCCTGGACCGCCGCTACGAGGGCGGGACACTGCTCACCGAAGGCGAGCTGGCCGAGGCCGTGGGGGTCTCGCGGACCCCCGTGCGCGAGGCGCTGCTGCGGCTGCAGGCCGAAGGGCTGCTCAAGCTCTACCCGAAGAAGGGCGCCCTCGTCCTGCCCGTCTCCGCGCAGGAGATCGCCGACGTCGTCGAGACCCGGCTGCTCGTCGAGGAGCACGCCGTCAGGAAGGCCGTACCCGCGCCGCCCGGTCTCGTCGAGCGGCTGGAGGAGCTGCTCGCCCGGCAGGAGGAGCAGGCCGCGGCCGGTGACTTCGCCGCGGCCTCCGTCACCGACCGGTGTTTCCACGCCGAGATCGTCCGCAGCGGCGGCAACGAGATCCTCTCCCGCCTCTACGACCAGCTCCGCGACCGTCAGCTCCGGATGGGCGTCGCCGTGATGCACTCCCACCCGGACCGGATCGCCAAGACCCTCGCCGAGCACGGGGAGATCCTTCGGGCGCTGCGCTCCGGCGACGCGGAGGCGGCCGTCGGGGTCGTCCACCGGCACGTCGGCTGGTTCTCCCACCTGGCCAGGGGTGAGGTGCGATGAACGGCACGCTGCCCGGGGATCCTCCCGGCGGACGGCGCGCCCTCGCCGTGTGGGGGATCGGCGTCTCGGTCTACTTCGTCGCCGTCATCTTCCGTACGTCGCTGGGTGTGGCCGGCCTCGACGCCGCCGACCGCTTCGACGTGGGCGCCTCCGCCCTGTCCACCTTCTCCATCCTCCAGCTGCTGGTCTACGCGGGCATGCAGATACCCGTCGGGCTGCTGGTCGACCGGCTCGGCACCAAGAAGGTGCTGGGCATCGGCGTGGTGCTGTTCACGGCCGGGCAGCTCGGCTTCGCGTTCTCACCGTCGTACGGCATGGCGCTCGCCTCACGGGCACTGCTCGGCTGTGGTGACGCGATGACGTTCATCAGCGTGCTGCGGCTGGGCACCCGGTGGTTCCCGGCCCGGCGCGGGCCGCTGATCGCGCAGATGGCGGGGCTGGTCGGAATGGCGGGCAACCTCGTCTCCACGCTGGTCCTCGCGCGGCTGCTGCACGGCATCGGCTGGACGGCGGCGTTCGCGGGGAGCGCGGTGGCCGGTGCCGTGGTGTTCGTGCTGCTCCTGTTCTTCCTCAAGGACCATCCCGAGGGGTACGGACCGGAGCCGGTGCCGCACCAGGGGGCTGCTTACGTACGCCGTCAGATCGCCGCCTCCTGGCGGGAGCCGGGGACACGGCTGGGACTGTGGGTGCACTTCACGACCCAGTTCCCGGCGATGGTGTTCCTGCTGCTGTGGGGGATGCCGTTCCTGGTGGAGGCGCAGGGGCTGTCGCGGGCGGTCGCCGGAGAGCTGCTGACTCTCGTCGTGCTGTCCAACATGGCCTTCGGGCTCGTCTACGGCCAGGTCATCGCCCGGCACCACGGGGCGCGGCTGCCGCTGGCGCTGGGGACGGTGGGGGCGACGGCGGTGCTGTGGGCCGCGACGTTGGTCTATCCGGCGGACACGGCGCCGATGTGGCTGCTGGTGGTGTTGTGCGTGGTGCTGGGGGCCTGCGGGCCGGCGTCGATGATCGGGTTCGACTTCGCGCGGCCGGCGAATCCGGCTGAGCGGCAGGGGACGGCGTCGGGGATCACGAACATGGGGGGGTTCGTGGCTTCCATGACGACGCTGTTCGCGGTCGGGGTGCTGCTGGACGCGACGGGGGACGACTATGCCGTCGCCTTCTCCTCCGTGTTCGTGCTGCAGGTGTTGGGCGTCACCCAGATTCTGCGGTTGCGGAGGCGGGCGGTGCGCAGGGAGCGGGAGCGGTTGGTGACGAGCCGGGTGAGCTCGGTGCACGTGCCTGTGTGACGGCGCCCGGTGCGGGGGCTGGGCGGGGGTGGGGCGCGCGGCCCGGCGCTGCCGGGGTGCCGGCGCGCCCACCCGTGCCGCCCTGCGGCACGACTGCCCGCGGCTACGGGGTGACCGCGAAGTGGCGGAGGATCGCTGTCGCCAGGTCCAGGTCGCCCTCCGTCTTCACCCTGTCCGTCACCGCTTCCGCCGTCACGCGGCCGCAGGCCAGGCGGACGTAGGTTTCCCAGTCGAGGATGAGGGTGGCGGCCGGGCCGAGGGCCGGGGCCGTTTCCAGGGTGCCCCGGCCCTGGATGTCGACGCGGATGGTGCGGAGGAACTCCACGGGACCGTGGACGTCGAGGACCACGGCCGAGCTGCGCGGCGCCTGCGCCAGCTCGGCGACCACGCGCGGCAGCTCGGCGAGCAGCACGTCACGGGCGATGTGCGCGCCGGGGGAGTCGAGGTTGCCGGGGCGGCCGAGGGCCGTGCGCAGGTCCTGCTCGTGCGCCCACACGTCGAAGGCGTGCCGGCGCATCGACTCCTCCAGCGTCAGCTCCGTACCCAGCGGGCCGCGCACCTTGGTGCCGGGCTCGCGGTTCTCGTTCCGCAGCTGACGGTTGCGGCGGATGATCGAGAGCTCCAGCTCGGAGGTCATCTCGGGCGCCGTGTGGTGGCGGCGCACGTCGACCTGCATCTCCATGTACCGCTGGTGGTCGTTGGTGACGTGGAACAGGTCGCGCGGCAGCGTGTGGATGGGGCGGGGGTCTCCGTACATCTCGGAGTCCAGACCGATGACGTGCGAGACGACGTCGCGGACCGACCAGCCCGGGCACGGCGTCCGCCGGTTCCAGTCGGCCTCCGGGAGCGGCTGCACCAGCTCGGATATCGCCTCGATGGAGTGGGTCCAGGCGTCGGCGTAGGGCTGGAGGGTGGGATGCAGACTCACGGAAACGGGACCCCTCGGCGGTCGGTACACGGGCAGGTTGTGGCGGCGGTGCCAGTGGGCGGTGGCTGCACTCGGCGGGTGTCTTGGGACGCTAAGTTACGCTGCTGTGAGGCACCCCGGCAGTGCTTTCGTGTGACGATCGTAGGCCCGTGTGCGCGGGTCGAATGCCAGGACGGTGGTAGTGTGCGCGCTTCCTTGCTCCAAGTCGCCGTGAACGAGGACGAATCAGTCGAATCGCGTCGGCTCCGGGTCGCCGGGATGGTACGGGACCAGGCCGGGGCCGATCTCGTCGTGCTGCCGGAGCTGTGGACCACGGGCGCGTTCGCGTACGAGGAGTTCGGCAGTGAGGCGGAACCGCTCGAAGGGCCGACCTTCGAGGCGATGGCCGAGGCCGCGAGCGACGCGGGCGTGTGGCTGCACGCGGGCTCGATCCCCGAGCGTGCCCCTGACGGCACCCTCTACAACACCTCGCTCGTCCTCTCCCCCTCCGGTGAGCCGGCCGCCTCCTACCGCAAGATCCACCGCTTCGGCTTCGACAAGGGCGAGGCCGTGCTGATGGGGGCGGGTGACGCACTGGTGACGGTCCGTCTGCCGCACACCGTCGTCGGTGTGGCGACCTGCTACGACCTCCGTTTCCCCGAACTCTTCCGCGGTCTCGTCGACGCCGGCGCCGAGACCCTCGTCGTCCCGGCGGGCTGGCCGGAGCGCCGCCGGTCCCACTGGACGCTGCTGGCCAGGGCACGGGCGGTGGAGAACCAGTCGTTCGTCCTCGCGTGTGGAACGGCCGGGACGCACGCGGGAGTTCCGCAGGCGGGTCACTCGATCGTGGTGGATCCGTGGGGCGAGGTCCTGGCCGAGGCGGGCCCCGGCGAGCAGATCCTCACGGTCGACTTCGACCCCACCACGGTGGCGGGCACCCGCGAACGCTTCCCGGCCCTCAAGGACCGTGTCCTGGGCCTGGACCGCCCCCACCGCTGACCGGGCCCCGGTTCTCCCGCTCCGGGCCGGGGGCTAATCCTCCTGCTCCGGGCCGGGGTCTAGTCCTCCCGCGCCGGGCCGGGGTCTAGTCCTCCCGCTCCTTCTCCGCCAGGCTGATCACGCACACCGTCACCGCGATCAGCAGCGACGGGTCCGCGTCCTCGCGTACGACGTCGACGGCGTAGGTGTCCCGTACGCTCAGCAGCCGCCGGGAGATCACGGCGAGCAGTTCGCCGTCGTACTCGACGGCGAACTCCCGGTCGAGGATCCGGCCGCTGACGTCCAGTTCGGTGCCGCCGTCCGCCAGGGCCACCCGGTAGTGGTTGCGCAGCAGCGACAGCCGCCTGCGCCGGACCGTCGCCAGGGGCTCCCCGCCGCGTTCGATCACCATCGTGTCGCGCAGGGCGAACATCTTCTGGCGGATGTCGATGAGGACGCGCCCCTCGGTGTCCTTCAGTTCGAAGGTGTCCCGCAGCCGCATCGCCTTGCCGTCGACGAGGAAGACCTTGTTCCCCTGGTCGTCCTCGATCCAGTAGTCGTCCCCGATCCCGAGGATCCGGTCCCGCACCAGGAATCTCATGCCGCCAGCCCTTCCCCGCGCCCGGTTCCGGGACACGGGCACTAGCCCGACGGGCTGACCCCTCCGGGCACGACGAAGGGCGCGGGAGAGACGTTCTCCCGCGCCCTTCGGTGGGGCCGGCCGGCCGGTCGGTCAGACCCCGTACCCGTCGCTGTAGCCGTCCCGGGTGCGGGTGGTGTCGTCGACGACCGGGGTGGTCGGGGGCACCACGACCCGCCTGCGCCGGGCGATGCTGCTGAACGTCGCGACGCCGATCAGACCGACGATCATGAAGATGACGCCGACCAGGTCAAGGTTGACACCCTGCATGTCCCAGTCGGTCGCGAACGTGAGGATTGCTCCCACGGCGATGAGGATGATGCATCCGCCGAGGCCCATGAGTGTCGCCTCCCTGTCCGGTGTTTCCGGTGCGGACCGGGTACCCGGGCGGGCGTCACCCATGCGCCTCAGGGCGGTCGACTAGCCGTCGAGGAACGCGACGAGGGCGTTCGCGAGCAGGAACGGGTCCTGCGCGCCGCACAGTTCGCGGGCGCTGTGCATCGACAGGATGGCCACGCCGATGTCGACGGTCCTGATGCCGTGCCGGGCGGCGGTGATCGGGCCGATGGTGGTGCCGCACGGCATCGCGTTGTTGGAGACGAAGGACTGGAACGGGACGTCCGCCTTCTCGCAGGCCGCCGCGAAGACCGCCCGTCCGGAACCGTCCGTGGCGTAGCGGTTGTTGACGTTGACCTTGAGGAGGGGGCCGCCGTCGACGCGCGGGTGGTGCGTCGGGTCGTGCCGCTCCGCGTAGTTGGGGTGGACGGCGTGGCCGGTGTCGGAGGAGAGGCAGACGGTGCCGGCGAAGGCGCGGGCCCGGTCCTCGTACGATCCTCCGCGCGCGAACACCGAACGCTCCAGGACGCCGCCGAGCAGCGGGCCGTCCGCACCGGTGTCGGACTGGGAGCCGTTCTCCTCGTGGTCGAAGGCGGCGAGGACGGGGATGAAGGAGAGGCCGGAGCCCTTGGCGGCCACGGCGGCGAGCGCGGCCGTGCCGGCGTGCACGGAGAGCAGGTTGTCCATGCGTGGGCCGGCCACCAGCTCGCGGTCGCGGCCCAGGTAGGCGGGTGCCTCGACGGAGTGCACCATCAGGTCCCAGCCGGTGACCTCGCCGGACGGGAGCCCGGCGGTCTCCTCCAGGAAGGCGATCAGGTCGCCGTCGCGCACGTCGTCGCCCATGCCCCACACCGGCTGCATGTGCCGCTGCTTGTCGAGCTTGAGGCCGTCGGCGTTGACCGAGCGGTCCAGGTGGATGGCGAGCTGGGGGACCCGCAGCAGGGGGCGGTCGACGTTGACCAGCCGGGTGGAGCCGTCGCGCAGGGAGAGCCGGCCGGCCAGGCCCAGGTCGCGGTCGAGCCAGGAGTTGAGCAGCGGCCCGCCGTAGATCTCCACGGCGACCTGGCGCCAGCCGTGCGCCCCGCTGTCGGGCCGGGGCTTGACGCGCAGGTTGGGGGAGTCGGTGTGGGCGCCGACGATCCGGAAGGGGGTGTGCGCGCCCGCGCCCTCGGGGACGTACCAGGCGATGATCGCACCGCCGCGCAGCACGTACTTGCCGCCTGCCGACCCGTCCCAGGCGTCCGTCTCCGCGACCTGCCGGAAGCCCGCCTTCTCCAGCCGCTCGGCGGCGTTCGCCACGGCGTGGTACGGCGTGGGGCTCGCCGCCAGGAAGGACATCAGGTCGTCGGTGTGGCCGCGGTCGAAGCGGGAGGGTGCGCTCATGGGTTCACCTTAACGAGGACGAGGGCCCGCTTCCCTGTGCGGGAGCGGGCCCTCGGGCGGGGTCCGGCCGGATCCCGTGGGGTCTGTCCGGGGAGGTCCCGGGAGGCCCGGAGAGGTCCGGAGGAGATCCGGGAGGTCCGGAGAAGAGCAGAGAGATCCGGAGGAGGTCCGGGAGGTCCGGAGGAGGTCCGGGAGGTCCCGGAAGGGGCTAGAACGCCGCCTCGTCCAGCTCCATCAGGTCCAGCTCGACGCCCTCGGCGACCTTGCGGGCCAGGGTGACGCCGGGCAGGACGTTGGCCGCGAAGAACTTCGCCGCGGCGATCTTGCCGGTGTAGAAGGCGACGTCCCTGGCGGAGGCCGTCGGGAGCTTCTCGGCGGCGATCGCGGCACCGCGCAGGAGCAGGTAACCGACGATCACGTCACCGGACGCCATCAGCAGACGGGTGGTGTTCAGGCCCACCTTGTAGATGTTCTTGACGTCCTGCTCGGTGGCCGCGAGGTCGGTGAGCATCAGGCCGACGATGGCCTCCAGCTCGACGGCCGCCTTGGCCAGGTGCTCGCGGGCCGTGCCGAGCTCCTCGCCGCCCTCGCCGAGCGCCAGGAACTTCTTGATGTCCTCGGCCAGCGAGTTCAGTGCCGCGCCCTGGTTGCGGACGATCTTCCGGAAGAAGAAGTCCTGGCCCTGGATCGCGGTGGTGCCCTCGTACAGGGTGTCGATCTTGGAGTCCCGGATGTACTGCTCGATCGGGTACTCCTGGAGGAAGCCGGAGCCGCCGAAGGTCTGCAGCGACTGGGCGAGCTGCTCGTAGCCCTTCTCGGAGCCGTAGCCCTTGACGATCGGCAGCAGCAGGTCGTTGAGGGCGTGCTCGGTCCTCGTGTCCTCGCCCGCCGCCTCCTTCACCGCGATCGCGTCCTGCACCGACGCCGTGTACAGCACCAGCGCGCGCATGCCCTCCGCGTACGCCTTCTGCGTCATCAGCGAGCGGCGCACGTCGGGGTGGTGGGTGATGGTGACCTTGGGCGCGGACTTGTCCATGAAGTTGGCCAGGTCCGGACCCTGGACGCGCTCCTTGGCGTACTCCAGCGCGTTGAGGTAGCCCGTCGACAGCGTGGAGATCGCCTTCGTGCCGACCATCATGCGGGCGAACTCGATGATGCGGAACATCTGGCGGATGCCGTCGTGCTTGTCGCCGATCAGCCAGCCCTTGGCGGGGTGGCGGTCGCCGAAGGTCATCTCGCAGGTGTTGGAGGCCTTCAGGCCCATCTTGTGCTCGACGTTGGTGGCGTAGGCGCCGTTGCGCTCGCCCAGCTCGCCGGTCTCGAAGTCGAAGAGGTACTTCGGGACGAGGAAGAGGGACAGGCCCTTGGTGCCGGGTCCGGCGCCCTCGGGACGCGCGAGCACGTAGTGGAGGATGTTCTCCGACATGTCGTGCTCACCGGAGGTGATGAACCGCTTCACGCCCTCGATGTGCCAGGAGCCGTCCTCCTGCCGCACGGCCTTGGTGCGGCCCGCGCCCACGTCCGAGCCGGCGTCCGGCTCGGTGAGGACCATGGTGGAGCCCCACTGCTTCTCGACGGCGATCCGCGCGATCCTCTTCTGCGTCTCGTTGCCCTCGTCGTGCAGGATCCCGGCGAAGGCCGGGCCGGAGGAGTACATCCACACGGCCGGGTTGGCGCCCAGGATCAGCTCCGCGTACGCCCAGATCAGCGACGGGGGAGCCGTGGTGCCGCCGACGCCCTCGGGCAGGCCCAGGCGCCAGTACTCGGAGTCCATGAAGGCCTGGTAGCTCTTCTTGAAGGACGCCGGGACCGGCGCGGTGTTGGTCTCCGGGTCGAAGACCGGCGGGTTGCGGTCGGCGTCCGTGAAGGACTCCGCGAGCTCGTTCTCCGCGAGCCGGGTCAGCTCCTCGAGGATGCTCTTCGCGGTGTCGACGTCCATCTCGCCGAACGGACCCGTGCCGTACAGCTTGTCGCGTCCGAGCACCTCGAAGAGGTTGAACTCGATGTCGCGGAGATTCGACTTGTAGTGCCCCATGGCGACGGCTCCGTTGGAGAGGTATCGGCGAGGCGCTGACTCCTCGCGACTGATTCACGTGATTCACGTACCGGCAAGTAGCTACGATGATGCTACCCGTCGGTAATAAGAAGCAACCCCGATCCGGACATCTGTGACCCAGCCCTCCCGCCGGATCAGTAGTCTGTGCGGCATGTACGGCTACGACCAGAGCGCAGGGGCACAGCAGGGTTACGTCCCGCCGCAGCAGCAGATGCAGGGCGGGTACGGACAGCAGGCGCCGCTGTATCCGGAGCCGTCCGCGCCCTCGCTCGCCGACGCGGTGCGCGCGTTCACCACCGGACAGATGGCGGCCGAGGACTTCCAGCAGGTCTTCGCCACCTCCAAGGTCTACTGCCCGCGCGGCGACAACCCCGGATTCCTCGCCCTGCACAACACCCAGCAGCCGGTGATCCCGATGTTCACCTCGCTGAAGGAGCTGCGGCGGTACGCGGGCAAGGAGTCCAAGTACTTCGTGATCACCGGCGCCGAGGTGATCGACCTGCTGCCCACGGGGTACGGCTTCGTGCTCGACATGGAGGGCGAGCACCGGATGGTGTTCGACGCGAAGGCCGTGGAGCAGATGGTCGAGTTCGCGATGCGCCGCATGTACGGCTGAAGCCGTCGCTGCGCGGACGGCTGACCCGCGCCGCCCTGATGCGGAGCCCGGAGGGAATTCCCTCCGGGCTTTCCGCGTTCGGGGTGGCAAGAAGTTCAACGCTCAACTAAAATGGGCGTACCCGAGGAGGTACCGACATGCCTGCAGTGACCGTCGAGAACCCGTTGACGCTGCCCCGTGTGACCGCGCCCGCCGACGCCGTGGCACGCCCCGTGCTCACCGTCACGACCGCGCCGAGCGGTTTCGAGGGCGAGGGCTTCCCGGTGCGCCGGGCGTTCGCCGGGATCAACTACCGCCATCTCGACCCGTTCATCATGATGGACCAGATGGGTGAGGTGGAGTACGCGCCCGGGGAGCCGAAGGGCACCCCCTGGCACCCGCACCGCGGCTTCGAGACCGTCACCTACATCATCGACGGGATCTTCGACCACCAGGACTCCCACGGCGGTGGCGGCACCATCACCAACGGCGACACCCAGTGGATGACGGCGGGTTCCGGCCTGCTGCACATCGAGGCGCCGCCGGAGCAGCTCGTCATGTCCGGCGGGCTCTTCCACGGGCTCCAGCTGTGGGTGAACCTCCCCGCCAAGGACAAGATGATGGCGCCGCGCTACCAGGACATCCGGGGCGGCAGCGTCCAGCTGCTCACCTCCCCCGACGGCGGCGCGCTGCTGCGCGTCATCGCCGGTGAGCTGGACGGCCACGAGGGTCCGGGCGTCACGCACACGCCGATCACGATGGTGCACGCGACGCTGGCGCCGGGCGCGGAGATCACCCTGCCCTGGCGCGAGGACTTCAACGGCCTCGCGTACGTCATGGCGGGCAGGGGCGCGGTCGGTGCCGAGCGCCGCCCGGTCCACGTCGGCCAGACGGCCGTCTTCGGCGCGGGTTCCTCGCTGACCGTCCGCGCGGACGGGAAGCAGGACTCCCGCACCCCGGACCTGGAGGTCGTCCTGCTCGGCGGCCGGCCCATCCGGGAGCCGATGGCCCACTACGGCCCGTTCGTGATGAACACCCGCGACGAGCTCCAGCAGGCCTTCGAGGACTTCCAGAAGGGCCGGCTCGGAACGGTGCCGGCGGTGCACGGCATGTCGGAGGGCGGACCGGCGGTCGGCAACGACGACGCCTGAGGACTGCCCGCGTCCGGCAGTGATCCCGGCCGCGTACGGACACGATGATGTCCGTACGCGGCCGGGTCGTTGAAGAGAGGGCGGACACCGATGGGCGAGCGCCGGGTACGGAAGATGCTGCGGCAGATGGAGAGCGGGGAGCCCGTACGGGTCACCAGCGCCATGCCGACCACGACGAAGCTCGCCCGGTTCGCCGCCATGGCCCGGAAGTTCGGCTACGCGTACGCGGACGTACGCCGGGGCGGCGGGCCGAAGGGCGACCAGTACCTGATCGTGATCGTGCCCGATCCCAGCCCCGAGGCCCGCGAGCGGGCCGCGCGCAACCGGGCGCGCTATCCGGGGGCCGCCCACGGCGGCGAGCTGCCGCGCCTCGCGCCCGAGGAGGTCGAGCTCCTCAAGGCCCGCATCACGTTCGACATCAGCACGATGTACACCGACAAGCAGATGATCCTGCTCGCCGGCATCGCCGCCGTCCCGCTGGCCCTGCCGTTCGGCCTCCTGCTCGGCTCGGGTGCCACGGCAGTCGTCCTCGCCGCCGTCTTCTGGGCGGCGCTGATGGCCCTCGTCCCCGTCGGACTCGCCGTCAGCCGTCGTTACCGGACCAGGTACGCCGCCGTCCTGCGGGCCGCGGGGTTCACACCGGTGACCGACCCGGCGGGCCGGCTGCGGTATGTGCCGCCGGGCGGCTGAGCCACCGGTCCGGACCGCTCAGCCGGGACCGGCCTCCTCCGTCTCGTACAGCTCGAACCAGATGCTCTTGCCCCTGCCGCGCGGGGCGACGCCCCAGGTGTGGGCGAGGAGCTCGATCAGGACCAGGCCGCGTCCCGAGGACGCCAGCTCGCCCGGCCTGCGCATGTGCGGCAGGTCGTCGCCGGCGTCGGTGACCTCGACGCGCATCCGGCGGCCGTCGCCGCCGCCGGTGACCTCGGCGAGCAGCAGGGCGTCGGTGTCGGTGTGCACGAGGACGTTGGTGAGCAGCTCCGACAGCAGCAGCACCGCCGAGTCCACCTGGTCCGGCGAGGACCAGTCGTGGAGCAGTTCGCGCAGTTGCCGGCGGGCCACCGAGACCTGCTCGGGCTCGGCCTGCGCCACCGTCAGTGCCGTGCGGCGCACCGGCTGGTCCACCGTGTCCGCCCCCATGCCGCAGCCGCGGCCCCCGCCCTCCCGGGACAGCAGCATCATGGCGATGTCGTCCTCGCGGCGGTCGGCGAGCGGGCCGGTGGTGTGGTGGGAGGAGGGGCCGTGCACCGCCTGCACCAGGGCGTCGGCCAGTTCCTCCTGGCTGCCCTCGTGCTCCTCGAGGACGGTGCGCAGCCGCCGCCAGCCGGTCTCCAGGTCGTGGCCGCCGGTCTCGATCAGCCCGTCCGTGCAGATCAGCATGGTCTCGCCGGACTCCAGGACGAACCGGGTGGTGGGGTAGTCGGCGTCCGGGTCGATGCCCAGCGGCGGCCCGCCCGCCGTCGGCCGGGCCAGCACCGTCCCGTCGGCCATGCGGATCACCGGTTCCGGGTGCCCGGCGCGGGCGGCCTCCAGCACCCCGCTCACCGGGTCGACCTCGACGTACAGACAGGTCGCGAAGCGGAACTCGGCGGGGTCCGCCTCGTCGATCCCGTGCAGGAAGCGGGAGGCGCGGGACAGGACGGCGTCGGGGCGGTGCCCCTCCGAGGCGTACGCCCGCAGAGCTATCCGCAGCTGGCCCATCAGCCCCGCCGCCCGTACGTCGTGGCCCTGGACGTCCCCGATGGCCAGGGCGAACCGCCCGCCGGGCAGCGGGATGACGTCGTACCAGTCGCCGCCCACCTGGAGTCCGCCGCCGGTGGGGACGTAGCGGGCGGCGACGCTCATGCCGGGGATGTCCGGGCCGAGTTTCGGCAGCATCGTGCGCTGCAGGTCCTCGCTCAGCGCCCGCTGGCTCTCGGCGGTGCCCGCGCGGGACAGCGCCTGCGCCAGCATCCGGGCGACCGTGGTCAGCACGGACCGCTCGTCGGGGGTGAAGGCGACCGGGTGGGCGAAGGTCGCCAGCCAGGCACCCATGGTGCGGCCGGACACGGTCAGCGGCAGGTACGCCCAGGACTGCCGTCCGAAGCGCTGGGCGAGCGGCCAGGTGAGCGGGTAGCGGGCCTCGTACTGCTCCGGGGAGGAGAGGTAGACCGCGCGGCCCGTGCGCACCACCTCGGCGGCCGGGTAGGCCGTGTTCAGCGACATGGAGGTGAACGGACGCTCGGACCCGGGCTCCTGGCCGTGGTGACCGATGATCGTGAGGTGGTCGCCCTCCACGCCGAACACGGCGAAGCCGTCCGGTGAGAAGCCCGGCATCGACAGGTTGGCCGCGACCCGCAGCACCTCCTGCGTCGACCGCGCCTCCGCCAGCGCCCGGCCCGCGTCCAGCAGGAACGCCTCGCGGGAGCGCCGCCAGTCGCCGGTGACCGCGTTGCGCCCGGCGGGTGTTCCCGGCCGGGGTTCGGCGACCTCCTGAAGGGTGCCGGTCAGGACGTACGCCTTGCGGGAGCGGTCGAAGGAGGGCTTGGAGCGGCTGCGCACCACCCGGACGACCCGCTTCTGGTCGTCCATGATCCGGATCCGTACCTCGGCGAGGGTGCCCTCGGCGACGGCGAGCTGGACCACTCCGGTGATCTCGTTCCAGTCGACGGGGTGCAGACGGGCCCGGACCTGGGCCTCCGTGAGGGTGACCTCTTCGGCGGGGAGTCCGAGCAGCCGTGCTGCCACGGCGTCGACCGTGACCAGCCCGGACGCGGTGTCCCAGTGCCACAGGCCGGTGTCGAGGGCGGCGAGGACGTCCCCCAGGGCGGGCAGGGGCTCACCAGTGCGCATTGCACCACTTTATGAAGACCGTGTCGAAAACTGCCACCGCGCCCGGCCGGTAATGACGGGGAAGCGATCTTGGACCGGCCGGTAGGCTTGGGGGGAGTTTCACGTGAAACGACGACCCCGATCCGCGAAGGCTGGATGAACGACGATGCATCGGTACAGGTCCCACACCTGCGGCGAGCTCCGCGCCTCTGACGTCGGCACCGACGTCCGGCTGAGTGGCTGGCTGCACAATCGGCGCGACCTGGGCGGCATCCTCTTCATCGATCTGCGCGATCACCACGGCATCACGCAGCTCGTGGCCCGCCCGGGCACCGAGGCGTACGAGGCGCTGGACAAGCTCTCCAAGGAGACCGTGGTCCGCGTCGACGGCAAGGTCGTCTCGCGCGGCACGGAGAACGTCAACCCCGAGCTGCCGACCGGTGAGGTCGAGGTCGAGGTCTCCGTGGTCGAGGTGCTGGGCGCCGCCGCCCCGCTCCCCTTCACGATCAACGCCGAGGACGGTGTCAACGAGGAGCGGCGCCTGGAGTACCGCTTCCTGGACCTGCGCCGCGAGCGCATGCACCGCAACATCATGCTGCGTACGCAGGTCATCTCGGCGATCCGCCACAAGATGACCGCGCTGGGCTTCAACGAGATGGCGACGCCGATCCTGAGCGCCACCTCCCCGGAGGGCGCCCGCGACTTCGTGGTCCCGTCCCGGCTGAACCCCGGCAGGTTCTACGCGTTGCCGCAGGCGCCGCAGCAGTTCAAGCAGCTGCTGATGATCTCCGGCTTCGACCGGTACTTCCAGATCGCGCCCTGCTTCCGTGACGAGGACGCCCGCGCGGACCGCTCGCCGGGCGAGTTCTACCAGCTCGACGTGGAGATGAGCTTCGTCGAGCAGGAGGACGTCTTCCAGCCGATCGAGAAGCTCATGACCGAGCTGTTCGAGGAGTTCGGCAACGGCCGTCATGTGACGTCCCCGTTCCCGCGCATCCCGTTCCGCGAGGCGATGCTGAAGTACGGCTCCGACAAGCCGGACCTGCGCGCCAAGCCGGAGCTCGTCGACATCACCGACATCTTCGAGGGCTCGGAGTTCAAGGCCTTCGCGGGCAAGCACGTACGTGCCCTGCCGGTGCCGGACGTCTCCGGCCAGCCCCGCAAGTTCTTCGACCAGCTCGGTGACTACGCGGTCTCCCAGGGCGCGAAGGGCCTGGCGTGGGTGCGCGTCGGCGAGGACGGCGCGCTGTCCGGCCCGATCGCGAAGTTCCTCACCGAGGAGAACGTCGCGGAGCTGACCAAGCGGCTCTCCCTGGCCCCCGGCCACGCGGTGTTCTTCGGCGCGGGCGAGTTCGACGAGGTCTCCAAGATCATGGGCGCGGTGCGGGTCGAGGCCGCCAAGCGCGCCGGCCAGTTCGAGGAGAACGTCTTCCGCTTCTGCTGGATCGTCGACTTCCCGATGTACGAGAAGGACGAGGAGACCGGCGCGATCGACTTCTCGCACAACCCGTTCTCGATGCCGCAGGGCGGTCTGGAGGCCCTGGAGACCCAGGACCCGCTGTCCATCCTCGGCTGGCAGTACGACATCGTCTGCAACGGCGTCGAGCTGTCCTCGGGCGCGATCCGGAACCACGAGCCGGAGATCATGCTCAAGGCGTTCGAGATCGCGGGCTACGACCGTGAGACGGTCGAGGAGAAGTTCGCCGGCATGCTCCGCGCGTTCCGCTTCGGCGCCCCGCCGCACGGCGGCATCGCGCCCGGCGTGGACCGCATCGTCATGCTCCTCGCCGACGAGCCCAACATCCGCGAGACCATCGCCTTCCCGCTCAACGGCAACGCCCAGGACCTGATGATGGGCGCGCCGACGGAGCTGGAGGAGGCCCGCCTGAAGGAGCTCCACCTGACGGTGCGCAAGCCTCAGCCGAAGTAGACCCCGGCAGTGGGGAAGGGCCCGGAACCGACCTCGGTTCCGGGCCCTTCCCCGTGCGCGCGGCCGACGCGGACCCGGACACGATGGCCACCGGGTCCGTCGGCGGGCGTCCTGCGCGCGGCTACCGCGCCACGAACTGGGTGAGGATCGCCTGGACCTCGTAGATGTCGACGCCCTTGGTGAAGGTCTTCTGGATGGGGGCCGGGGTGCCGGATATCCAGATCTTCAGTTCGGCGTCGAGGTCGAAGGTGCCGGCCGTCTCCACCGCGAAGTGGGTGATGCTGCGGTACGGGACGGAGTGGTACTCCACCTTCTTGCCGGTGATGCCCTGCTTGTCGACCATGATCAGGCGGCGGTCGGTGAACAGGATGGTGTCGCGGATCAGCAGGAACGCGGCGTGCACCTGCTCGCCGTGGCCCAGCAGACGGGCGTAGTCCTGCTGCGCCTGGGCCGGGTCGACGGTGTGCGCGTTGCCGAAGAGTGCCATGGACGAAATCCCCCCACGTGAGTGGTGACGGCCGGACCTCGGCCGTCTTCACGCGATCTTCGCGAACGGAAGGATCCGGGAGAAGGCTTCCCTCCGTCCTGGGACGCTGCTGTAGCGAGCGCGTTACGCGGCCGGCGTCTCCTCGGGACGCGGGAAGAGGACCGCGCCCGGCGCGGACCGTATGCGTCGTGCTCCCCGCCGACCGGCCCGGCACCGGCGGGAGCGACGCCTTTCCGCTCCACGGCGACGCCCAGGACCCGATGACGAGGGGAAAGCGGGGAGAAAAAATCTCCGCGCGCGGCAACCCTTCACCGTGCGGCGGCCACTGACAGGGCGTAACCCCGCTCCTCCCCCGTAAGGAAGCCCCGTGGCTGCTCGTTCCCACCGCCGGTCCCTCCGCTCCCGTCGTGCCGCCGTCGTCTGCGCGGCCGTCGTGGCCGCGGGCGCCGGCGCCGGTGTCTTCGTGATGAACGCCAACGCCGGGACCGTCGACCTGTACCACCAGACGCTCGCCGCGAAGGACGGCTGGGCGTCCTCCGGTACGGGCACCACCGGCGGCACGAAGGCCGACGCCGCCCACACCTTCACCGTCTCCACCCGCGCGCAGCTCGTGAAGGCGCTGGGCTCGGCGTCCGACACCACACCCCGCATCATCAAGATCAGCGGCATGATCGACGCCAACACCGACGACAGCGGCAAGAAGCTGACCTGCGCCGACTACGCCTCCGGCACCGGCTACTCGCTGTCGGCCTACCTCAAGGCCTACGACCCGGCCACCTACGGCCGCTCCAAGCTGCCCTCCGGCACCCAGGAGACGGCGCGCGCCGCCGCCCAGACCAAGCAGGCCAAGAACATCGTCCTCAAGGTCCCCGCCAACACGACGATCGTGGGCGTCCCCGGCACGAACGCCGGCCTCACCGGGGCCATGCTCCAGATCCAGAACGTGGACAACGTCATCGTCCGCAACCTGACCTTCGCCGCCACCGAGGACTGCTTCCCGCAGTGGGACCCGACCGACGGCGACGACGGCAACTGGAACTCCGACTACGACTCGGTGTCCCTGCGCGGCGCGACCCACGTGTGGGCGGACCACAACACGTTCACCGACGCGCCGCACTTCGACAGCGCCAACCCGGAGTACTTCGGCCGCGAGTACCAGATCCACGACGGCGCCCTCGACATCACCAAGGGCTCCGACCTGGTGACCGTCTCGCGCAACCAGTTCACCAACCACGACAAGACGATGCTGATCGGCGGCAGCGACACCGACAGCGTCGGCAAGCTGCGCGTCTCCCTCCACCACAACGTGTGGAAGGGCATCATGCAGCGCGCCCCGCTGGCCCGCATCGGCCAGATCCACATCTACAACAACTACTACGACGTCACGCCCCTCAACGGGTACGCGCCGCAGTACAGCATCAACTCCCGTGCCAAGGCCCAGGTCGTCGCGGAGAACAACTACTGGAAGCTGCCGTCCGGCGCGAAGGCCGCCAAGCTCCTCAGCGGTGACGGCACCGGCTCGGTCAAGGGCTCCGGCAACCTCGTCAACGGCACGGTGACCGACCTCGTCGCCGCCTACAACGCCGCCTCGTCCAAGGACCTGAAGACCACGGTCAACTGGACCCCCACCCTCACGGCGGGCCTGGAGGCCTCGGCGGGCAGCCTGCCGACGTCACTGGCGACGACGACGGGGGCGGGCGTGCTCAAGTAGCACCCGAGACGCGCGAGGGCCGGGAGACCACGAGCCCCCGGCCCTCGCGCACCCACACCGCGCGGCCCGCCGCGCCACGGACCGTGCGGGGCCCCGGACGCGTTCCCGGGCCCTCACGACGTCCTCCGGGCAGCCGGCCGTGGGACGGTTCACGCAGGCCGCATGATGTTGTTCCCGGCGGCCAGGAGCCAGCGGAAATGATCCACGAGCGGCTCCACCAGGTGGGGGTCACGCAGCACCACACCGAGCTCGATGTTGTCCGACAGAGCCCGGTCGGTGAGGTTGGCGCTGCCCAGAAGCGCTGTGTGCCGGTCGGCCGCGATCAGCTTGGCGTGCAGGACGCCCGACGAACCGACTCGATGCCAGACGTGCACACGGTCGGGAAGCGCGGCGAACGCCGCCGCCGCCTGCGTCGACTCTTCGAGCAGGAGGTCCACGCGGACCCCTCGGTCGACCGCTCGTCCTATCTCCGTGACGACGCTTCGCGCGCCGTGGGCGGCGAAACTGGCGATCAGCAGCGAGGTGTGTGCCGAGCGGATGACCTCCACGGCGACCCCACTGGTCAAACGTGCTGATACGGATGCGCTCATCGGTCCGCTCACCGCGACCTGTGCGGGTCCGGGCCGGGGGAGCGACCGGGCGGTGGCAAGGGCGAGCGCCGGCCCCGCTCCGGTCATGTCCGGAGCTTCGGCGCGCCAGACACGGGTGATCTCCGTCAGCTGCTGCGCCAGTCCTGCGGCGGACTGGGCCGCGATGAAGCGGCCCCACGCGGGGTCCTCAGGGCCGGCGACCGTACCGAGGGCTTGCTCCACGACGGCGATGCGGTCCCTGGGGAGGCGCTCGCAGAGCGCGGCCAGAAGCCGGGGCAGGCGATGAGAGGAGGCGCTGCTCCGGGCTGCGGGTACCTCTGCCGTCCGAGCATCGGAGGACGGTTCGTCCGATCCGCTCAGCCCTCGGCCGGTCGGCCGGCTCACGGCCTGAACGCACACTTGTCGTCCGCCAGCGTCTCCACCAGCAGGGCCCGGTCCAGGTAGTGGTTGCCCCGCTCGCAGGAGGTCTCCGCGGCGAACAGGCACGCATGACATGCCGCGCCGTGCAGCCGGGCGTGTACGCGGGGATCGTGCTCGGCGCACATGGGATCGGAGCTGCACAGTCTGGCTTCCTCGAGGGCCTGGGCGATGGCCGGCCCGAGCCGGTCGCCGCGACCGAGCGAGACGAGCCCGCCCAAGGTTCCCTCACTGTCGGGCGCGGCGGTGTAGAGCAGGATTCCGGACATGGGGTCGGGGCCGGAGCGGGCGTAGATCCGTTCCGCTATGCCCGAGGCGCCGTAGCCGCATTCCAGGGCGAACTGGCGGATGAGGACGTGGGCCAGGGTGTGCAGGAGCACGTACCTGATACCGGGCCAGCGGGGTTCGATCCGGCGGGCCAGGCACCAGTCACGATGTGCCGCCTTCAGGACTTCCTCGCGGGCGCGTACGGCGGGCTGCTGTTCCCACTCCGTGAGCGGGCGTTCCTTGAGCGCGAGGAACACGCCCTCACCGCGCAGTTCGGCGCACGGCACCCAGGTGGAGGGAGCGCGGCTGAGCGGCGCCACCTGACGGGTGCGCCCGTCGTCCTCCGGCAGCCACTCGGGGGCCTCTATGCGGGTGAAGCCGGTGAGGGCCGACACCTCGCGGAGCCGGTGGACGAGGACGACGCTGTCGAGCCAGTCGGACGTGCCGTCGGGCACCCGCCGTTCCCGGACGGTGGTGAAGTCCGGCAGCGAGTGGTCCTGAGGGTGGGTGAAGGCGCGCCACTCCGGCGTGATGAGGTCGAACTCCTCTTCCTCCTCGCCCTGGTCTCCTGCGGCCGCCTGGGCTTCCCTGGTGACCGCGGCCCAGACGGCGTCCGTTCCGTACTGTTCCAGCTCGGGCCAGCACGCCTGCGTCGGCAGCAGCATCTTCGCGGCGTCCGCGGGGACGGCGGCGAGCGGCGACAACAGGCTCCAGTGCTCCCTGACCGCCTGGGTGAGCGGCTCCTCGGCGCGGGGGATGCTGAACACGCGCAGCTGGGAGGCGAACCAGCTGTTGGTGGCGCCCAGCACCATCGTGCGCGTCTGCTCGGGACATCCGCCCGGGACGAAGGTGCCGAGGTGCGGGTGGTGGCCCCGGCAGGCGGGCAGGTTCCGCTCGCCCGCCTGGCCGAGGGCGTCGGCCATGGAGCGGGGCGGCACCCCGCAGGTGCACCGCACGAAGACGTTGGCGGCTTCGCCCGTGGTGCCGGACTCGGTCAGGCTGAGGGTGTTCCCCTCACAGTCGGACGCGCCGCGGTGGACGAAGTAGACCCAGGGGAAGTCGTCCATGTGCCCGGCCGGGCAGGCGACGAGGAAGCGGGCGGGCAGCGCGGTGGGCTGGCCCTTGCCGGCACCGCCGCAGTTGACGTGGACGTACTTGGTCTTCTCGGGCCGGTAGGGGTTCGGCCGGAGCTGGAAGAGACCGCCCGACGCGGGGGCCAGCTGGTTGCAGCGCTCGCGCGAACAGCGCAGCCAGCGGGGGAACAGCCCTACCGGTACGCCGGTCCTGGTCCAGTCGCCGTACGGGTCCGCGGGGTTCTCCGGCAGGTGGGGCGGGGTGCGCAGGGCGGCGACCTGGCCGCCCAGCCGACGCCGGACGGCTGCCAGGAGGCGGTCTTCGGTCAGCACCGTGGCGCGCACCGGGTCCCAGGAGTCGAGCCCCATCACCATGGTCGACAGGTTGGGCAGGTCGGTGACGGCGCCGACGCCGTAGGTGTGCAGGAGCTGGCTCGGACGCAGCTCACCCACGCGGAGTGCTGCGGTGGTGGGGCCGGTCATGTCGTCTCCATGGGGTCCGAGGGATCCGCGTCGGTGGCCGGGGCGCTGCCGTCGGTCTGCTGCCGGGGCACGTAGGGCGGTTCCTCCTCGGGTTCGTGGCCCGCGGGACCGGTGAAGATCAGCCGGATGGGGGGTTCCACCTCGCGCAGTGACGTCGGGCAGGTCATGAGCCGCCAGGGGCCGCTGTCCGGTTCGAGGAGGAGCGGGGCGACGTCGCCCTGCCGGCGGGCCGCGCGGTAGCCGAGGACCGCGCCCGGTGCCTTGCGTTTCAGCTCCCAGTAGTCGAGACGGGCGTCGAGCCGGGTGCGTACGTCGTCGACGGTGTGCTGGACGTCCGTGACGTCCTTGGCGCGCAGTTCCAGGGACCGCACGGCATGGCTGACGACCTCGCCGCGGCGGTCGACCCACTGGGCGCCGCGGTTGGGGTTGTAGTCGGGTTTGAGGTTGCGTACCAGGGAGGCCAGGACGCCGGTGAGGCCCCGGTCGACGGCGCGGTCCGCGAACGGGGTCACGGACAGCGCCTCGACGTGCTGGTAGATGGTGGCGTGGAAGGACTCGAAGGTCTCGTAGTGGGAGAGGTCGCGCGGGCGGGCCCAGTTGAGGACGGTGAAGACGAGACCGGGGGCCCGGCGCCCGACGCGGCTGGTGGCCTGGATGTACTCGGCGGTCGACTTGGGCTGGTTGTTGACGACCATGACGCCGAGCCGGGAGACGTCCACGCCGACGGCGATCATGTTGGTGGCGAGCAGCACGTCGATGGGCTTGGGTGACCCCTTGGGCCGGCGGCCGAAGGTGATGTCGAGCTTCTCCAGGATGTCGGGGATGGCGTCGGAGGCCATGCGGCTGGTCAGCTCGGCCGGTTCACCGATCCGCCGTGCGGCGAGCCCTCGGCGGTCGGCCCTGACGAGCCTGGCCGACACGTCGTCCTCCACGAGGCGCCGCATGCCGCCGAGGTCGCGCAGGCTGTTGAAGTAGCCGACGAGGGTCATGTACGGGTCGGTCAGCTCGCTCGCGCCGTACGTCTCGTAGAGGTGCTGGGCGGCGGCGAGCTGGGCGACGAACACCCTGATCGCCACGGACTTGGTCCGCACGCCTTGCGCGCAGATGCCCACGTAGCGGCGGCCGGGCGTGGTGGCGGTGGACCGGCGGCGGGCGAAGAACGTGTCGTCGGCGCTCAGCCCGGACGGCGGGAAGACGGCCGTCCTACGGGCGAACAGGTCGTGGATCTGCCGGTCGGCGCGGCGCACGGTGGCGGTCGAGGCGATGACCTTCGGGCGCACGGCACGGCCGTGTTCGGGCTCCCAGGTGGAGAGCCGGTCCACGGCGGTCTCGTACAGCCCGGTGAGGGAGCCGAGCGGGCCGGAGATGAGGTGCAGTTCGTCCTGGACGATCAGGTCCGGTGGGCGCACGCGCACGGCGTCGACGGTGGAGGCGGCCTCGTGGCCGTTCGCCTTGGGGTGGCTGGAGGATTCCCATTCGGCGTCCACGGCGGCCGGCGTGACGTAGCCGTGCCGGGTGCAGCGTCGGGAGACCTGACCGAACAGCGCCTGTGTCTCGCCCTTCCAGGGCAGCTGCGCGAACTTGTCGACGGTGGCGATGACGAGGCCGGGCGGGTGACGGTAGATCTCCTCGTCCACGACGAGGACCGGCAACCCCCGTTCGTTCGGGGGCAGTCCGAAGGCGCTCACTCCGAAGGGGCACTCGTAGACGTCCGGGCAGGTGACGAACGTCCGGCGGAGGGTGGTGTCGACGGTGATGTCGCGGCCCGCCTCCAGCTTCGTGCCGCACCAGGGGCAGCTGGTGAGCTGGTGGGGCGAGCCCAGCCGGCCGAAGCCGCCGAACCCCTTCTCCCTCTTGCGCTCCTTGACCCATTCGGCGGCCTGGTCGTTGGTGTTGGGGGTGACCCTGCCGCCCACCCACAGGCCGATGCGGAACGGGTTGCGGCCCCAGTGGTCGGGATCCTCGCGGCGGATCACCTCGCAGGCACAGATCAGCGCGGTGGCGCGCTGGAACTGCTGGATGGTGAGCAGCCGCAGCGTGTACCGCATGATCACCGCGACGCCGTTCTCGGCGTCGAGCCCGCCGAGGTGGGGCTTGCGCCGCCGTATGGCGAGGGTGAAGGCGGTCAGACCGAGGTAGGCCTCGGTCTTGCCGCCACCGGTGGGGAACCACAGGAGGTCGGCCAGGGCGCCGCTGTCGTCGGCGCGCTCGGGGTGGGCGGGGTCGGCGAGCGAGGGCAGGTTGAGCAGCAGGAAGGCCAGCTGGAAGGGGCGCCAGCTGCGGTTCTTCGGCAGGTCGACCGCCCGGACCGCTTCTTCCAGCGAGGTCGAGGGGGAGCGCCGCCGGTCGCCGGCGGCGATGGTGTGGATCCGCTGGTGCGCCATGGCACGGTTGGCGAACCGGAACGCGTCGAGTGCGTCGGGGTCGTCCCGCAGCAGGTCGATGCCGGCCTGGATCCGGTCGGCGGCACGCCCGGCGAGACGCATGTTCTCCCCGGCCTCCGCACGGTAGGCGCCGAGTCCGGCGGCCGGGTCGTCCACCGACCGCCTCTGCCGCGCGATCCAGGAGCGGTAACCGTCCACCAGGGGCAGCAGGGCGGCTCGCAGAGGGGCGCCCTCCAGCCTGCTCAGCTCTTTCATGTCCAGTACGAGGTCGCCGAGTTCGGGCAGGTCCGCGTCGCGCGCGTCGTGCCGCGGGTCGGGGACGTCGGTGTGCGGGACCTCGTACGAGGGCGTGGCCGTGGTGGAGAGGCGGACCGCGCGCCGGGGGTTCGCCGGGTCGGCGTCGGCGTGCACGCCGGTGCCGTGGCCCACGGCGAACTCGGGGTGGAACCGGTAGGTCATGGCGAGGGCGCGCCGCTCGTCCTGGCCGCTGCCGGGCGGCTCGGCGCTGCGACGCGGCAGGAAGGGCGCGGTGTCCGGGGCGCCCGCCACGGTCATCGACGCCTGGAACATCCAGTGGGTCGAACCGGGCTTGTTCTCCTGCCCGTTGACCAGGAAGAGGGACACCAGCCACGAGCCCTCGTGCAGGCGGGCCCGGCCGCGCACCACGACGTGCGGGAAGTCGCGGACGTGGACCGGCTGGGCGGCCAGTCGGCCCTCCACGAGTTTCACGGTGACCTGCCCCGAGCACGGCACCCGGTGGTAGACCCGCTTCGGGTTGCCCTCGATCTTCGAGTCCCCGCGCTCGTACCGCGCCCAGGCGCAGTCGACGGTCAGCTCCGGCACCTCGCCGTCCACGCGGAAGGTCAGCCCCAGCGTCGACGGGTGCAGGCTCGGCATGGTGGGCGCGGAGGGGTCGGGGTCCCCGGCTTCCGGCTCCTGCTCGGGCGTCATGCCCGGCTCGTCGAGGGTCTCGGGCTCGACCACCTTGCCGACGGTCCGCAGCGGCGCGCCCTCCTCGTCCCGCGCACCGCCGGGAGCCAGCCGCCCGATGATGTAGTGGTCCAGCGGATTCCCCGCCAGCTCCTCCGGCTCGTCCCCGGTGGGGCCCAGGAGGTCGCGCACGACCAGCTCGGCGAGCCGGTCGCGCAGTTGCTGCGGGGTGGGCGCGGACAACACCGCCCCACCGGAGGCGGGGCCGGGCTCGGGGTCCGGGCCGGCGAGAGGTTGCTGGGTCACGGGGCCAGATTAGGGGCGGCCACCGACAACGGGTACGGACTTCCGTGCGGAACCCGATCAGCCGCATCACCTGACGGCGGCTCCACGCCGTCCGGCGGGTGGCTTTCGGCCGGATTCCGATCAAGGTCTTCGGTTCGGCATGTGACCTTCGTTACGGTGCGTGGCTCGGAGGGTACGAAACGCGTGCGAGGAGCCGGACCGCGGAGCGGTGCGCGGGGGCGAAGGGCGAGCGGGGGCACATGACGGACAGCGGCACCGGTGGTATCCCGCAGCAGCCGTCGAGCGGCCTGCCGTCCGCGAGGTCCTGGCCCGTGTCGTACGGCATCCCGCTGACCGGCCCCGAGTACGCGCCGGGGTGGGCGAAGGGGTCTTCGGGGTTCGGGGACAACGGCCACCGGGGCGCGTTCGGCGAGGAGTTCGTCCGCATGCTCGCCACGGCGGCCAACCTGGACGTGACCCGCAAGGAGCGGGACCGGGTCGGTGTCGACTGGCAGTTGGGGTACGCGGGGCGGAGAGGCACACGCCGGTATCCGGCCATCGAGGCACAGGTCAAGTGCACGTCGTCCCCGGACGTCCGCGAGGACCACATCCGCTATCCCCTCAAGGTCAAGAACTTCAACCAACTGGCCGGTCCCGACTACGAGATGCCCCGCTTCCTCTTCCTCGTCCTGGCGCCGGCCGATCCCTTCGCGTGGTCGCACGCCACCGAGGACCGTCTGCACCTGAGCCACGCCGCGTACTGGCTGTGTCTGCACGACCAGGAGCCGCTCCCCCTGGACAACCGCTCGGCGACGGGCACGCGCACGGTCCACGTCCCGCGTGCCAACCTGCTGACCGTCGACTCCCTGCACGACCTGTTCGCCGAGGACTACCGGGACCTGGTGGCGCTATGACCGCGATCACGGATGCCGAGTTCGAGGAGGCCGCGGCCCTCGCCCCCGAGGTCGTGCGGCGCTATCTGAGCGGCAAGGGGTGGAACGCGGAACGCGACCTGTCCGGTGCCGAGCTGTGGGAGTGGAGGCCGCGGAACGAGCCGGGACCGCCCTACGAACTCCTGGTGCCGGTGACGCGCCGCCGTGACTACGCGGGCCGGGTCGCCGACATCCTGGAGACCCTCGCGGTCGTCGAGGCGCGCCGTCCGGGCGAGATCCTGCGGGAGATGCGGTTACCCCCGGTGGACTGGCAGTTCCTGCGGCTCGTACCGCCCGGCCCCTCCGGTACGGCTCCGCTCCTGGACCTGGTGTCGGCGCTCAGCGGCCTGAAGGACCTGCACACGGCGGCGGCGTCCTCCGCCCACCATCCCCAGGCCGTGCAGCCCGGACGGAAACCGCAGGTGGTGAAGGACCACGTGGCGGCGGTACGCCTGGACCAGACCCGCGTCGGCAGCTACGTCATCGCCGCGCACATCCCGCTGCCGGAGGGCCCGTACGGCGGATACGACCGGACGGGGCAGAGGTCACTCCTCGACGAGGCCGCACCGGCCGGGCACAGCCTGCTTCATCCCCAGCCGTCCGAGCCCTTCGCCCGCAGGATCTCCCGGATGCTGTACGCGGGTGTGGCCTGCGCGCGTGCTGCGGCGGAGGAGACGCTCGCCGACGACTCCGTGCCCCGCGTCGAGCACATGTCGGGCGCCGGCCTGTCCGCGAACCTCTGCGAGGCCCTGGTGAGGATCGCGGGTGAGGAGCGCCGTGACTTCTCGCTGTCCTTCGCCTGGTCGTCCGAGATGCCGATGGAGCAGCCCTCCCCGCCGGTCGGGATCTCCCACCGGCATGTCGGCGCGCTGGACGCGGTGGCGAAGGATCTGCGGGAGCGGCTGGGCCGGGAGGAGGGGGCGGTCCTGAACGGTGTGGTGACCAAGCTGCACCGGGACGTACATCCTCGCGAGGCGACGATCTACGGTTCCTTCCTCCACGAGGACGCCCCGCGCCAGCGGAGGGTCCGGGTGGAGCTGCGGGCGGAGGACATCGACCGGGCCGCCGATGCCTGGCGGGCGGGGCTGGAGGTGGCGGTGGCCGGCGATCTGGAGCCGCGTGGAACGGGTGTCCGGATGCGGCGGGTGACGAGGTTCGTGGTGCGGCCGGAGTAGACGGGCGGGTGCGGTTCGGACAGGGAGTGTGCCTGCGTTTCCGCCGGCGCGCTGCCTTCAGGGGTCGGCCCGTGCACCGGGCCGACCCCTGTCATGGTTCCGGGCTACTCGTCTTCGAAGATGTCTTCGGCCGTCGGGGCCGTGACGGCACGCCGGTGCCAGCGGCGCAGGATCTTGAGGTCGTCGCAGCCGGTGACGCGTTCCCGGACCGCTTCGGGGACGTTGATGCCGCGCACTTCCAGGACGATCAGGACGTTCTCGGCACCACATTGTGCCGCGCCTTCGGCTCGGGCTTCCTCGCGGATTTCCTCGGAGAGGTCGGACTTGTAGAAGGAGAGGTCCATGGTCACCAATTTCCTCCACAGGTGTACGGCCGGGTGCTTGCCCCGGCCGTGTGCGACGAGTGCGCGCCGAGGGCTGCGCGCAGCGGTCAGGCGGCTTCGGAGGTGAAGGTGACCGAAACATCGCTGTTGGGTGCGATGTCCAGGTGCAGCGTGGCGTCGAGCGCGGCGGCCAGGCGTTCGAGGAGTGGGATGGTGGGGACGGAACCCCCGTGCTCCAGGCGGGAGACGGCGGCCTGGGTCATACCGGCTCGCGCGGCGAGCTGGGTCTGGGTCATGCCCAGGGCGGTGCGGCGGTCACGGACCGCTTTGCCGAACAGGTAGGCGTGGCGGGCCTCCTGATATCCCTCCTGCGCCCGGTCGGCATCGGTGATGTCCCAACGGGTGTGGCTCATGGCCTGGCCTCCGGGAAGCGGTCGTAGACGGTGTGAGCGGGCGGGTGCCGCGCTTCGCAGTCCTTCTGGGCGGCGAGAGCGCGCTGCACCTCGGCGGTCTCCTGGCGTTGCGTCTTGGCGAAGACCGTGAGAAGCACGACGCGCCGGTCCGGAGCGAGCCAGTAGGTGATGCGGTGGTGCTGCCGTCCGAGCCGGAATCGGAGTTCTCGCACTTTACCGCCGAGGTGGCGGCTGTAGGGCTCGTCGAGCACACCTTCGAAGTCGGCGAGGAGGTCGGCGTAGAACATCACCCGGCCGTGGTCGTGCGGCGTGAGCGAGTCCAGCCATCTCTCGACCTCGGGTTCGAGTTCGATGGTGTTCGCAAGCCCGACATGTACTCCACGCTATATATCCTCACTGGTATAGGCAAGAGGGAAGCGCCCGTTCCGTCGGCAGCTCCGCACCGGCGCATTTCTGGCAGTGGTGGGGGTCCGGGCCGCGGTACGCGTGGTCGCAGGTGTCGCAGTTGCGCAGGGGGTGCCGGACGGGCGGGGGCTGTTCGGGGGCGCGGTACGGCGGGAGGGGCGGCAGTTTGGCCGTCAGGCGGTGGGCCAGGAAGGCGGCGGGCCGGATCAGGGGCTCCATCGGCAGGTCGTCGGCCAGGGCCTTGCGCACGGCGGTGGGGGGCAGGTCGCGCTCCAGCCAGGCGGCGACGCCGGGGGCGAGGTGTTCGGCGTCGGTGGCGGAGAGCAGCAGGCGGGGGTCCTCGCGACGGAGGCCGGCGAGGACGTCGGTGGCCGCCCGGAGGAGGTCGGGGGAGGTGTACGCGGGTTTCGGTACGGCGGGGAGGGCGCGGCGGCGTGGGGGTTCCTGCTGCGGGGCGGTGGCCGCGCGGCGGGCCGGAGGGCTGGGCGCCTCGCCCGGTTCGGACGCGGTGTCGCGTCGGCCGGGCTGGTTGCAGGAGACGGTGCGGGTGACGAGACGGCCGGTCGGGGTGCGTTCGCGGATGCGGCGCAGGTAGCCGTGGGTCTCCAGCTCGTTCAGGGCGGCGGCGATCCGGGTCGGGCCCTCGGGGAAGCGGGCGGCGAGGGTCTTGATGTCGACGGGGGTGCCGGTGGGGAGGGACTGGATGTGACAGGCCAGTCCGATCGCCAGCAGGGAGAGGTCCGGGTGCTGGGTGAGGTGGTTGCCGATCACCGTGAAGCGGGCGGTGTGGCGGGTGTTGTCGTGGGTGACGCCGCCCGGGTGCCGCTTCGCGCGGGGGTGCCGGGAGGGGTGGTTTTTCCCGCCGATGCGGGACTGGGCGTGCGGGGGCACGCTAGTGTTTTGGGTGTCCATCGGGAAGGTGCTTCTTCCTTGGTGGTCAGGCCCTCGCATCGGGTGCAAGCCGAGCGGGGGCCGTCGTGTGTCTGGGGTTGGTTGTTGTGTCGTGCTGCGCTGAGCGTAGGGCAGACAACCTGTGGCATATCCACTCCAGTTGGTGATGTTCACCCGCGCGAGTGAGTGTGCGCCGTGGGCGGGAGGGGTGGGGCTTGGTGGGGTTTCTTTCTCTCCCGTGGTCCTTGGGAAAGACGTCCGACGGCACCGGAACACACGCGATCGGGTTCCGGTGCCGATGTCGTTTCCGCTGGTCAGCGTGGAGGCAGATCGAGTTCCGCCCATACGGTCTTACGGGGGACCGGTCCGAGCTCCACGCCCCAGCGGTCGGCGAGGGCCTCGACGAGGAGCAGACCGCGTCCGGACTCGGCGTCGGGGGCGGGGACGCGGCGGTGCGGGAGTTCGTCACTGCGGGTGTCCGTGACCTCGATGCGGAGGGTCGCGTCGAGGGACAGGAGGGCGAGGCGGAAGTCGCGTCCCGTGAGCCGGCCGTGGGTGGCCGCGTTGGCGGCGAGTTCGGCGACGAGGTGTTCGGCGGCCTCGGTGGTGCGGTGGGGCAGGTCCCGGCCGCGCATCCAGTCCGTGGCGAGCAGCCGGGCGAGGCGGGCGCCGCGGGGCGTGGGTGACAGGAGCACGCTGAAGTGGTCGGCGGGTGACAGAAGTTGGGTGGACTTTTCGCTGTTCACGGGACCGAGGGTGGCCGGACGTGCTTACCGTGAATAGTGACAGCGCCGATACGTAGGGTGACTGTCGGTGCTTGTCGGCCGCTGTCCGAGCCGTCGGAAAAACCGGCCTACGAGTACGGGCGTTGCACAGCACGGCGGTACGACAGAGGGGTGCGGTATGTCGGTGGACGGCGAGGCGGTACGGCTCCGGACCGAGACCGAGGAGGACGAGCCGGGGTGGGAGGTGGACCCGGAGGACGAGTGGGGGGTGGCCGTTCTCACCACGGTGGGGCGTCAGTTGAGGCTGCGGCGGGAGGCGATGGGCATGCGGGTCGTCGACTTCGCGGCGGCGGTCAGGTACGGGGACGACCTGGTCTACAAAGTCGAGGGTGGGAAGCGGATTCCCCAGCAGGAGTATCTGTGCAGGGCCGACGAGGTGTTGGGCGCGGGCGGGCTCATCGCGGCGGCTTGGGAGGACGTGAGGAAGGTCCGGTACCCGAAGAGTGTGCGGGCGCTGGGGAAGCTGGAGGCGCAGGCGGTTGAGGCTGCGTTGTACAGCAACCACAACATCCACGGTTTGTTGCAGACCGAGGAGCACATGCGGGCGCTCTTCGAAGCGTGGCTTCCTGCCTACTCGGATGAGGAAACGGAGCGCATGGTGGCCGCGCGGATGGCCCGCCGCTCGATCTTCGAGCGGTCACCGGCGCCGACGCTGAGTTTTGTCCAGGAAGAGGTGACGCTGCGGCGCCCGGTCGGGGGCAGAATGGTTTGGCGGCGGCAGCTCGAACGCCTGTTGGAGCTCGGGCAGTTGAGGAACGTCTCGATTCAGGTGATGCCGACTGACTGCGAGGATCACTTTGGCACGGGCGGACTGATCGAGGTGCTCAAGTTTCCGGACGGTACGGCGGTGGGGCGCACCGAGGGTGCGTTCAGTGGTCGCCCGGTGTCCGAGCCGAAGCAGCTCAGGATCCTTGAACTGCGCTATGGCATGATCCGGGCGCAGGCTCTCACGCCCCGAGAGTCGCGGGCCCTCATCGAGCAGATGCTTGGAGAGACATGATCAGCACCTCCACTGGCCACGACGCTTCTGCGCTGGTCTGGTTCAAGAGCAGCTACAGCAGCAGCGGTGACGGCAACGACTGCATCGAGATCGCCGAGGCCCCTGATGGGGTGCACGTCCGCGATTCCAAGGACATAGATGGTCCTCAGCTCGTACTTACGCGCTACGCGTGGGCCGACTTCGTGGCACACACGTCGGGAAACTGACCCCTTCAACTGCGCAGAGGCCCGGAAACAAGCCGTTTCCGGGCCTCTGGACGTACGTCACGCGTTCTACGCGGTCGGCTTCTCCTCAAGACGCGGGAAGAGGACCGCGCCCTTGGTGACCGTCGAGCCGGCGGGCAGGACGCCCCAGGTGCCGGCCTCCTGGACCTTCTGGTCGGCGAGCGCGCCGAGGCCGGCCTCCGCGCCGAGGGAGTCCCAGAGCTTCTGCGAGGTCTCCGGCATGATCGGGTTGAGGAGGACCGCCACCGCGCGGAGGGACTCCGCGGCCGTGTAGAGGATGGTCGCCAGGCGGGTCCTGCCCTCCGGCGAGTCGTCCTTCGCGACCTTCCAGGGCTCCTGTTCCGTGATGTAGCCGTTGACCTGCTTCACGAAGTCGAACACCGCCAGGATGCCGCCCTGGAAGTCCAGCTCCTCGCCGATCTTCCGGTCCGCCTCCGTGACGGCCTTCGCCAGGCCGTCGTGGATCGCCCGCTCCGCCTCGCCGTCGGCCGTCGACGCCGGCAGCTCGCCGCCGAAGTACTTGCCGACCATCGCCGCGACGCGAGAGGCGAGGTTGCCGTAGTCGTTCGCCAGCTCGCTGGTGTAGCGGGCGGAGAAGTCCTCCCAGGAGAAGCTGCCGTCCTGGCCGAAGGCGATCGCCCGCAGGAAGTACCAGCGGTACGCGTCCACGCCGAAGTGCGAGGTCAGGTCCTGCGGCTTGATGCCGGTCAGGTTGGACTTGCTCATCTTCTCGCCGCCGACCATCAGCCAGCCGTTCGCGGCGACCTTCCCGGGCAGGGGGAGGCCCTGCGCCATCAGCATGGCCGGCCAGATGATCGCGTGGAAGCGGAGGATGTCCTTGCCGACCAGGTGCACGTCGGCGGGGAAGGTGGCCCCGAACTTCTCCGGGTTCTCGTTGTAGCCGACCGCCGTGGCGTAGTTCAGCAGCGCGTCGACCCACACGTAGATGACGTGCTTCTCGTCCCAGGGGATCGGGATGCCCCAGTCGAACGTCGAGCGGGAGATGGACAGGTCCTGCAGGCCCTGGCGGACGAAGTTCACGACCTCGTTGCGCGCGGACTCCGGCTGGATGAAGCCCGGGTTGGCCTCGTAGTGGGCGAGGAGCTTCTCGCCGTACTCGCTGAGCTTGAAGAAGTAGTTCTCCTCGCTGAGGATCTCCACCGGCTTCTTGTGGATCGGGCACAGCTTCTGGCCCGCGTACTCGCCCTCGCCGTCGAGCAGCTCGCCGGGGAGCTTGTACTCCTCGCAGCCCACGCAGTACGGGCCCTCGTAGCCGCCCTTGTAGATCTCGCCCTTGTCGTACAGGTCCTGCACGAACTCCTGGACGCGGTCGGTGTGCCGCTTCTGCGTGGTGCGGATGAAGTCGTCGTTCGCGATGTCGAGGTGCTCCCAGAGGGGCTTCCAGGACTCCGTGACGAGCTTGTCGGCCCAGGCCTGCGGGGTGACCCCGTTCGCCTCGGCCGTGCGCATGATCTTCTGACCGTGCTCGTCCGTGCCGGTGAGGTACCACACCTTCTCGCCGCGCTGGCGGTGCCAGCGGGTGAGCACGTCGCCTGCGACGGTCGTATAGGCGTGGCCCAGGTGAGGAGCGTCGTTGACGTAGTAGATGGGGGTCGAGACGTAGTACGCCTTCGCCCCCTGCTTCTCGGATCCAGTGGCCGCCATGGTCGAAATCCTACTGGGCTCGTGGAGATCGACTCACACGCGTTTCGGGGGGCGGACGGGAATTCCGTCCGCCCCCCGACAGAGGTCGGGAAGGGTTTACGGGCGCCAGGGCGCCAGTACGCCTTCGTAGAGCTCCTCGTCCGTGAGCTCGCGGGGGGTGGGGCCCGCGTGGAAGAAGGAGGTGTTCTCCGTCTTCAGCTTGCGGAGGTAGTCGAAGGCCTTGTTGTCGTGCTCACCGAAGGCGACGAAGGAGAAGAAGACGGTGGGGTGGTCCTTCGCCGCGTCGGTGAGGGACCGGGTGGCGGGGGTCTTGGCGTCGGGGGCGCCGTCCGTCTGGAAGACCACCAGGGCGGGGGTGCCGGCCGGCTCCTCGGCGTGCTTCGCGAGGACGGCCTCGACGGCCGCGTGGTAGCTGGTACGGCCCATGCGGCCGAGGCCGGCGTGCAGCTCGTCGATCTTGTTCTCGTGGTCGGTGAGGGTCAGCTCGCCGGTGCCGTCCAGTTCGGTGGAGAAGAACGTGACGTGGAGGGTGGCCTCGGTGTCGACGTGGGCGGCGAGGGCGAGGGTCTGCTCGGCGAGGGCCTGGGCGGAGCCGTCCTTGTAGTACGGGCGCATGCTCGCGGAGCGGTCGAGGACGAGGTAGACCTTGGCGCGGGTGCCGGTGAGGTCGTGCTTCTCGAGGGTGGCGCCGGCTGCTTTGTAGGCGGTGGTGAGGGTGGTGTCGCGGAGCTTCGCGAGGGGGGTGGCGGGGGTTGGCTTCGCGGCGGGCTGCTCGGCCTCGCCTTCGGCTTCGGCCTCGGTTTCGTCCCCACCCGCACCGCCCGTGCTGGTTTCGTCGTCGGGTGCGGGTGGCCCCTGCGGGGCGTCCTCGCCGTCGGCGGCTGCGGGCTCGGTGACAGCCTCGGGCTCGGCCTTGACCTCGGGCTCGGCCTCAGTGGTGGTCCCGGGCTTCGCCTCGGCCTCTGCCGTCGGCTCGGCCTCTGCCGTCGGCTCGGCTTCCGGCTCGGGTGCGGCCTCGGCTTCGCCTTCGGCCGGGGATTCGTTCCCACCCGCACCGCCCGTGCTGGTTTCGTCGTCGGGTGCGGGTGGTCCCTGCGGGGCGTCCTCGCCGTCGGTGGCTGCGGGCTCGGTGACAGCCTCGGGCTTCTCTTCCACCTCGGCCTCGGCCTCGGGCTCCGGCTTGGTCTCAGGCTCCGCCTCGGCAACTGGTTCCGCCTCGGCGGCCGGCTCGGGTTCGGCTTCCGGCTTGGTCTCAGGCTCGGCCTCGGCGGCCGGCTCGGGTTCGGCTTCCGGCTTGGTCTCAGGTTCCGGCTTGGGGGTCGGCTCCGGCTCGGGTTCCTGTTCGGCTTCCGGCTCGGGCTTCGGTTCGGGGGCCGGGGGTGCCTTGGCTTCCTGGGCGGGGGCCGGGGGGTCGTCCGAGCGGGTGGGGCTGGGGACCGTGATGTTGTCGAAGGCCGCGGAGACCAGGTCGTGTTCCTCGCGGGGTTCCGGGACCGAGGCCGCGCGGGGTGCGGGGGTGGGCTCGGGGGACGGGGACGGGACCTTCGGGGCCGCGGGCGCCTCCGCGGCGGGCTCCGGGGCCGGCTCCGCCGGGGCGGGCGACGTCGGGGACGTGCTCGCCGTCCCGGCGGCGTCCACCGCACCCCCCGCTTCGACGGACCTCGCTTTGCGTGACCGGCCGAACGCGTTCCGCAGGAGAGTGAGAATGCCCATGTGCGCAACCCTTCGCGTGAGTTGATGCCCGTCAATCCCTGGCCAGGACGGACACGTAAGGTTATCGGCCCGCAAGGGCGATCTTGGGCAGGGTTGGGTTTGCGGAATCGTATATGTCAAGGGTGCGATTCGGCCCGGTGCGCCTTCCCGAATGCTGCCGCAGGTTCACGCACCGTTCACCCGGCCGCCCGGCTACCGCACATATGTACTCCTACGGTCACGCTGACACCACGGGTACCCAAGGAGAGAAAACGTGCGAAAGCTGCTGCCGCTGATCGGAACGCCGTCCGGTTCCCACCCCGGCGGCCGGTCCGCCATGACCTGCCGCTTCCGGTGTGGTGACGCCTGCTTCCACGAGGTGCCCAACACCAGCTCCAACGAGTACGTCGGTGACGTCATCGCCGGCGCCCTCAGCCGCCGCTCCATGATGCGCGCCGCCGCCGTCGTGACGGTGGCCGCCGCCGGTGCCGGGGCGGTCGGCGTCGCCGCCGCCCCCGAGGCGCAGGCGGCGCCTGCCGCGAAGAGCCACGGCCACAAGGCCAAGGGCGCCCGCGGTCTGCGGTTCACGCCCGTCGCGCCGAACACGAACGACGCCGTGACCGTGCCTGAGGGCTACCGGCAGAACGTCGTCATCCGCTGGGGCGAGCCCATCCTGCGCGGCGCGCCCGCCTTCGACGGGGACAAGCAGAGCGCCGAGGCGCAGGCCGGGCAGTTCGGGTACAACTGCGACTTCCTCGCCCTCCTGCCGCTGCGCGGCGAGCGCGACCGGCAGCTGCTCGTGGCCAACCACGAGTACACCGACGAAGTCCTCATGTTCCGGGACTACGACGCCGACAACCCCACCCGCGAGCAGGTGGAGATCGCCTGGGCCGCGCACGGCCTCGCCGTGGTCGCGGTGGAGGAGGAGCGGCGGAGCGGCAAGCTGACGCCCGTCACCCGGCACCAGCTGAACCGGCGCCTCACGGCCACCTCCGAGTTCCGGCTCACCGGGCCCGTCGCCGGGTCCGACCTGGTGAAGACCTCCGCCGACCCGAGCGGCACCAAGGTGCGCGGCACCCTCAACAACTGCGCCGGCGGCACCACCCCGTGGGGCACGACCCTGCACGGCGAGGAGAACTTCAACCAGTACTTCGCCCACGGCAGCCGCGCGACCGACAAGCGGTACGGCATCGGGACCGGCGCCACCGAGCGCAAGTGGGAGCGTTTCGACAAGCGGTTCGACGTCTCCCAGGAGCCCAACGAGGTGCACCGGTTCGGGTACGTCGTCGAGCTGGACCCGTACGACCCCCACTCGACGCCCCGCAAGCACACCGCGCTCGGCCGGTTCAAGCACGAGGGCGCGACCGTGCGGCTGACGCACGACGGGCGCCCGGTCGTCTACTCGGGCGACGACGAGCGCTTCGACTACTTCTACAAGTTCGTCGGCAGCAAGAAGATGCGGCACGGCAACAGCCGCTCCGCCCGCGAGCACAACCTCTCGCTGCTCGACGAGGGCACGCTGTACGTCGCCGAGCTCACCGGCGACTCCCCGGCCATCGAGATCGACGGCACCGGCAAGCTCCCGAAGGACGGCGAGTTCGACGGCGGCGGCCGGTGGATCCCGCTGGCCACCGCCACCGCCGACGGGGCCGTCTCGCACGTCGAGGGCATGACCGCCGAGGAGGTCTTCGTCTTCACGCGCCTCGCCGGCGACAAGGTCGGCGCCACCAAGATGGACCGGCCCGAGGACATCGAGCCCAACCCGGTCACCGGCAAGGTCTACATGGCCCTCACCAACAACTCCAACCGCGGCAAGACCGACTACGCCGCCGCCGACGAGGCCAACCCGCGCAACTCCAACAAGCACGGCCACGTCCTGGAGCTGACCGAGCGCTGGAACCGGCCGGAGAGCACCCGCTTCGCCTGGTCGCTGTTCCTGGTCGCGGGCGACCCGGAGGACCCGGCGACGTACTTCGCCGGGTTCCCGAAGGACTCCGTCAGCCCGATCTCCTGCCCGGACAACGTCGCCTTCGACGACCACGGCAACCTGTGGATCTCCACCGACGGCAGCGCCCTCGGCTCCCACGACGGCCTCTTCGGCGTCGCCACGCGCGGCGACCGGCGCGGTGAGCTGAAGCAGTTCCTCACCGTGCCCAACGGCGCGGAGACCTGCGGCCCGGTCATCCAGGACCGGCGGGTGCTGGTCGCCGTACAGCACCCGGGCGAGGTGGACGGGGCGACCGTGGACCAGCCGGCCAGCGCCTGGCCCGACGGACCCGGCACGTACGTCCGCCCGGCCGTCGTCGCGGTGTGGCGCGCGGACGGCCGTGACATCGGCGTCTGACGCGCCCCTTCGGGGGTGGCCGGATCAGGGTCCCGGAACCAGGTCCTGATCCAGCCACTCCCGGTACGCCGGTGCCTGCCGCGCCACCTCCCGGTACGCCTCGGCCAGATCGGGATAGACGCCCTCCAGCTCCGACTCCGTACGCGCCGCCAGCAGCAGCCGTACGCCCAGCGGGTCGCCGTGCAGCCGGCGGACCGCCGTCTCGGGGCGGGAGGGCGAGGTCGGCTGGCACACGGTGACGACCTCGCCGATGGCGACCAGGGACGCGGCCGTGTGGTAGTCGCCGTGCAGCACGCGCGGGCTGATCCCGGCGGCGTGCAGGACCCGTCGTACGGCGTCCCACTCGCCGTCGACCGCCGGGTCGATCATCCAGCGGTCGCCGGCCAGGTCGGACAGGTGGACCACCGGGCGCGCGGCGGCCGGATGGTCGGCCGGGAGCGACACGAACTGCGGTTCGCGCTCGACGAGGACCCGGGTGCGCAGGCCGTCGGGTACGCGCAGCGGGAAACCCTCGACCTCGTGCACGAACGCCACGTCGAGCTGGCCGTCGGCGACCATGCGCAGCAGGGCGTTGGCGGAGACGTCCATGTGCAGGGTGGGTTCCTGCCAGTGCCGGCGCAGCCGTCGCAGCCAGCCGGCCAGGGCCCGGCTGGCGGTGGAGCCGATGCGCAACTGCCGGCCGCCGACGGCGGCGGCGCGGGCCTCGGTGACCAGCGAGCGCATCTCGGTGACGAGTGGGCGGGCGCGGCTGAGCACCAGCCGGCCCAGCGGGGTGGGACGGCAGCCGGTGCGCGCGCGTACGAACAGGGCACCGCCCAGCTCCTGTTCGATGCGCCGCAACTGCGTGCTCAACGAGGGCTGAGACACGCCGAGTTGGCGTGCGGCGCGGTGCAGACTGCCGGTGTCGGCGATCGCGCACAGCGCCCTGAGGTGCCTGACCTCAAGCTCCATGCCCTGGGAGGGTAAGGCGGAAGTTCAGGTTTCACCAGACACACAAACCCCGTCCGTTCAGGCGGAGTCGGGCGCGCGCGGCCGGGTGTCCGGAGTCGGTCGATAGGGCCGTCCTATCACCGGTTGCCATCATCACAGCCGCCGCACAGGCGCACACACTCCTCGGTGACATGTGACTCGACCCCCACCTCAAGGAGTCATCGATGCGTATGCGCATGCCCATGTCCGTGCTCACCGCCGCCGGCCTGAGCCTCACGGCTCTCGGCCTCGGCACCGCCCCGGCGACGGCGGCCCCCGCGCCCGTCGACGCCGGGTCGTCCGTCGCGTACGCCGCCTACGACGGGTCGGCGGAGGAAGCGGCGGCCAACCGGGCCTTCTTCGAGGCCGTGCTGAAGTCGGCGGCCGAGAAGCGGGCCGCGAACCCGACGAGCGCGGCCGCCGTCACCGTCGTCTACAACGCCTCCCGGGCGCCGTCGTTCGCCACGCAGATAGCCCGCAGCACGCAGATCTGGAACAGCTCGGTCTCCAACGTGAGACTCCAGGCCGGCACGTCGGGTGCCGACTTCTCGTACTACGAGGGCAACGACTCGCGCGGGTCGTACGCGTCCACCGACGGGCACGGGCGGGGGTACATCTTCCTCGACTACCGGCAGAACCAGACGTACGACTCGACGCGGGTGACCGCGCACGAGACGGGGCATGTGCTGGGACTGCCGGACCACTACTCGGGGCCGTGCAGTGAGCTGATGTCCGGGGGCGGGCCCGGGACGTCGTGCACCAACGCGTACCCCAACTCGGCTGAGCGGTCGCGGGTGAACCAGTTGTGGGCGAACGGGTTCGCCGCGGCGCTGGACAAGGCGGAGAAGGGGTTGCAGAAGTCCTCGCGGTAGCCGGTAGCCGGTAGCCGGTAGTCGCACGGTGTGGGGGCGGTCGGGGGGTGTCGCGCAGCCCGGCGTTTGCGGGGTGCCGCCGCGTCCACCCGTGCCGCCCCAGCGGCACGATTGCCCGCAGTTGGGCGGCGGGGGCGCCCGCAGTTGGGCGGCACGATTGCCCGCAGTTGGGCGGCGGGGTGCCCGCAGTTACGTGGCGTGCAGGGTCAGGTCGACCAGTAGGGCTCGGTGGTCGGTGTTCTCGAGGTCGAGGAAGCGGGCTCGGGGCGCGGCGAACTCCTCCGAGACCAGGACGTGGTCGATCTGGGTGCCGAAGGCCGGGGTGGTGCGGGAGGGCCAGGTCGGGGTCCGGTCGGCGCCGGTCAGGCGGGCCGCGTCGCGCAGGCCGGTGTCGAGGATGCGGCGGAAGGCCGCGTGGTCCTGGGAGGCGTTGAAGTCCCCGGCGAGCACGGTCGGGGTGTCCCGGTCGGCGGCGGCCGCGTCCCGCAGCCGGCCGAGCTCCCGCTGCCACAGGCCCACCTGGCCGGGCAGCGGCGGCATGGGGTGCGCGAGCTGGAGCCGTACGGCGTGCCCGTCGACGTCGGCGACGGCGCCCGGCATGCCCATGGTGCCGGGGACGCCGTCGGTGGCCCGCAGCGGGAAACGGCTGAGGACGACCGAGCCCTCGGAGCCGCCGCCCTCCACCGCCTCCCGGTACGGGTAGGTGTCGGTCAGCTCCCGCTTCAGCGCCGCGTCGCAGGTGTACTCGCACTCCTGGACGAACACGACGTCCGGTTCCGCACGGCGTACGGCGTCGATCAGCGCGCCGGTGGCCTGCCCGAACTCCACGTTCGAGGTCAGCACCCGCAGCTCGGCCACGGGCGGCCCCGCGGGATCGCCGGTCTTCCCGTACGGCTCGATGAACCAGGCCAGCAGCCCCAGCAGGGCCACGCCCCACACCGCGCCGGTCCACCACCGGGCGAACAGGGTGAACAGCAGCCCGGCGGCCGTGGGCACGAGCAGCCAGGGCAGGAAGGCGAGGAGCTGGGGCACGGGGGTGATGCCGTCGGTGTCGGCGGTCCGGCAGCCGACGACCACGCTCACCCCGGCGAACAGCAGCCCCGCGCAGCGGGCGCCGAACCGCCGCCGTCCGCCCTTCCGCCCCGCCCCGTCCCCGGTGACCGTCGGGTCGGCAGTCGCAGTGTCCAACGTTCCGGCCTTCCGCTCGCGGGTGCGATGCCCGGATTCTCCCTCAAGGACGAGGGGGCGTGGCGGGGGGTCGCGGGGGACGGGGGTGGGCGGCGGCTGCCGTGGCGGCCGGCCAGCCAGGAGACCAGGGCCACCGTCAGGCCCAGGGCGAGGAGGAGCCAGGACGCCGTGCGCAGGGTGGCGGTGAGGGCGTCGTAGACCGCGCCCGCCGCCGGGCGGTGGACGCGGTCGGGCAGGTCGGCCAGGGTGAGCCGGCGGCCGGCGGCGACCGCGAGGACGAGCAGGGCGCCGCCCAGGGCCGTGCCCAGGCCGGTCGCGGTGAGCGCGCGCCGGCGGCGGGCGGCGACGGCGATGCCGGTGACGGCGAGGACGACGGCCGCGAGCGGCAGCCAGAACGCGGCGGCGTCCAGTACGTGGTACCCCTTCCGGAGCCCGGCCACCTCCCCGGCCGGCACCACCGCGACCTCGGTGTGCTCGACGGGGATGCGGTGGGCGAAGGGCAGGTGGTCGGCGGCGAGCCGCGCGCGTACCCGCGCGGTGACGGGGGCGAGGTCGACGGTGACCGGGCCGGGGGTGGCCGCGTCGTCGCGCAGGGCGTGCAGGACGGCGTCGTGGACGGCCCTGTTGCCGGCCTCCCACGCGGTGCGGAACGCGTCGGTGCGGGTGAAGGAGCGGACCGCTTCGCGGACGAACGGTCCGAGGGGGGTGGTGTCGGTCGTCTCCGCGTGCAGTTCCCGTACGACCTCGTCCCCCACGGCGTCGGCCACGGCGTCGCGGATGTCGGGGTCGGTGGCGAGCGGGGCCATGGTGTCGACGTAGTGGCCGGTGTCGGCGAGGGCGGCCGCCCAGGCGGCCAGGGTGCCGCAGGGGGTGAGGAGGCAGGTGAGGGTGAGGAGTGCGGCGGAGAGGGCGGTGCGGAGGCGGGTGCTGTGGGGGGCCACCCCTTCAGTCAAGGGGGCGGGTGGTGGGGGCGCGAGTGGTGGCGGCCCGAACGGGCGGTTGTGCGGGGTGCTCCGCGTCGGGGTGGGCCGGAGGGTGCTTGCGCGGCCCGGCGCTTACGGGGTGCCGTCGCGCCCACCCGTGCCGCCCCAGCGGCACGACTGCCCGTGGGAACGCGGGGAGCGAGTGGCCGCGGGAACGCGGCGAGCGACTGCCCGTGGGAACGCGGGGAGCGACTGCCCGTGGGAACGCGGGGAGCGAGTGCCCGTGGGAACGCGGGGAGCGAGTGCCCGTGGGAACGCGGGGAGCGAGTGCCCGTGGATCACGGGGTGGGGGCGGCCTACCCGATCCGGTGGCCCGTCGCGTCCTCGTGGGTGTAGAAGCGGTAGAACATCGCCGCGAAGACCCCCGCCGCGACCAGCAGGCCCAGGATCGTGGAGCGCAGGACGCCGGGGCTGGGGGCCTGGATGACCAGGAAGCCGAGCGCGCTGCCGATGAGGGCGGCCCAGAGCACCGCGTGCAGTTCGCGCCGCACCTTCGGGGCCAGGGCGAGGAGCGCCATGAACAGCAGCGAGAACACGACGCCGGCGAAGAAGCCGTACAGGAAGTTCTCCACGGTGATCGGCCCGCCGTAGCGGCGGTTGGCCGCCACCCAGTAGCCGTACACGACTCCGAGCAGGACGGGTACGACGACCTTCGCCACCCGGTGGGTCCGTGCGCCGAAGACGTCGGTCGTGCCGGCCGGCTCGAGCATTCCCCGGGGCCGGGGTGCCGTGTGCGCCATGAGGTCACTCCTCTCTCCTCGCCCCCGTCCCACCAATGCACACCTCCCGGGGCCCGTCGGCAAGTGGAGACCGGATGCGGGCCGCACGGTGCCGTGTTTCGCTGGGGCCGTGAGTCAGGGCAGCGGGGGACAGGGCCCGCGCGACGTCGTGCACCGGCACGAGATGCTGCGGCTGAGGGGCCGCAGCGTCGCCTGGGTGCCGCCGCTGCTGCTGCTCGTCATCATCGCGGTCATCGACTACAACACCGGCGGCGAGTTCCGGACCGTCTCCTGGATCGTGCTGGTGCCGGGCATCGCCGCCGCGATCTGCGGGGTGTGGGGAACGGCCCTGTTCGCCGTGCTCGCGATGGTCACGTACACCCTCGTGGACAGCGCCTGGCCGCACCAGTTCCGGGCGGGACTGCCCGACTTCATCCTCGTCGCCACCGGCGGCGTCCTCGCCACACTGGCCTGTCTGGTGCGGGTGCGCGGTGAGCGCCGGACGCTGCACATGCGGGACGTCACCGAGACCGTACGGCGCACCGTGCTGCGCCCCCTGCCGCCGGACTGGGGCGGTCTGGAGCACGCCGGGATCTACCTCACCGCGGACGCCCAGGCCCGCGTCGGCGGCGACTTCTACGACATCCAGCCGGGCCCGTACGGCACCCGGGTGCTGGTCGGTGACGTCCAGGGCAAGGGGCTGGGCGCGGTGGAGACGGCGTCGGTGCTGCTCGGGGCGTTCCGCGAGGCCGGCTACCACGAGGCCGACCTGACGGACGTCGCGGACCGGCTGGAGAACCGGATGCTGCGCCACCGCGAGTACACCGCCGCCCTCGGCCGGGGCGACCGCGACCGGTTCGCCACCGCCGTACTGCTCGGTTTCCCGGCGGACCGTACCGACGTGGTGGACACCGTCGTCTTCGGGCACGAGCCCCCGCTGGCCGTCGGCCCCGACGGTGTGCGGTCCCTGCCGGCCGCCGGGGGTCTCCCGCTCGGCTGCCGCGACCTCGCCCCCGGCCGGCCGCCGGTGTGCCGGGTGCCGGTCGCCGACGGTGAGACGCTGCTGCTGGTCACCGACGGCGTGACCGAGGCGCGGGACGGTGCCGGCGACTTCTACCGGCTCGCCGACGACCTGACCCGGGCGGTGGCGGCGGACCCGCGGGTCGCCGCGCCGGGCCGGCTGGTCGCCGTCGTACGGGACGGGACGCTGCGGCACAGCCGGGGGCACCTGGTCGACGACACCACGGCCTTCGCGGTACGACGGATCCGCGCGCCCCGCCTGTCCCGCGCGCCGGGGGGCGAAGGCCCCGAAGGGGGACGTTCACCCCACTGACACCACCCTTCGCGGCCGCAGCGGTTACCGTGCTGCCGTAGGTGATCGACAGGGGAGGGGACCATGCCCGGAACCGTGCTGCTGCTGGCGGCCTCGCCGCTGGGCCGCGGGCGGCTGGTGGACGCGGCGTCCGTGCTCCCGGTCCTCGCGGCGGTGCCGCCCGCCGTGCTGTCCGGCGCGGAGACCGCGAACGTCGTCGAACTCGCCGACCCGCTGGAGCCGCAGGCCGTACTGACCCGGCTGCGTGCCGCCGCCGCGGCGCCCGGACCGCTGACCGTGTACGTCACCGGCCAGCTCCAGCTCGACCGACGGCAGCGGCTGCCGCACCTCGCGCTGGCCCGGACGACCGCGCCCACCGTGCGGTACACCGGACTGCCGTGGCACTGGTTCCGGGAGGAGCTGCGGCTGCGTCCGGCGGGCGCGACGACGCTCTTCCTCGACCTGCACGCCGACCCGGAGACCTGGCAGGCGCTGAGCGCGCCGCGCCCGCCGGGCCCGTCCCCGCTCGACTGCGGCCCCGACAACGCCGTCTACGGCCGTGTCGCGCCCCCGCCGTCCCGTCGCGGGGTCGCGGCACCGGAGTACATGAAGGCGGTCGCGACGATCCTGCGCAGCGGGTGGCGTCCGCCGGACGAGGAGCTGCACCAGCAGGCGCTGACGCGGATCGCGCCGGAGAGCGCGGGCACGGACCTGCTGCTGGCGCGGCCCGGTCCGGTGCCGGGCGATCCGCACGCGGCGGTCACCGCCGCCGTGCGCGCCGGCCGGCACGCGGACGCCGACGCGCTCGCCGCGCGGCTGGAGCAGGCGGCCGGTCTGGCGCACGGGCCCGCCTCCGAGGAGGCGCTGCACTGGACGGAGGTCCGGGCGGACCTGGCGATGCTGGCCGGGGACGCGGCGCGCAGCTGCCGTACCTGGCTGGCCGTCGCGAGCGCCCGGCTGACCGCCGGGCAGCCGGCGGACGCGCCCGCCGTCGAGACGGCCGTGGACCGGGCACACCACCAGTGGGGCCGGATCGGCGACCCGGCCAGGGCCCGCGAACTCGGCACGGTCCTCGCGGAGCTGCGCGGCCGGGTGCCGGGACGCCGAGAGGGCGCCCTGGACCACGTACGGCGACAGCTGCGGCAGCTGCAGACACAGGGCTGAACACCGCCCGGCCCGGATACCGGACCGTCTCCGCCACCGGTGTCGTGGTCCGCCGGTCCGGTCCGGTTCGGGGTCGGTGGGCCGGAGTGCCGTGCCGGGGGCGGTCCGCGTCGCCCGTGCGGCCGGGGTGCGTGCCCTTACCGGACCGTCTCCGCCGCCGGTGTGGTGGACTGCCGGTCCGGTCCGGTTCGGGGTCGGTGGGCCGGAGTGCCGTGCCGGGGGCGGTCCGCGTCGCCCGTGCGGCCGGGGTGCGTGCCCTTACCGGACCGT